>JASIAO010000083.1 GCA_030041955.1 Acidobacteriaceae bacterium | reverse complement strand
TGGTGCTCTTGCCCGAGCCCGACTCGCCCACCAGGCCGAGCGTCTCGCCGCGCGCGATCGAGAACGACACGCCATCCACCACGCGCGTCGCGTGATCCCCGCGCCCGTAGCTCTTCGTCAGATCGCTGGCCTCGAGCAGCGCCATACCAGAAAACTAGCACCTTGCAGGCCGGCGGGAACCGGTCTCATGCAGTCCGGACCCAATTTGGACCAGGTATGAGACCCGCCGCCGAAGCGAGTCTCACGTCGTTCGCGGGAGCCGCAAATCCACACATGAGACCGGTTTTAAAATACAAGAGAGCGGACCTCCCTTTGCAGCATCTCCTTCAACACCTCAATCCGCAGCAGCGTGAGGCCGTCGAGGCCGTCGACGGCCCGGTGCTGATCCTCGCCGGCGCAGGCTCGGGCAAAACCCGCGTCATCACGCACCGGATCGCGTATCTCATCGACCAGCGCGGCATCGCGCCGGACTCGATCCTGGCCGTCACCTTCACCAACAAGGCCGCCGCGGAAATGGGCGAACGCGTGGAGAAGCTCATCGGCCACAGCTCGCTGGCCAGGCCGCTCATCTCCACCTTTCATTCGTTCTGCGTTCGCCTGTTGCGCCGCGATATCGAGGTCCTGCGCACAGGCAACGAAGGCCTCACGCGCTCCTTCGCCATCTACGACGAGACCGACCAGCAGGCCGTGGTGAAGGCCGTCATGCGCCGCATGGGCCTCGACGACAAGCAGCTCACCCCGCGCGTGGTGCTCTCGAAGATATCCTGGGCCAAGAACCACATGATCGATCCCCAGGAGTACTACCTGCAGTCCGCGGACCCCATCAGCGAACGCGTCGCGCATATCTTCGAGGGCTACCGCAAGGAGCTGTTCAAGGCCAACGCGCTCGACTTTGACGATCTGCTGCTCGAAGCGGTGCGCGTCCTCAAAGTCTCGCAGGAAACCCGCGAGCGCTACAACCGCCGCTATCGTTATCTGCTCGTCGACGAATATCAGGACACAAACCGCCCCCAGTATGAGCTGATGAAGCTGCTGGGCGGCGAGCATCAGAACGTCTGCGTCGTCGGCGACGAAGATCAGAGCATTTATTCCTGGCGCGGCGCGGATATCCGCAACATTCTGGAGTTCGAGAAGGATTTTCCCGGCGCAAAAACCGTTCGCCTCGAGCAGAATTACCGCTCCACGCAGATCATCCTCGAGGCCGCGTCCGCGGTGGTCGCGCGCAACTCGCAGCGCAAGGGCAAGCGCCTGTGGACGTCGCGCGAAGGCGGCGCGCTCATCGGCTACTACGAAGCGCCCGACGGCGAAAACGAGGCGCTCTTCATCGCCGACACCATCCAGAAATATCTGCGCAAAGCGGCGGAAGATCAGGCTGAGCCGAAATGTGCGGTACTCTACCGCACCAACTCGCAATCGCGCCTGGTGGAAGAGGCGATGCGCCGCTACGGAATCCCGTACACCATGGTCGGCGGCTTCTCGTTCTACGAGCGCGCCGAAATCAAGGATCTGCTCAGCTACCTCAAGCTCGTGCAGAACCCGCACGACTCGATCGCGCTGCAGCGCATCGTCAACACCCCGGCGCGCGGCATTGGCAAGACCACGATGGAGACGCTGGAGCGCATCGCGCTGGAAACAGGATCGAGCCTGTGGACGGGGATCTCTCGCGCGCTCCAGGAAAAGCTGCTCTCCTCGCGGGCGCTCTCGGCGCTCGATACCTTCCAGCGCATCATTCTGGATGCGCGCGCGCTCCTCGCTCCCGGCTTCGCGGAGAAGCTTGCGGCAGACCTGGCGTCCGCCCCAGAGCCTGCGGCTCCCACCGAGGAAGCGGACGTCAGCTTCAATTTCGGCGATGCCGCCCAGGCGACGCTGGCGTTGACGCATGGCGACGAGACGGCGGAAGATGCGGAGTTCAATCCGGCCACATTCAGCGTCTTCTCTGCAGAACCGCCGGTGCCCCACGCTGCTCCGCAGGAAGGGTCTTCCCCGGCTGAACCTGCTCCCGAAGCCGTCCCCGGCTTCCGCGCGCCCGGCGCTGCGGCCACGCTGCCGGAGCTGATCAAGTTCCTCATCGACCGCACCGGTTATATCCGCTCCCTCGAAGAGGAGGGCACGCCGGAAGCGTTCTCCCGCATCGAGAACCTGAAGGAACTGGCCAACGCCGCGCAGGATGCGCAGGAGCGCGGCGAGACGCTGGCGGAGTTCCTGGACCACGCGGCGCTCGTCAGCGACGCCGACCAGTACGATCCTGAAGCGCGCGTGACGCTGATGACCCTGCACGCCGCGAAGGGCCTGGAGTTTCCCCTGGTCGTGCTCGCCGGCCTCGAGGAGGGTCTCTTCCCGCATTCGCGCTCGCTGAACGATCCCACGCAGATGGAAGAGGAGCGCCGCCTCTGCTATGTGGGCCTCACGCGCGCCATGGATGCGCTGGTGGTCACGCGCGCGCGCTATCGCCGCCGCTATGGCAACGACATGCCCGAGCCATCGACCGCCTCGCGCTTTCTCGAGGAGATCCCCCAGCACCTGATCGAAGACCTCAGCAGCGGACGCAACCGTCCCGCATCGTGGGGCGGATACGCGGCCGACTACACAGAGACACCCTCGCGCTTCGGCCGCGGCGGGGACGACTTCTCGAACCGCCATTACTCGTACGAAGATGAAGATCAGAGCGCTTCGCCAAGTCGGCAGCGTCCCGACTTCTCCGCCCGCGGCCGTCTCGTCAACGCGCCCTCCGGCGCGCGTTCGGCGCCTCCAGTCAAAGGCGACTCCGTCGACAACATCGCCCGATTTTTCTCCGGACGCGGCGGCGTTCCGCCGAAGACCTCCAGGCCGAAGATCGACGTTCCCGAGCCCACCGGCGCCAGAGGATTCCGGAGCGGACAGCGCGTGCGCCATCCTAAATATGGTGAGGGTGTGGTCTTCCGGCGCGAAGGCGAGGGAGAAGACGCGAAGATCTCCGTGCAGTTTGCGCGATTCGGCGTGAAAAAGCTGGTGGAAAAGTTCGCGAACCTCGAAAAAGCCTGATTCCCGGATCGCGGATCCGCCGCCTTACGGCTGACCGCGCCGATTGACTGCAACTGCGCTGCCTGCAAGGAAGCTCCTCGCGCGAGCCAGCTCGGGCCGGGATGAGTGCGCGCCGTCATCGGTCGACTTCAGCAGCGCCGCGAAGTAATCCGCCGCGGCGGTCTTGTCCCCGGCCTCTTCCGCGGCAGTGCCGGCGTCGTAGAGCCCGTTGAAGCGGTTGGGACTCAGCCGCAGCGACACGCGATACTCCGCCAGCGCCTCCTGCGGGCGGTGCAGTTCCAGCAGCATGTCGCCGAGCATTTCCCGCGCGGGGATGTCCACTTCTCCCTGGCCCACTTTGTCCTGCAGGTCCGCAGCCGCGCGCATCTCTTTGAGCGCGTCATCGGACTGTCCCGCCGCAAAGCTGCTCCAGGCCACGACCTCGTCGCGTTGAATCTGCGATCCCGTCGAATCGGCCACATAAGCATCTTTGCCCCTGCGCACCTCGCTCATCAGCGCATCGAAGTGGGCCAGATCGGCCTGCGCCTCTTCCGCCCGGCGCAGATGCCCATCGGCAATCGCGCGCGCCCACCAGGTCATGGCTGCGTCCGCCGGCAGAGCTCCAGGCACCGGCTGCAGCGCGGCTGCGCTCCGCCAGTCGCGCATCTCCAGCGCGTAGAACACCGGAAACTTCGTCCGATAGTACCCGCCCATATCGGACATATACCCGCTTCCCATGCCCGGCATTGCCGCAATGCGGTTCACCACGGAAACGCTCTTCGCGAGCACCTGCTTCGCGCGTGCGTCCTGCCCGCTCTGCAAATACGCGTACATCAGGAAGTCGCAGGAATGCGGCTCGTCCATGATGCCGCTCTCGTGTCGCGCCTCGGCGGCTTCCGAAGCCTGAATCGAGGCAATCTGCGCGTGGATATCCGGCTGCCACATGCCCAGCCGCGCAAAGATGTGCCCCGGCATGTGCGTGGCGTGCGGCCCCGATGGCGCGATCTCCCCGTAATGCTCCGCCGCGGCCAGTCCCTCCTGCGCCATTGGCGGATTGTCGCAGGAATGAATGATGTAGTGCACCAGTCCCGGATTGTCGGGATACTTCGCGTAGAGCGGCGCCAGCACCGCCATCGCCTTGTGCTCCTGGCTCAGACTCGTGTCCGTGGGAGCCTCCGCCGCCAGCAGCGACAGCGCGTAGAAGGCGCCCGCATCCACATCGCCGGGATAGTGCCTGTAGAGCGCGCCCATTGCGTTCGAATACGCGATCACCCGCCCCATGTAGTCGGGATAATCCGGCTCATAAAACACCGCCAGCGCCGCAATATACTCCCGCTCGCGCTCCGTCTTCGCCGCGGGCGACTGCGCCTTTTGGATCTCTTCCCGCCCCAGCTTCATCGACGCCGCATCCGGACGGTTCCAGATCTGGTGGAAGACGCTCATCGCGATTCCCCAGTGCGCCATCGCGCAATCCGGATCGGCCCTCGCGATGCGCTCAAACTGCGGCTGCGCCTCCGCATACCAAAAATCGTGCAGCAGGGCGACTCCGCGGTTAAACGCTGCCTGCACCGCCGGTGAGCAGGAAACCGCGAACGAAACCGACCCCAGCCGTTCCCCGCCTGGTCCCGAAACCGGCATGGAGGCTGAGGATTGCGCGGCAGCAATACTGGCGGCGGCAAGCAGGCAAAGGGCAATCGCTTTCATGGAGCCGAATTATAGGCGTTCAGGTCAGCGGCCCGCCTCCCACCCCGCGGCACGATCCGTCCTGGCCCCGTTCCGCATAATTCCCATTCGGTGCGCGCTTCATCTATCCTTGCAAAGGATCGCCATCATCTGGCGCACAAAGGATTCCTATGGCAAACACCAAATCGGTTGCAGACAAGGCAGAACGCAAGAAGGTCAAACGCGCGGCCCGCAAAAAGGCCGCCCCCAAAGCCAGGCGCACCACCCCGCGCGGCTCGCAGAAAAAGAAGGTCAGGAAGCTCGCGCGCGGCCAGAGCAAGCGCTAAGGCCGCACCCCGCAATCCACTCCCGGCTGGAACCGGTTTCACCGATGAGACCGGTTCCGGCCGATTCCCCTTTCGCCAGCACCGCTTCACCAGCTACACTCTCTGCATTCATTCATCTCTCCGCAGGAGCAGTCGTTGCCGGACCAGCCCGCCGCACCATCCCGGCCCGAAGAGACCAGGACCAGGTCTCAGCTTCTCGCTCGCAAGTCGATCGACAAGCTCATCGCGGACTCCGAAGATCCCCACCACAGTCTGAGAAAGACGCTCGGACCGCTGTCGCTGACGGCCCTGGGCATCGGGGCCGTCATCGGCTCCGGCATCTTCACCGTTATCGGCACCGCGATGGCCGGCCAGAAGTTCGACAAGCCGGAGATCGCCAACACTCCGCTCATTCATTTCCTGCTCACGCACAGCGCCATGGCCGGCCGCCCCGGCGCAGGTCCTGCGCTCGCCCTTTCGCTGGTTCTGGTGGCGGTCGTGTGCGTCTTCACGGGGCTGTGCTATGCCGAACTCGCCTCCATGATCCCCATCGCCGGCTCGGCGTACACCTACACCTACGCGACCATGGGCGAGTTGATCGCGTGGATCATCGGCTGGGACCTGATCCTCGAATACGCGTTCTCGAACATGAGCGTCAGCGTGGGGTTTGCCGCGCACGTCGAAGCCCTTCTCGAGTGGTTCGGCATCCATCCTGCGCTGCGATGGATTTCCCCCGCTTACCTGCCCACCGGGTTGCAGGACTTCCAGGGGCACACTCTCTATAACCCCGGCTGGCACTTTGGATTCAACATCCCCGCCTTCCTGATCGTGATGATCCTCACCGTCGTCCTGGTGCGGGGCATTCGCGAGTCGGCCAGAACCAACAACATCCTCGTTCTGGTCAAGATCGTCGCTATTCTGGCCTTCATCTTTGCGGCCTCCGAGTTCATTAAGCCGCGCTACTGGCACCCCTTCATGCCCAACGGCTGGAGCGGCATGCTGTCCGGCGGCTCCATCATCTTCTTCACCTACATCGGATTCGATTCCGTCTCCACTGCCGCCGAGGAGTGCAGGAATCCCCAGCGCGATCTGCCCATCGGCATCCTCGCCACCCTGGTGGCATGCACCCTGCTCTACGGCGGCGTCGCCATTGTCCTCAGTGGCATCGTGCCCTGGCAGTCGATCATGGGCGATGCTGCGCCGGTCGTGAACGCGCTGCGGCGGCTCTCCATCACCCCAGGCGGCGGCAGCATGCACTGGGTGGAGCTGATCGTGCTGATCGGCGCCATGCTGGGCATGATCTCGTCCATTCTGGTCTTCCAGCTCGGCCAGGCCCGCGTCTGGTTCTCCATGTCGCGCGACCGCCTGCTGCCGACGACCTTCTCGCACGTCCATCCGCGCTTCCGCACGCCGGCCGTCGCCACCTGGGTGGCCGGATTCGTCGTCGGCGTCCCCGCCGGACTGCTGGACATCGGCACCGTCGCGAACCTGTCAAACATCGGCACCCTCTTTGCCTTCGTGCTGGTGTCCGTCGCCGTGCTCATCCTGCGCTATCGCGAGCCGGAGCGGCCCCGAGCCTTCCGCGCCCCGCTTGGGCCAATCTTCCCGGTGCTCAGTATCATTTTCTGCATCCTGCTCATGATGGGCCTCGAAGTGCTTACCTGGATGGCCTTCTTCATCTGGCTTGGGGTCGGGTTGATCATCTACTTCAGCTACTCGCGCCACCGCAGCGAGTTCGCGCGCCGCCGGCGGACTGTCTGACCGCTGCGCCGCTTCTGCGTTGAATCCCGGCTCTACACTGGATTCATGAACGATCTCGGCCGCCTGCTCATTGGAATTGGCCTGTTCATCGTCGCTGCCGGCGTGGTGGTGCTGCTGCTGGGGCGCGTTGGGATCCCTCTCGGCCGCCTGCCCGGCGACTTCTCCTGGCGCGGCAAGCACACCGCGGTCTATTTCCCGCTGGGGACTTGCATCGTGCTCAGCGTGGTCCTGTCGCTGGTCTTCTACCTTCTCGGGCACTTGCGGAAATAGAAGGCCTCCCGCTATTTCGGGAGGCCTTTGCGAAGCGGTTGACAAGAGTCAGTCGGTGTGGCCCGTCCCCGGCGTCGAGGAATAGAGCGCCGTCAGGCTTGCCTGGCCGAGGATCTGGCCGCGCTCGCCCGCCTGGATCAGAGCGTGATACAGCGTCTCAGCGTTCGCGGGGAAGTTCGCGGACGCCGGCAGATTGAGCGTGGTGCTCAGCGCGTAGACCGTGAAGACATAGTTGTGAATTTCCGGCGTCACGCCGGCCGGCGGGCAGGGACCGTCATATTGCTCGCCCAGTCCAAAATCATTTTCGATCTGCATGCCGTACTTGCTGCCGGCCACGCCCGCGTTCTGGGGCAACCCATTCGCACGGCCGGAGATGTTGTAGATGCCCCAGTGGGTAAAGGCGGCGGTGGTGTCGTAGAGGACGACCACAAACGAGACCGCATTCGGGGGCGCCTGGGTCCAGTAGAGCTCCGGCGACTGATCGCCGCCCGCGGCGCCGCTGGCCGTGCAGACATTGACGCCGTTGCTCTGCTCGTTCAGGATCATCGAGAGCGGCGGCGTGCCGTTGTTCTCAAATTCAGGGCTGTGCAGCTGGAAACCATCCTGCGGGTATGCGGTCGCCGCCAGCAGTACGCTGGCTGCGAAGAGCAGCGTTGTTCGCAATCCGGCAAACTTCATCTCGCCCTCCTTGCTTTGTAACTGAATGGATTGGTTCCGTGCCGCGCCGGACTCCACGCGGCCTGAACTTGAGGGGCATGATATACGCGCTCTTTGTCCCGGGTCTATCTTCGCCGGGACGGAGAGTAACAACTTAGGTAACATCGCACGTCGCTTTTAACGATTGCGTAACTTTCGGGTAGCCGGTGATACGGCACGAACGCAGGTCAGCGATCTGCCTTTGTATCAGGGCACGACTTCGAGCCTGCGCCGAGCGAAGTGCCGCAGGCACGCAGTCGAACGGGTGCCGAAAAGCCTCAAAATGATCGGGCGTCAGCCTCCGTGCACCCGCCGTCCGAGACTTCCGTAAAGCCGGTAATACAACAGTCATCAATCCGAGACCACTCCACGGAAGAGGGATGGGCTGACCGGCGGCCGGCGCGTTAGGCTCAATTCGTCAGGCCAACAAATCAAGGCCGTTCGATCGGATTCGACGGACCTCGCTCGTTGGCGCGCGACGCTTCCCCAAAACGACGACAGCGCAACCGATTCCAGGAGGATGCCATCGCTACGCGATTGCAGTTAGGAGATCTGCTCGTCCAAGCCAGGCTGGTCACGGCCACGGATATATCCACGGCGCTCGAACGTCAGGCCAGCCAGGGCGGCCGGCTGGGCGAGAACCTCGTTGCCATTGGGGCAATCACGCAGAACGCACTGGATGCATTTTTGCATCACTTCCCCATCGAGCCCGCCGATATTGCTGCCACTGGAATGGACAGCGTGGACCTGATGGGCCTCATGATGAAGCTCATCTACTCCTTCCGCCTGCAGACCATCCGCCAGATCTCCGAAGCCATCATGCTCCCCAACCGTATGGTGAACGAACTGGTGCAGATGGCGGTCGATCGCAAGCTGCTTCACTCGCTGGGTGTGCGAGGGGCCGACCGTGTGGGCGGCGCCAGCTACGCCTTCACTGAAGAGGGAAAGCGCTGGGCACTCGACGCCCTTGCACAGGTAGGCTATATCGGTCCCGCGCCTGTCCCTCTCGATCAGTTCAACGACCAGGTGATCCACCAGAAGCTCACCAACGAAGTCATCACCTTCGATCGCATCCGCAAATCCATCGGCTCGCTCACCTTCGACGACGCGCTCATCGAGAAGTGCGGACCGGCCCTGAACTCCGGCCGGGCCATGCTGCTCTACGGCCCGCCCGGCAACGGAAAAACCTCGATAGCCCGCTGCCTGGCCAGCGTATTCAGCGACATCATTTACATACCCTACGCCATTGCCGTCGAGGGCCAGATCATCCGCGTCTTCGATCCCGCAATTCACGTCGCCGTCGATCCCGCCGGACTCACCGATGGCGGACTCCCGGCGGTTCGCCACGATATTCTCGACGCCCGCTGGGTTCCCTGCCGCAGGCCGTTTCTGGTTGCCGGCGGCGAGCTCACCCTCGAGATGCTCGACCTCCTCTACAACGCCGTCGGCCACTATTACGAGGCGCCCCTCCATATCAAGGCGTTGGGTGGCACGTTCATCATCGACGACTTTGGCCGTCAGATCGTCAGCCCCACCGCCCTCCTCAACCGCTGGATCGTCCCCCTCGAAAACCGCGTCGACTACCTCAAACTCCACACCGGCAAGAGTTTCAGCATTCCCTTTGAGGAACTCGTCATCTTCTCCACGAATATCGAGCCGGAAGATCTGATGGATCCCGCCTTTCTCCGTCGCCTGCCGTACAAAATCGAGGTGGGCGCGCCGAGTCTCGAGTCTTTCCGTCGCATCTTTGAGACGGAGTGCGCTAAGGCGGGTCTCACTCTTTCCAGTGAGGCCTTCGATTCCATCGTCTACAGGATCGAAATAGAAAAAGGACTCGAACTGGCCGCCTATCAGCCTAAATTCATCGTCGATCAGGTAATCGCAACTTGTCGTTTCATGGAGCAGGTTCCGCAGATGGAGCCCCGCTACCTCGAATACGCGCTCGACAACCTGCGGGTCCACCGCGGCTCCACGCAGCAGCCTGCGCATCCGCCCCTGCCGCAACAGGCCTGAAACTCAAATCGGTCCGGAGCCCAAATGCCACGTTCTGTCAACGGCCGTCCATGCACGGCGGAGCCGCTCCAGGCATCGATCGAAGAGCCTGGCTGAGCACAATCGAACGGCACCCGGGCTTTGCCTGCCCTTCACCTCAGCGTGTAATTCTCCCGCACCAGCTCGCTGAACTGCCGCACCTGCGCCCTCGCCCACTCCTCACCGC
>JASIAO010000082.1 GCA_030041955.1 Acidobacteriaceae bacterium | reverse complement strand
TTCGGATTCGTCCAGCTCAGGTTCACCTTGGCCTCACTTAACGCCTTCGTGATGTACTGCTCCATGCGCTCGACGAACGCCCTGCGATCCTCCGCCGTCTCCATCCGCCACGGCCACGCACCCACCAGCGTCTGGTAGAGGAAATATTCCTCGTTCGCATCCGGCGCCCGGCGGCCATCTTCCAGTGTGCGCTTGTGCCTCGCATTCATGCGCACCCAGCGCCGTACCGTCGACGGCCACAGAAACTTCATCTCCGACAGCACATTCAGCCGGTTCCGAACGTCTTCGCTGCGCTTCGTGTCATGCGTCGAAGTGGCCAGCATCGCATCCGGCGATTGCTCCAGTCTCCCGCGGTTCGTCTCGTGGAACTCTTCCGCCTCGATCCCAAACGCATCCATCGAACTGCCCACGTCGTTCGACGAAATAAACCGGCTGTAGACGTAGAACGATGTATCCTCCACGCCCTTTGCCATCACCGGTCCGGTTAGCTGTTGGAACTTCAGCGCAAAATACAGTTTCCGCTGATCGATTTCCTCGCCGTCCCGTCCGTGCAGCAGGAGCGTATTCTCCAGGAAATCGAAGACCGACGCGTCCATCTCGCGATTCCGCTGCTTTGCCCGCCGAATCGCCTGCCGGATGAACGCGCGATCCCGCTCCGTATACTCGCCGCGCTCGTCGATGTACGTGCGATACACGGGAAAGCATGCGATGGTCTCGCGGATTGCTGCTTCCAGCAGGTCCTCGGTAAAGTCGCGCGCCCGCCGGTTCGCCGACGCCAGCCGGCTCAGCAGCGTCGTCAGCACGTACACCTCGCTCGAGAGCGAGCTGCGCATCACGTTCAGCTTCGACTTATACACAATCGTCGCCGGGGCGCGTACTGACCCGGTCAACTGCTCGTGAAACTCCGTAAACGGCTTCCGGTTTTCGCTGCGAATAAAAATTTGGTTCCCGGAGTACACAAAGTCGTAGCCGGAAGTCCCCCGCACTGGCCACTCCCGCGGCAGCGATTCCTTCGGCTCCAGGATTTTCTCCACCACCACGTACAGCGGCCCCGGCGCAGAGTTCCAGTCCTGCCCGCGCGTCTCCTCCTGCACTTGCGTCTCGATCCCGTCTTCGCCCGTATCATCCTGCGGCGTCTCTCCAAAACACTGGCTCGCCACGTACAGGAGTTGCAGACGGATCAGATACTGCCGCGGGTTGAACATCCCGTCGGCGTGGTCGATTCGCAGCCCTGTCACCTCGCCGCGCGCCAGCAGCCGCCGGATCAGGCAGTGCGTCGCCGCAAACACTTCCGCATTCTCCATGCGCAGGCCTACCAGATCGTTGATGTCGAAAAACCGCCGATAATTGATCTCCTGGCTCGACACGCGCCAGTACGCCAGCCGCCACGGTTGCTGCTCCAGCAGCTCATGCAGACGGTCGAAGCTGTGCGGGTCGCCCTCCACGCCGTTGATCCGCTCCAGCGCACGCGCCACCACCGGCTGCATCTCCTCGCTCTCCAGCGCCGCCCGCAACCTCGGCCGCAATTCCTCCAGTTGCCGTCGCCGTTGCGCCGCCAGGGCCGCGTCCGCGGTGTCGTGCGGAGGAATATGCGCCGTCTCCCGCAGCAAATCGCGAAACGCCTGTGGCACGCCCAGCTCGTCCAGCTCCGCCTCCGGAAAGATCACCGGCAGCACCCTTGGTGCAATCGGAATCAGATGGTCAAAGTACTTCACCCGCAGTTGCCCGCCGACCAGCGCCACCTGAATCCGCTTCGCTTCCAGCTCTTCGCCGTACTGGCATCCCAGAATCGGCAGCAGCAGCTTGTCTTTCATGTCCGGATTCAACGGGTCCCAGTCGATGTCGAAATAGCTGGCATACTGCGATGCCCGCCCATTCTCCAGCACATCCTGCCACCAGACTGAATCGTTCCCCACGCCCATGTGGTTCGGCACAATGTCCAGCAGCAGCCCCATGCCCAGCGAATGCAGCCGCGCCGCGAACCGCGCGAAGCCCTCCTCGCCGCCCAGCTCGGGATTCAGCCGGTCGTGCCGCGTCACATCGTAGCCGTGCATCGACCCCGGCCGCGCCTCGAAGATCGGCGATGCATAACAGTCACCGATCCCCAGTTCCTTCAGGTAATCGAGCACTCTCTCCGCATCGGCGAAAGTGAACCCGGCATGCATTTGCAGCCTGTAGGTGGAGAGCGGCGCGCGCGCCTCCAGCCCAGGCTGCTGCTCCACGCATTCCTCCACATCCTGTTGGGTCGTTCCTGCCGGCAACTCTTGCACTGGCGTTAGGATGCACGGAGCTGCCCAGCGGTTGAGCACTGGCTCCGCTATCCGGCGCCGGCAACGCAAAAACAAAATCCCCGCCGCAGCGAGGATTTTGCTTCGACTCTCAGTTTTCTTTGCCGATCACCGGCTGCCTCTATACGAACTGATCGCCGTCCGCAGCCGAATGCGCCACACGCTCCCGCCCGCCGCGAAAGACGTCGAAGCTTGCCCGCAATCCGTTAAAGATCGCGTTCGCCTGCCGCACCGGCGCCGCCACAGTGCGTTGTAACGTCGCCGTAGCGTGCGCAATGCTGTTCAGCGTGCCCGTCACCATCTCGTCGATGCGATCCGCCTGCGCTTCCGTCTTCTTCAGCAGATCGTCGACCGCCTCGCCCACGTGCCCGGACTGGCTGCGCAGCGTCTCGCTCACCTGCAGCATATTCTGCGCCGCTGTCTTCAGCTTCGGAGAAACATCGTCCAGCAGCTTTCTTGCCGACTGCAGCGTCGGAATCACATGTTCCTCGGCCATTCTGGAAACCTGATCCAGCCGCCCCAGCGCGCCCTTCAGTGCAATCAGCATGCCCAGCAGCACAGCCGCTTGCAGCAATACGCCAAAGGCCGTGACGGCGGTAAACAGGATGTAAACCCACTGCGGTATTTCGTGCATCGCTCCAGCCCCCGGCGCGAAGCCGCAGGTTCAGCCACGCGCGAATTCCAATTCTCGCCCGTTCTCAGGCTGATTCCGCGCTGTTATTTTCCGGCGAGGCACTGCTGCTCTGGTACGCCTGGCGTCCTGCCTCAACCGCTGCCGACACCTTCCCCGTCTGCTCGTTCATGAACTGCCGTCCCTGGTTGACGAATTCATCCCACTGCGCGCGGCCCCGCTCCAGATACTCCTTGCCGCGATCCACGTATTCCGTCACCTGGGTCTTGCTCTTATCCACCAGATCGTTCACCTGATCGGCGGCCTCGCGACTGCGCTGCTTCAGGTAATCCGTGCCCTCGCGTGCTCCGTTCATCAGGCCCTCGCGCGTTTCGCGTCCCGATTTTGGTGCGTACAGCACTCCGATCAGGGCCCCGATTCCCAGCCCCGCGAGGAACCAGCTGAAACCGCTCGACTGCTTTTCGTCCGCCATGGCTTGATCTCCTTGAATAGTTTGGTTCTCCGGACAATGTATGGTACCGGGAACGCCCTGCCCGCGCAAATTTACGATCCAGCAGTCTTCTCGCAACGAGTCCTGGACCGCACCTGCGGCTGCTGCCCCGCATGATACTGCGGTAACCGCTCTGTTCCAGGCGCCTTTGCGTCTCTCAGTCTCAGATGAGGCTGCTTCCGCCTCAGTTGCGTCGAGCGGGTGGGCGGCGGCGGCCCAAACTCTTGCGATAGCATCCGGACATTTGCTTCGTCTTCTCGCCAGAAAGGAACGTCCCCGAATGCGCAGTTATCGCTCATCGGCTCTCCATCGCGCAGGTGTATAGTGCCCCCAACGACATAATTGGAGCGCCAACATGCCTCCGCGCCGACGTTCGCAGTCTGGAGTCGCAGCTCTTTTTTTTGTCTTCATCGGATTTTGGGCCCTTTCCACTTCGCTGAACGCTCAGGAACGCCCAACCCCGCTCATCACTCAGCCCATCGATGACGCACATCTCGCCACGCTTCCTGGCACCGTGCATCCGCTCGCGAAGGCCCGCTACGATCGGGGCCCGGTCAGTGAATCCACGCCCACCGGCCGTCTGCTGATCCTGCTGAACCGCCCGCCTGATCGCGAAGCCGCGTTCCAGCAGTACCTCAGGGCCTTAAACACGCCTGGCTCGCCGCAGTACCATCACTGGCTTACGCCCGCGCAGATCGCAACCGAGTTCGGACCCGCTGACGCCGACATCCAAGCCGCCGCCTCCTGGCTCAATGGCTCCGGATTCAGTGTGAGCCGCGTCTCCAAAGCGAAACGCTTCATCGAATTCTCCGGCACTGTCGGCGAGCTCAACGCAGCCTTCCACACCCGCATCGATCAGTACCAGATCAACGGCGTCACCCATCACGCCAATGCCACGCCGCTGCGCATTCCTCAGGCGCTCGTCCCGGCCATTGCCGCCGTCTCGCCCTTCAACGACTTTCGACTCACCTCGCAGCTCCAGACCGCAGGCCGCGCTTCCTGGAACTCTCTCGACCGCAAGTTCCAGCCCGACTTCACCGGCCCTCCCTCGTGGAGCCCGCTCCAGTACGCGCTCGCGCCCGCCGACTTCGCCACGCAGTACGATCTCGGCCCGCTCTCCAGCGCCAGCGTCACCGGCAGCGGCGTGACCATCGGCATCATCGACGAGTCAAACATCGACCTCAGCCTGCCCGCCGCCTACCGCAGCGTCTTCGGACTCCCCGCCAATCCCGTTCAGGTCATCATCGACGGCGAGGATCCCGGCTGGAATCCCAGCGATGGCGAAACCTATCTCGACGTCGAGATCGCCGGAGCCGTCGCGCCCGCAGCCACCATCGACCTCTACATCTCCAACGGCTCGCCTTACCAGGATCCCATCGCCCTCGCCTCGCTTCGTGCCGTCGACGACGATCAGGCCGACATCCTCAGTATCAGTTGGGGCGGCGGCGAAGCCGACATGACGCCCGCCGAAAACCAGATCTGGTACGCTCTCTGGGAGCAGGCCGCCGCCCAGGGCCAAACCGTCCTGGTCGCCGCCGGCGATTATGGCCAGTCCCCGGACAGCTATTTTCTCTTTCTCAGTGTGAACGGCGTCGCCTCCACGCCCTGGGACGTCGCTGTCGGCGGAACCGACTTCTACTACTCCGACTACGCCTCCGGCGCAGCCAGCTCCTCCAATGACTGGACCGCCACCAACAATCCCACCACCAAAGGCTCGCTGATTGCTCCGCTCACTGAGCAGGTCTGGAACGATCCCTTCGGCCTCGATGCCATCGCCGGCCTTCCGCGCGGAGAAATCTTTGCCGGCGGCGGCGGCGCCAGCAGTTGCATCACCCGCGACTCCGTCACCAGCGCCTGCACCGGCGGCTACCCCAAACCCGCATGGCAAACCGGTCCCGGCGTTCCCGCCGACGGCGTCCGTGACCTCCCTGACGTCGCACTCTTCGCCTCCAACGGCGCCAACTTCTCCGCGTACGCCGACTGCGACTACGAGGGCGCCTGCACCCCCGACGCCAGCGGCAACTTCGGCGTCGATCTGGTCGGCGGCACCTCCGCCTCCGCGCCCGCCATGGCTGGCGTCATGGCCCTCGTCGATCAGAAATACGGCCGCCAGGGCCAGGCCGACGCCGTCCTGTACCCGCTCGCGGTGCAAAAACCCACCGCATTCCACGACATTGCCTACGGCGGCAACTGGGATCTCTGCCAATCCGGCGCGCCGGATTGTGATCTCGGCATCGATGACCTCGGCGCATACTGGGGCGAATCCACGGTCTACGCCGCCGGACCCGGCTACGACCAGGCCAGCGGCCTCGGCTCCCTCGATATCGCTAATCTCGTGAACAACTGGGGAGCCATCTCCTTCGCCGCCACCACCACTTCGCTGCAACTCTCGCCCGCAACCGTCCAGCACGGCAAGAATGTCACCGTCAGCGCCGCTGTCCGCCCGTCGCCCGGCTCCGGCATCCCGACGGGCGCAGTCTCCATCCTTACCACCTCCGATGAGGCAGCCAGCCGCAGCCAGGCCGCCATCACCCTCACCGGAGGCTCGGGCTCCATCGCCCTCGATACCCTGCCTGGCGGCACCTATCAGCTCACCGGGCAGTACGGCGGCGACGCGACCTACGCCGGCAGCACCTCATCGCCACAAACCCTCACCGTCAATCCCGAAAAATCGACGCTGACCTTCAACGTTGTCCCCGACCAGGGAGCCACCCTCACGAACCTCGTTTATGGCGACGGCGTCACCCTTAACGCGCAACCCATCGGCGTCAACGCCGCCTCCGGCCAGACCGACGGCGCTGCGACCGGCAGCGTTACTTTCACGCTCGACAATTCGACCGTCACGAATCCTCTGAACGCCGGCGGTATCTCCTCCTGGACCACGCCGATACTCTCCGTTGGCAGCCACACCGCCAGCGCCAGCTATGCCGGCGACAACAGCTTCGAGGCGTCCAGCGCGAAGGCAGTTACCTTCACCGTCGCCCAGGGCTATACGAACACCACCCTCTACGCCAGCCTTCCCTTTGCTCCCTACTATTCGAACAGCATCAACGCCGGCAGCAGCCTCACCATCAGCGCCCAGGTCCAGGGATACTCCACTTTTGCGGGGAGCGAGGCCGCGCTCGGCACCGCACCCCTTGGCATGGTCCCCCCCGGCGGCACCGCTACGCTGAATCTGGAAACTTACAACGCGGGCACATGGTCCACGCCATACTCGCAGACCGCCACCCTGGCTCCTGCTCCCGGTTTCTATGGCGCGATTATGTCCTTCGCTTCTTTCACCTTCCCCAACCTGGCCGCCGGCGAGTACACCCCCGTCGTCGCTTACAGCGGCGATAACAATTACCAGGCATTCACCTGCATCGATCCCGCTGAATGCAACGGGCTCAGTCAGTTCAACGTCGTCGCGCCGACCGGCACGCCTGCTGCTTCCACCACCACGCTCAGCGTCACGCCCTCCAGCATAGGCGGCGGCCAGGCGGCAACCCTCACCACCACCGTCAGCGGACCCTCCGGTGCCACGATTGCCCCCACCGGTTACGTCAGCCTCTACGCCGGCGGATCCTCAATCGGCTTCGGCTACGCCGACCTCGCGCCGCTGGTCCCGGCCACAACCGGAGCCACCGCCACCTTCACCATCGACCTTCCTCCCGACTACTTCCCGATCAACGGCCAGAACGAGGTCACCGCCGTCTATTCCGGCGACAGCAACTACATGGGATCCACCAGCGCCGCCGTCCCGCTCACTGTCGCCCAAACTGGCTCCGACTTCACCCTCTCGCCCGGCCTTCCCCAGATCAACGTGGTTTCCGGCAACAATGCTGCCACCACCTTCACCATGACATCGCTGTACAACTTCAATGGAGCGGTGGCATTATCCTGCGCGCCCTCAACCAGTACTTTCAGTTGCTCCATCACCCCGTCGTCCATCACCGTCAATGGCACCGCGACCGCCAGCCTCACCATCACGGCCATCAATCCCAGCGCGACAAGCTCTCAGCTCCGCACGCTCGCACCGCGCTGCGGAGCCACGTTCGCTCTTGCCCTGCTCGTCTTCGTTCCTCTGCGCCGCCGTAACGGGAGAATCCTCGCCAGTCTGCTGCTGCTCGTCGCTGTCGCCTTCGCCGCCTCCGGTTGCGGCAGTCACGGCTCATCGGGCACGCCACCGCCGCCTGTGAATCCAAACGGCACCCCGGCGGGAACCTACAGCGTCCTCGTCACCGGGACCTCCGGCGGCATCATCCACGATGTCAAGCTCTCCGTCGTCGTCGCCGCGCAGTCGTAGCGCTCAGGCCCTATCCCCCCAGGTCAACCAACTCCACGCCGTCAATCCCCCGCCCCAGGAAGCGGCTGCCCAGCGCGCGGAATTTCATCACCGAATCCGTCGCAAAGAATCGCGGCCCAGCTCCCTCGCTGCGTGACAGTGATCCGTCCAGCATCTGCTCCACCTGCTGCGCGGTCACCTGCGCCGAATCGATCACCTGCAGCGACTCATGCGCCACGCGCTCAATCTGCGCCCGCAGCAACGGATAATGCGTGCACCCCAGCACCAGAGTGTCCGGCTCGAGCGCCTCGATCCGCGCCTGCGCCGTCAGCTCCGACAGATAGATGTGCAGCACCTCCGCCGTCACCGGATGCTCGATCCATCCCTCTTCCACCAGCGGCACCAGCAGCGGACACGCCTTTTCCATCGCGCGCAGTCCCCGCTCCGCGCACGCCGCGGCATAGGCATGGCTTTCGACGGTCGCCGCGGTCGCAATCACCAGCACGTCCCGCGTCTGCGAGCTGGCGTCGGCCGCATTCGCTCCGGTTTCCACCACTCCGAGCACTGGAACCGGCACGGCCGCGCGAATCGCATCCAGAGCCAGGGCGCTGGCCGTGTTGCACGCGATCACCAGGAACTCCGCGCCCTGCTCCACCAGGAATCGCGCGCTCGACGTCGCATACCGCGTCACCGTCTCCCGCGACTTCGCCCCGTACGGCAGCCGCGCCGTGTCGCCCAAATACAGATATTCGGCGCCCGGAATCCGTTCCGCCAGCGCGCGCAGCACCGTCAGCCCGCCCACGCCCGAATCAAAGACCCCGATCCTCATGGCGCCGCCGGCGCTGTCTGCGGATTCGGCTCCGGGTTCGCCTCCGACGCCAGATAGGTCCGCGTCAGGTCCGCGTGCCCGGCCAGCGTCTCGCGCGGCTGTCCATCCACCAGGAAATGCACCTCGGTGATCGCCGGCATATTCGCGTGCAGCGTCGCCAGCATGGCCAGCAGTGTCAGCGTCTCCGGCTCGATCCCCGAAGGTTGCGCCGCCGCCAGCGCGGACGTCAGATCCACCACCGCCAGCTCGCCATCGCTCCTCGTCTGCCCTGCAGCGGACGGAGCCGGCAGCAGGTATACCTCATTCACTCCCGAACTCACCTGCATTGGGTGCGTCGAGCCCGGTGCGTGAAATGCCTGCACCAGATTCTCGAGCAGCACCCGGGCTTCCGCGTTGGCATCCGCCGGCAGCGGAATCTGCCGCTCGACAGCCGTCAGCGAGGCGTCCAGATCGTTGGGCACGTATAACGTCACCGCGCTCGGTGGCGTTCCCGCCGCGGTTCCCATCGACGGAGCGCTCGTCGCCTCTTCCTGCAGCCGGTCCTGCGCCCGATTGCGCAGCCGGATCAGCACCGCCGCCATCACCACGCACGCCAGCAGCAAACTCGTGAGCAGGATTTTGTGCGCGCGGGTCATCCTCAGTCCTTCCAGTCGTTCCGCCACGACCCGATCGCCGCCGCCAGTGCGCTCACCACCAGATTTTCGTACTTCTCATCGGTAATTGCCCGCGCCGACGTCGTATTTCCCGCCACCAGCGGCGCCAGCTCCACCGCAACCGCCGGACACGCCAGGCTGTCCATGGGCTGCACCGACGCTCGCCCCAGCGTTACCGGAACCTCGGCGTGCGCCAGCGCAGCATCGATCTCCGACTCCAGCCGCAAACTCTGCGTGACATAGGCCGCCTGCGCCGTCTGCCACGGCAAAACCGGGGTAGCCGATGCCGGGCTCAGCGACGACGTAAACAGATGCACTCCGCTCCCCGTCGCCGTCGCATGGATTACCAGGCACGCCGACGCCTGCGCATGATTCGCAACCTGCGCGCGGTTTAGCGCCGGCAGATCCGCATCCGCATCCCGCGTCGTCACCACATCGACGCCCTGCGTACGGAGCGCCGCCCGCAGCCTTCGCTCCAGCCCCAGCGTAATGTCTTTCTCCATGACCCCGTCGCCCAGACGAGCTCCCGTATCGCTCCCGCCGTGCGCCGCATCCAGCACCACCACGAACTGCGGCTGCACCAGCGGCCTCCCTGGATTAGGCACCGCCGGAAGTTGCTGCGTCGGGGCCCCCGGCGACCCTGCTCGCTGGGGTGAAGGAGCGGTCTGGCCCAGCCCAGCCACCAATGCGAGCACCAGGCTCGCTTCAATCCAGCGCATAGATGGCCAGACCGCTCAGCAGCTTGGGATAGAAATCCGTCGACTTCTGGGGCATCACTTCCCCTGCAAACGCAACCTCCCGCAGTTCATCCATGGTCACGGGATTCATCAGGAATGCTACATTCGCCTCGCCGCGCGCCACCTGGTCCACCGCCTCCGCCGCATCCCGCACATAGCGCAGGTGCGTCTGGTCCTGGATGGTCTCAGGCGTAATCCCCGGCAGCTTCTCCAGCAGTAGCTTGTGCAATTGCACTACGTCCAGTTGCCGCTGCCTCGCCGGAAGCTCCGCGAGCGTCTCATCCACAGCCTCGGCCTTCGCTCTCAGCAGGTACCAGCCCCAGCCGGTCACCGCGACGAATGCGGTCCCGTCCTGCACCGCGCTCAGCCGCGCCATTGCCACCGTTGCGTCGCGGTCCGGCAGTTGTTCAACCTCGAAGAACGGCCCTGCCGCCTCCACCAGCCGCGCAGGCCAGTCGCTTTCCAGCCCGAAGACCACCCGGTGAGTCGGCAGGATTACTAACCCTTCCGAATCCATATTGACGAACGTCATCATCGCCGCCGCCTCCGGATACGGCGGCTGAGGCAGTCCCCCGCTGGTCCGCTCGGCCGCCTCGCTCTCCTCGCCCGGCGTGCATTCCTTCGAGTAGTACAGCGCCGTCTCGTAGCGGTGATGTCCGTCCGCGATGATCAGCTTCTTGTCCTCCAGCGACGTGGTCAGCAGGTTGATCTTCGCCGTATCGCTGATCTTCCACACCCGGTGCAGCACTCCGTACTCGTCCGTCACTTCGATGTCCGGAAGCGTAGCCTCATCGCCGAACAGCAGTTGCTCCGCCGTCCGCGCCGGGTCGGAGTACAGCATAAAAATCTGCCCGAAATGCGCCCGCGTCGCCCGCAGCAGGTTCAGGCGGTCGCTCTTCGGCTTCGACAGCGTCTGTTCGTGCCGGAAGACCACTCCCTCCGCGTAATCGTACAGCTCGCCCAGCGCGATAAATCCGCGCCGCTCAAGCACCGCCCCCGGCTGCCCCGGCACCGCGAATTGCTGAGAGTAGGCGAAAATGCAGGGCTCCCGCTCCTGGGCCAGAACCCCCGCCTCCCGCCACGCCGCAAAGTCCCGCGCCGCGTTCAGATAAATGTCGCCCTCTTTGTCGAAGAGCTCCGGCAGGCGCAGGATGATCCGTACAAGGTTGTACGGACTGCGCTGGTAGTAGGCCTGCTGCATCGCCGGCGTGATCTTGTCATACGGCTGCGTCACCACGTCCTGGGGGGTGACTTGTGCCGGGTTATACCGCAGTGCTCGGAAGGGATAGATTCGGGCCATTTGGGTTCGCTGTTCCCCCCGATTTTATCGCAGCATTTGTCGCCCACCCGCGCCCGCGCCATCATGCGCCCGCATTGCTAAGCAAATCTGCCTCCCACCTGCGCCGCGCCCGGGTTTCCCGCATCCCAGCAAAATGGAACACGGCGCGAGTCCCGCTGTACGGCCCGAAATTTGATCTCCCTGATTCGAGCCCCAATTGGCTATTGCACATCCTCTCGCTTCGTGCCAGTATCTTTTCCACAGGTGAGGTTCGGCCATGGTATCCCCATCGGGGCCCGGACTTGTTGCCGATAGCCCTCAGTGCTCTTCTGCGTTCCAGTTGGTGACCGGCCGTCCCGGCTTCTCCACATTCCTGCGCGCGCTCCGCGTGTCCCGCTTTCGCTCCATGCTCCTCATTCTCATCGCTCCCCTGCTCGTGCTGTCTTCGGCCTTCGCGCAGGACGACGACCCTCTGAACGAGGTCCATATCCACATCCCTCCGCCCATCACGAAGGCCGACAACGCCGTACCCCTCGCAGTCGGCGCATCGCTGCGCACCGGCATCACTTTCCGCATCGACACTAATCTCGTCCTCGTCCCCCTCACCGTCACCGATCCCATGGATCGCCTCGTCACTGGCCTCGAAAAGCAGAACTTTACCGTCTACGAAGACAATCGCCCGGAAGTCCTCCGCACCTTCGCCTGCGACGACGCCCCCGTCTCCGTCGGCATCATCCTCGACCTCAGCGGCAGCATGAACGACAAAGTGGTGCGCGCCCGTGGCGCCATTCTCCAGTTCATGAAGACCTCCAACCCAGCGGATGAATTCTTCGTCATCGGCTTCAATGACCGCCCCGAACTCATCGCCGACTTCACTTCCGACGTCGATACCGTTGAGGCCAGCCTGGCCACCGTCCGCGCCGGTCGCCGCACCGCTCTGATCGACGCCATCTACTTCGGCCTCGAGAAAATGAAGCAGGCCAGGTATCCGCGCCGCGCCCTCATCGTGGTTTCCGACGGCGGCGATAACAACAGCCGCTACACCGAAGGCGAACTCCGGTCCGCTGTCCGCGAAGCCGACGTCCAGATATACGCCATGGGCATCTTCGATCCCGACGCCGCCACTCCCGAAGAGCGCAACGGCCCATTGCTCCTCAACGACATTGCCAACGACTCCGGCGGACGCCTCTTCCGCGTCGACGACCTCTCGGAAATGGGCGATATCGCCACCCGCATCAGCTCCGAACTGCGAAATGAATACGTCCTTGGCTACAAGACCGACGACCTGAATATGGATGGAAAGTGGCGTAAATTGAAGGTGAAGCTGTCACCGCCGCCGGGATTGCCCCCGCTGACGGTGCACGCCCGGGTCGGATACTATGCGCCGCTGCAGTAAACCCCTGATACTTGCCGCATTTCTTCTTGCTTTTCTCCCTGGCGCGCTGCACGCCCAGAACGCGCCTGCTCAGCCGGCCCCTGCTCCGAACGTCTCGCCGCAGAACCCCGAAGCCCAGCCGCCTCTCGACGTCGATCGCGATCCCATCCTCTCGCCCGACGCCGACGATAACCAGGCCGTCAGCCCCACCCACCCCAACCAGGCCGTCCATCGTGACAACGGCGTCTACACCCTCCGCCGCAACGTCGACGAAGTCGTCCTCAACTGCACCGTCATCGACGACCACGGCCAACTCGTCAACGATCTCACCCAGAACGACTTCCGCGTCTTCGAGGACAACGCGCCCCAGACCATCGTCTCCTTCCAGCACTCCGACATCCCGATTTCCCTCGGCATCCTCGTCGACAACTCCGGCTCCATGCGCGACAAGCGTGCTGCCGTCGATACCGCCGCCCTCGATCTCGTCCGCGCCTCCAATCCCGACGACGAAGCCTTTATCGTGAACTTTTCCGACGAGGCCTTCCTCGATCAGGACTTCACCTCCAGCATCGCCAAGCTCAACGACGGGCTCTCGAATATTCAATCCCGCGGCGGAACCGCCCTCTACGACGCCGTGGTTGCCTCCGCCGACCACCTCGCCCAGGGCGCGCGCCATCCCAAGCAGGTGCTGCTCATCATCACCGATGGCGAAGACAACGCCTCCACCCTCGACCTCGAGCAGACCATCCACCGCATCCAGGATCTCCAGGGTCCCGTCGTTTACTCCATCGGCCTGCTCTTCGGCGACGACACCGACGGAGGCGAAGCGCGCCGCGCCAAACGCGCTCTCCAGTTGCTTTCCGACGAAACCGGCGGTCTGGCTTTCTTTCCGCGCAATCTTCTCGACGTGGATACTGTCGCAGCCGAGGTCGCGCACGACATCCGCAACCAGTACACCATCGGCTACCACTCCACCATCCCCATGAGCCTGGGCGGCTACCGCACCATCCGCGTGGAGGCTCGCGCCCAGCATCACGGCAAGCTCTACGTCCGCACCCGCTCCGGCTATTACCCGAAGACCGATCAGGCGACGCAGAAAGCAGCCGCCGGAGCCTCCTCGGACACCTCAGGCCGCTGACCTGATTTGTTGATTTTTCCCTAGACGAGGATGCTGCTGTCCGCCTGCACCACGCGATTCCGCCCGCGGTGCTTCGCCGTGTACATCGCGCGGTCCGCCCAGCGCAGCAGGTCCTCCGACGTTTCCGCATTCAACGGATAGATCGCCACGCCGATCGAGATTGTTACCTGCCGCAACGGCTGCCCGTGAAAGCGCAGCGCTAGCTCCGATACCCTCTGCCGCAGCAGCTCCGCGCGATCCAGCGCCGCGGCCGTCGAAATCTCCGGCAGGATCACCACGAATTCCTCGCCGCCGAATCGGCACGCGATATCTTCCCCGCGCACCCCCAGGCGCAGATTCTCCGCCACCTCCCGCAGCACCACGTCCCCGGCTTCGTGCCCGAACGTGTCGTTGAACTGCTTGAAGTGGTCGATATCCACCATCATCAGCGCCAGCTCCCGCCGCTGCCGCGCCGACCGGTGCAGTTCGCGCTCCAGCGCGATCTCCATGAAGCTCCGGTTGAACAGCCCCGTCATCCCGTCCCGGATCGACTGCCGCTCCAGCTTTTCCCGCAGGTTCAGCCCGGCAATTGCCATCGCCGCCATCTCTCCCAGCGACGCAATCGCGTTCTCGCGCGCGGCTGCCAGTGCCGCCGCCTCCACCGTCCGGCATTCGATCGTCACCACGCCCAGTGTTTCGCCGTGCGCGATCACCGGCAGACACAGGTACCGCTCCGGCGGTGTCCCCGCAAAATGGGTGCAATGCACCTCGGACTGCTCCGGCCTCCGCCACCGGGCGCGGCCCGACCGCAGCGCACAGCAGCACTCAGGCGCGAAGCCCTCAAACGCCGCATTGCCCCGCACCACGCCCCACGACCCTGCGCTTTCCAGCACATTTCGCGAATGGCGGATGATGCACAGGCTTCCCGCCGTGCCCGGCAGCAATTGCGCAAAGTAGCGCACTGTAGCCTCCTCCGCCTGTTTCACGTCCAGGCACAGCGCCACTTCGTCGCGCGCGTCGATCAGCAGCCGCGACTCGAAAGCCTGCTCGCCCATCCGCTCCACGGTGGACCGCAACCGCGCGTTTGCCTCCGTAATCCGTTCCTCGAATCGTCCCCGCCGTACCGCGTCGCGGATCAGGAACCCGAACAGCACCAGATTCAGGATGGCTCCGACGACGATCACGCCCGCGCGCCGCGCCATGTTGAAAAGCGTGGCCCGATCCGCCACTGTATCGTTCGTGACCAGCAGCGTCCGTTCCTCGTCCTGCATCAGGTTCTGCACGCGCCGGCAGCTCACCACGTCGCTGCGGATCGACCTGCCGCTCGGCGTCGGCCGGTCCAGGTCCTTCGTCAGCGTCGCCGTGGCCGCCTCGAGGTCGTGGGCGCGTCCCGTTTCCACCCGGCTATCCGCCACCAGTCCCGTCAGCCGCTGCACCAGGGTATTCAGCACCACGGATGCGCTCTGCGCCGACCGCAGATAATCCTCTTCTTCTGTCTCGCGGTAGAGCTGCGTATTCAGCTCGATCCGGTCCAATTGCTGCGCGATCGCGCTCAGGTCCAGCAGCACGTCCTGGGTGTGGCTGACGTGGCTCTCAGTGGAAATGGAGCTGTGGGCGTCGGTATAAATGACCGTCGCCACAATGGACCCCAGACAGAGCGTGGTCACGGCGAACACCACCAGCAGCCACACGATGCGGCGGTCTCTGAGCAGCGAATTGGCTGTCAACGAGGGCACCCAGGGCATACGTGGGAGGAGGACGCATTTTCAGATTCGGTGCAACAAAAGTGGTGCAACTAAATGTCCGACTATTTTAGCAATTCCGCCCCACCCGGAATAGGCAAACTTTGGTACTTCCTTGCCCCTTCAGCTCCCCGTCCATTCCGCCTGATAGACTGTTGGGTCTTATGCCCGAAACCAGCGCCGCACCCTGCCTCCGCGCTGCGGCTGACATTACGGAGCTGATCGGCCACACCCCGCTCCTCCGCCTGCGCCGCATCGTTTCCCCCGACGCCGCCGAGCTGCACGCCAAGCTCGAATTCCTCAATCCCGGGGGCTCCGTCAAAGACCGCGCGGCCCTTGGCATGATCCTCGACGCCGAGCGCCGCGGCATCCTCCACAAAGGCTCCATCATCACCGAAGCGACCGCCGGCAACACCGGTGTCGGACTCGCCCTGGTTGGTGTCAACCGCGGCTACCGCGTCATACTCTTTGTTCCCGAAGGCTTCGCCGAAGAAAAATGCATGCTCATGCGCGGATTCGGCGCGGAGGTGCACCGCACTCCCGAGGATGAAGGCATGTCCGGAGCCATCCGCCGCGCCCTCGCCCTTGCCAAGTCCGACCCCAACGTCTGGGCCGCACTGCAGTTCGACAACCCCGCCAATCCGAAGTTCCACCATGACACCACTGCCGTGGAGCTATGGGAGCAGCTCGAAGGCCGCGTCGACGCCTTCGTCGCCGGCGTCGGCACTGGCGGCACCTTCTCCGGCATAGCGCGTTATCTGAAGGAGCAGAACCCGCGCATCCTCACCGTCGCCGTCGAAACCCAGGGCTCCGTCCTCTGCGGAGGCGAACCGGGCCCCCACAAAGTGGAAGGCATCGGCGTCTCCTTCATCCCCAAAACCTTCGACCGCTCGGTTGCCGACGAGATCGTCGCCGTCTCCGACGCGGACGCCTTTACCATGACCCGCCGTCTGGCCGCTGAAGAGGGTCTGCTGGCCGGCTCCAGCTCCGGCGCCATGGTCCACGCCGCCGTTCTGATCGCGCAGCGCCTCGGCCAGGGCAAACGCGTCGCCACGCTCATCCCCGACTCCGCCGAGCGCTATCTGTCGAAGAAAATCTTCGACTGCGAAATCTAGCGTTTCGCCTCCGAAGTTCGCACCACAAATGAGCTGAGTGAACGACGAGATAACTCGGAAATCCTCGCGAAGAGAGGGGATTGTCGCCCTTCGCGTTGACGTGTGCTAACTTTGCGCCTACGCCATCACTAACTGCCAGGGCAGAGGGCTAAATACATGCCACAATCGACCATCCGCACGCCCTCATCCAGTTCTTCGACGGCGAGCCGAGCTACGACACCGTGCGGGAACGCATTCTCGCCATCGCGGAACGCAGCTTAAAGCCCGCTTCGTGACGGACCACCTGGGCTAAGATAGCCGTTACGCCGCATCATGCCCACGAAAACCAAGCTCGTCGACCAGTTCAGCAAACCCGCCGGACTCACGGGCCGCATCATGCTCTGGCGCATGAACTGGCACCACTCCCGCCTCACCGACTGGGGGCTCTCCCACGTCGCCATCCCCGCCGCCGGCGCCATCCTCGACATCGGCTGCGGCGGCGGACGCACCATCAGTAAACTCGCCGCAGCCGCTCCGCAGTGCAAGGTTTTCGGTGTCGATTACGCTGAAACCAGCGTCGCCGCCTCCAGCAAATTCAACGCTCGCACCATCCGGAGCGGCCAGGTCTCGATCCAGCAGGCGTCCGTTTCGCAATTGCCATTCGCCGAGAACACCTTCGACCTCGTCACCGCCGTCGAAACTCACTTCTTCTGGCCCAACCTGACCGGCGACATCCGCGAAGTCCTCCGCGTCGTGAAGCCCGGCGGCACGGTGATCCTCATCGCCGAGATGTACCGCGGCATGCCGGTCATCCCCGCCGAAAGAGTCGAACGCGCCGCCGGTGCCATCGGCATGAACCTGCTTACCGCCGATGAGCACCGCGCCGTGCTTGCCGACGCCGGCTTCCGCAACGTTCAGATCATCGAGAAGCGCGACAAAGGCTGGATCTGCGCCTTCGGCACAAAGTTGTGAGCCGGGTGCCTGGCCCGCGTCGTTCGATTCAGTTAGCGAAGATTGTCGAAATGGCAGGGGCTGGCCGTGGTTCTGGCCAGCCCTGCATGGTCAGCGCAACGTCTGTTTATTGCGTTGCCGGCGCTCCTTGTGCTGCGGCAGCCTTGTGGTGGTGATGATGATGGTGCGCCACCGGATTGCGCGGCTGCGGCTTCACAGCATTTTCATCGACCGGAGTTGTTCCCTGCACGGTGCTGTCGAAGTTCGCGCCTGCCGGCACCAGGTAGTCCTCCACCTCGTTCTGGCCGCCGTTGCCCGTCCTCACCTGGATGCGGCTTGGATCGATGCCCTTGTCCGTTACCAGGTAATCCTTGGTGTTTACGGCACGCTGCGCCGCGAGATCCTGGGCCGTCATCTCGTGACGGCGATGGTGTCTCGTTGCCGGAACAGGAGCCGAATTGCCCACCACCACCAGCGTCGCATCTGGTTTCTGCTGCGCGTTCAGGGCCACGTCGTCCAGGCAAGCCTTGGCTTCGTTATCCACGCGAGCCGGGCGCCGCTTATCGGTGTTGAACTGGATCGAGCACAGCGTCTGCACCTGCGGCGGTGGCGGAGGCGGTGGGGCCTGCACGTCGACGGTGGTGGTTGCGGAAACCGAATGTCCCTTATTGTCTGCCACCGTGCCCGTCACCGTGATGGTGCCCGCCGGCGCGCCCGTCGTCGACAGCGTCGCGGTGTTGGTGGTCCCGCTGATCGATCCCGCCGAGGCTGAGTAGCTGTAGGTCAGCGGCAGATTCTGCGGGCTGGACGCGTTGCAGGTAATCGTCGAATTCCCGCCCGGCTGCACGGTGGCCGGATCGGCAGAGCAGCTGATGGTCGGTGGTTCGAAGGGCTTCACCGTAAAGGGCGCCTGGCACGTCGCGACCTCATTCGCATGGTTCTTTTTCCTGCCCGTCTCGCCTTCCTTGCCCTTCTTGCCTTCCTTCACTTCGCCCTTCACCGTGTAATCGCCAGGCGCCAGCGTGCCGGTATCGACGGTCGCCGATGTACCGTTGCCGGTCACCCCTGTGCCGCTCCAGTTGTAGACCTGGTCCCAGTGCTTACTCGGGTCCACCTGACTGGGAGTGGCTGTTACGGTTTCCGATTCGCCCGGGTAAATCGAGGGCGCGCTCGCGTTGCACGATAACTGGATCGGCTTAACCTTATGGCAGCCCATGGGCAGCATGGCGAGAGGCGCCAACGCCAGAACCAATCCAGCAGACTTCAGAGTTCGTAAGCTCATGTAAATCCCTCCAAAAGAGAACGTTCACAACGTCATTGGCGGCGAACGCTCGCCGGCGTCAGTTTACGCCGACAGAGCCATGGCTGAAGCCTCGGAGCCGTCACCCCCCAAAAATATCGCGCCGCAATGTCACTCGCGGGATCGCCGACCTGAGTTCCCAGGCGCCGCTATTTGCGAACACGATGGCCCGCATCTCACGTCCTGTCAGGAGGTTCTTGTCCCCTATGCCCGACCAGCCTCGGAAACCCGGTCCCAACGACAGCGTCCTCGTCGCCTTCGTCACAGTGCATCTCCTTTCCGGAGAATCCTTCGAGCTGCTTCCCTTCGAAGATGCCGACGACGTCAAAAGCAAGGTCAGCGATCTGCTCGCTGACTGGGTCCAATCCGGCTTCCTCATCCAGGGCAGCCAAATCTATCCCTGGCAGCAGGTGCTCCGCGTCGAAGCCACCGAGGTGGTCGAACTCTCCCGCGCCGATTTCCTCCTCCGCCGCGAGCAGTGGCAGTCTCGGGACCTCTACCGCCTCCAGCAAAGCTTCTGGAAAACCAAAAAAAAGCGCAGCAACGAGGACGACAAAGGCAGCGAGGAAAAGAACCACCAGAATTGACCTTGCGCACCCCGGAAGCCGCAGTTGGGTGGCCCTGCACGCTGAACGTTGTACGCTGTACGCTGGATTAGACATGCACGCCTTTGCCACTCGCGCCATCCACGACGGCCAGGAGCCCGACCCCCGCACCGGAGCCGTCAACGTCCCCATTTATCTCACCTCCACCTACCAGCTCGAAGGCATCGACAAGCACCGCGGCTGGGAATACTCCCGCGTCTCCAACCCCACCCGCGACGCCCTTGAAACCTGCCTCGCCTCTCTCGAAGGCGGCGCCACCGGACACGCATTCGCCAGCGGCATGGCCGCCATCGCCGCACTGGTCACCATGCTCAACGTTAGCGACCACGTGATCTGCGGCGACAACGTCTACGGCGGCACCACTCGCCTCTTCAGCCAGGTGATTGTCCGCCACGGCATCGAGTTCAGTTACGTCGACACCTCCGACCCCGACAACGTCCGCCGCGCTCTTCGCCCCAACACGAAGCTGGTCCACATCGAGACGCCCACCAACCCGCTGATGATCCTCACCGACATCCGCGCGGTCGGCGAAATTTGCCATCAGCACGGCGTCCCCATGAGCGTCGACAACACTTTCATGTCGCCGTATTTCCAGCGGCCGATCGAGCTGGGCGCCGACATCGTCATGCACTCCACGACGAAATTCCTCAACGGCCACAGCGATGGCCTCGGCGGCGTCCTGGTCACCAGGAGCCCCGAGCACGCCGAGAATTTCCGCTTCGTGCAGAAGAATACCGGCGGCGTTCTCTCGCCCTTCGAGAGCTGGCTCATCCTGCGCGGCGTCAAAACTCTCGCTGTCCGCATGCGCCAGCACAATGAAAACGGCCGCCAGGTCGCCGCATTGCTCGCGAAGCACCCGAAGATCAGTCGCGTTTTCTATCCCGGGCTGCCCACCCATCCGCAGCACGAACTCGCAAAGCGCCAGGCTTCCGGCTTTGGTTCCATGATGTCGTTTGAGATGGGTTCGCGCGCCAACGCCGAAAGGCTCCTGCAGGCCATCCGCGTCTGCACCAATGGCGAATCGCTGGGCGGCGTCGAAACGCTCATCTCCCACTCCGCCACCACCACGCACGCCGCGCTCAGCCCCGAAGAACGCGCCCGCATCGGCATCACCGACGGTCTGGTGCGCATCTCCGTCGGCATCGAGGATATCGGCGATATTCTCGAGGATCTCGATCGGGCCCTGAAAGCGGTATGAGACTTGGGGCTCTGCTTCTGTTCGCAGCCTCGCTCGCCTGCTTCGCGCAAACCACCCCCTTCGCGCCGAAGCGGTATCAGTATTTTCGTGTAGGCGCGCCTGCGGATGTCCATGTTCATTCCCGCGCCGGTTACGCGCTCATGGGCGGCGGCACGGACCAGGACGTTGCCTTTCAGTGGCTCTGCGACCGCGCCGATGGCGGCGATTTTCTCGTTATCCGCGCCTCGGGAACCGACGCCTATAACCCCTACATTCAGGGCCTCTGCCATCTCAATTCCGTCGCGACCCTGATCATTCCCACCCATCAGGCCAGCTACGACTCATTTGTCACAAAAGCGATTACACATGCGGCAGCCATCTTCATCTCCGGCGGCGATCAGTCGAACTATATCCGCTTCTGGGCCCGAACCCCCGTCGAATTCGCCCTGCGCAGCGCGGTCCGCCGCGGCATTCCCATCGGCGGCACCAGCGCAGGGCTCGCCGTTCTCGGCCAGTACATCTACTCTGCGGCCAACGACGCGCCGGGCGGCCCCGATCTCACCTCCGCCGTAGCGCTCGCCGATCCATTCGCGCACCAGGTCGTGCTCGCGCCCGACCTCCTCGGCATTCCCATCCTCCGCGGCATCATCACCGACACGCATTTCGACACGCGCCATCGCGAAGGCCGCCTGCTGGTCTTCATGGCTCGCGTTCTGGATTCGGGAAAGGTAAACCGTATCCGCGGTATTGGGATCGACGAGAAGACTGCTGTGCTCCTCGACCCCAACGGCCACGCTCAGGTAGTTGGCCATGGCGAAGCGCTCTTCTATGAGGCCGTGAAGAAACCGGAGGTCTGCCAGAGCGGAGAGCCGCTGACTTTCGGGCCGATTAGCGTGTACGCGCTTCGCTCCGGCGAGTCGGTGAACCTGCAGCGATGGGAGCAGGACCTGAGCAGGGGTAGCAAGCTCTCCATCCTGGATGGCAAAGTTCGGAATGATGTGAAGGCTCGGAACTGAGGGGAGCCTGCACCCTTTTCCACAGTTTCGGTTCGACGAAATCTCATGCAGCTTTGGTATCGTTAATCGCCATGGAGGATCCCCCAATGAATCGATATAAAGCAATATGGGTTTCGACACTGTGTCTGGGTATCTTTGCTGGCGGAATTGCCGTGGGGCAGGACAATGGCCTGTGGCAGCGCCACCCGAATCTGGCTGAGGCACTTCAACTCGTCCACCAGGCTTCCGACAAGATCGCGGCAGCGCAGCAGGCGAACCACGGAGATATGCGTGGACATGGGGACCGCGCAAGGGATCTTCTCGCGCAGGCTGACCGGGAAATCCGCGCGGCTGCCTTTGCGGCCGATCATCCCTGAGCATTTTCCGGCAAAGGCAGGAGCATAGCTCACGTATGGTGCGCAGGCGTGCGATGCACGTCCTGCGCGCTAAGCGCCCTTACTGGTGCGGCCGCTGCTCCGCTGTTTCCGGCGGAGGCACCGTGTTCAGCACGCTCGCCTCCAGCACATTGGGCGTATCCTCGCGCAACTCCGGCAGTGGAGCTGTGAGCGCGATCTTGAGCACCTCGTCCATCGTCTCCACAAAGTTCAGCTTCATCGCGCTCTTCAGGTTCTCCGGAATATCCGGCAGATCCTTGCGGTTGTCCTCCGGCAAAATCGCCTCGAAGATTCCTGCGCGATGCGCCGCCAGCAACTTCTCCTTCAGTCCGCCGATCGGCAGCACCTTGCCGCGCAGGGTGACCTCGCCGGTCATTGCCAGATCGCGCCGCACCGGAATCCGCGCCAGTGCACTGGCCAGCGCCGTCGCCAGCGTGATCCCTGCCGACGGACCATCCTTCGGAATCGCGCCCTCCGGGACGTGAATGTGGATGTCCACGTTGCGGTAGAAATCCTTGGGCAGACCCAGATGATGCGCGCGGCTCCTCACATACGAAAGCGCCGCCTGCGCCGACTCAGTCATCACATCGCCAAGCTGCCCGGTCGTGGTCAGCTTCCCCTTGCCGTCCAGCACCTGCACTTCCGTCTGCAGGATGCTGCCGCCGACCTCCGTCCACGCGAGGCCGTTCACCAGCCCAATCTCGCTCTTCTCCTGCACCATCGAGTCGCGGAACTTGGGCACGCCCAGGAAGTCCGGCAAATTCTCCGCCGTCAGCGTCTCCTTGTACTTCGCGCCGCTCTTGATGACTTTGCGCGCCACTTTGCGGCAGACATTCCCAATCTCCCGCTCCAGATTCCGCACGCCCGCCTCACGCGTATAGCTGCGGATCATCTCCGTCAGCGCCGCGTCAGTAAAGACGATGTTTTTCTCGGTCAGACCGGTGTTGTCGCGCTGCTTCTTCACCAGATACTGCTTCGCGATCTCCAGCTTTTCGGCTTCGGTGTAGCCATGCAGCCGCAGAATCTCCATGCGGTCCTGCAGAGCCGCGGGAATCGTGTGCAGCACATTGGCCGTTGCGACGAACAGCACCTGCGAGAGGTCGTACTCCACGTCGAGATAGTGGTCCTGGAAGCTGTGGTTCTGCTCCGGATCGAGAACCTCGAGCAGCGCCGATGCCGGATCGCCCCGGAAATCCGAGGCCATCTTATCGACCTCGTCCAGCATGAACACCGGATTCCGCGTTCCCGCCTTTTTCATCGACTGGATAATCTGCCCCGGCAACGCGCCGATATATGTGCGCCGGTGCCCGCGAATCTCCGCCTCGTCGCGCACGCCGCCCAGCGACATGCGCACGAACTTCCGCCCCGTCGCCTTCGCAATCGACATGCCCAGCGAGGTCTTGCCCACGCCCGGAGGACCGACAAAGCACAGGATCGAGCCTTTTGGGTTCTTCACCAGCTGCCGCACCGCCAGGAACTCGAGAATGCGCTCCTTAATCTTTTCGAGGCCATAGTGATCCGCGTTCAGAACCTTCTCCGCGTGATCGATGCTGCGCGTCTCCTTGGATTTCTTCTTCCACGGCACCGCCAGCAACCAGTCCAGGTAATTCCGCGAGACCGTCGACTCGGCCGACATGGGCGGCATCGCCTCCAGCTTCTTCAGCTCCTGCGTCGCCTTCTCGAAGACGTCCTTCGGCATGCCCGCCGTTTCGATCTTCTTCTTCAGCTCATCGAACTCGCTCTTCTCGCCGCGCCCCAGTTCCTTCTGGATTGCCTTGATCTTCTCGTTGAGGTAGTACTCTTTCTGGGCACGCTCCATTTGCCGCTTCACACGCGACTGGATGCTGCGGTCCATGTTCAGCTTCTCGATCTCGATATCGAGCACGTCGGCGATCTTCAGCAGCCGCTCCGGCAGATCGAACAGGTCCAGCAGCTCCTGCTTATCCGGAACTTCGAGTTGCAGGCTCGCGGCGATGGTGTCCGCCAGCTTCGCCGGCTCATCCGTGCGGATGGCAGACGCGACCGTTTCCACGTTGAGCGATTGCTGCAGCTTCACGTACTGCTCAAAGAGCGAAGTCACGCGCTGCACCAGCGTCTCCACCTGTGGCGTCATCTCCGTCATCGGCTTCGCCACCTTCACCGTGGCCACAAAAAAGCCGTCCGCGTCGCTGATCTCTACGGCCCGGGCGCGCTCGATCCCCTCCACCAGCACCTTGATGTTGCCGTCAGGCATGCGCACGCTCTGCACAATGTTGCCGATGGTGCCCACCGGGAAAATCTCGTCCGGCCGCGGCTCGTCCACCCGAGCGTCATGCTGCGTCGCCAGAAAGATCTTGCGCTCGCCGGTCAGCGCCTCTTCCAGAGCGCGCACGCTGGACTCGCGGCCCACCACGAACGGGGTCATCATGTAGGGGAAAATCACCATATCCCGGATGGGCATCATGGGGAGCTTGCGAAGCTCGTTGCGTTCCCGGTTTTCTTTGGCAGGCTGGCTCACGGGGATCCTTTCGGACTTCCGATGATTGTAATCGGGGTGTCCTTAAAAGAAAGGGTAACCCATCCGGCAATGGGATGTGCGAAAAACAGAGTTCCCCGCCGGTGTGGGGAATGTGGCAAATAACGTTCAGCAAGAAGTGCTTGTGGATTGGACGTGCGCGGCAACCAGGCGTCGCAATCGTTACTGAATTCCCCGGCCGGCCGTGGCGAGAGTTCGTGCGCTTCGCGGCCAGTCCGGACCCCAGGCGATGCAGCCTGATCTCTACCCGGCCTTCTCCAGCAGCATCATGGAGAGGTTGCGGTTGTGCACCATATCCGCCTGAATCTCCATCTCTTTCACCTTCTTGTTGCTGGGCAGGTGATACATCAGGTCGAGCATCAGCTCTTCCAGAATCATGCGCAGCCCGCGCGCCCCCACCTTGCGCAGCAAAGCCTCCTGCGCGACGGCGCGCGTGGCGTCATCGCTAAAGGTGAGCTTCACGCCTTCGTAGTCGAAGAGCTTCTGGTACTGCTTCAGGATCGCATTACGCGGCTTGGTCAGGATCTCCACCAGCGCCGCCTCATCCAGTTCATCGAGGATCCCAATCACCGGCAGCCGGCCCACAAATTCGGGGATCAGACCAAACTTGATCAGGTCCTGCGGCTCGGTTTGCCGGAGCATCTCGGTATCACGTTGCGCGCGGATCGGACCTGCGCCCGGCTCCAGCTCCTTCTCTGAAAGCGCCTTGAAGCCCAGCGCCTTCTTGCCTACGCGGCGTCCGATCACCCGCTCCAGACCGACAAACGCTCCGCCGCAGATGAACAGGATGTTCGTCGTGTCCACCGGCGTGAATTCCTGGTGCGGATGCTTGCGGCCGCCCTGCGGTGGCACATTGGCGACAGTCCCTTCGAGGATTTTCAGCAGCGCCTGCTGCACGCCTTCGCCCGAGACGTCGCGCGTGATCGACGGATTCTCGTCCTTGCGCCCGATCTTGTCGATCTCGTCGATATAAATGATGCCGGTCTGCGCGCGGGCCACGTCGCCGTCCGCCGCCTGCAGCAGCTTCAGGATGATATTCTCGACGTCTTCGCCCACATACCCGGCTTCGGTCAGCGTGGTCGCGTCCACAATGGCGAAGGGCACATCGAGCATCTTCGCCAGGGTATGCGCCAGCAGCGTCTTGCCGCTGCCTGTCGGTCCGACCAGCAAGATGTTCGATTTCGACAGTTCCACGTCCGTGCCGCGCGTCCGGTTCATCTGCACGCGCTTGTAATGGTTGTAGACCGCGACCGCGAGCTTCTTCTTCGTCTGATCCTGCCCGATCACATACTCGTCCAGGAATGCCTTCACTTCCTGAGGCTTAGGCAGGTGCGTCGGAGCCGCTCCGGTGGCGGCTTCGGTGCGGTCGTCTTCCAAAATGGAGTTGCACACCGCGACGCACTCATCGCAGATGTACGCCCTCGGATAATCGCTGGGCGAGGATATCAGCTTGGCGACGGCGTCCTGCGACTTATGGCAGAACGAACAGCGTAAGGCTTCATCAGTTCCCGTGCGCGTCTTCATGTCCCCGGTTACTCCTTTAACGGCCCCGCGGCCGGTTACTTCGTAATGCGCGGGCGATCGATGATTTCGTCGATAATCCCGTATTCCCTTGCCTGCGGAGCATTCATAATAAAGTCCCGTTCCACGTCCCTTTCGATCTTTTCGAGGCTCTGGCCCGTGTGCTTGGCCATCAGCTTGTTCGTAATCTCGCGGATGCGGATGATCTCGCGCGCGTGAATGTCGATGTCGGTCGCCTGCCCGGCCAGCCCACCCATCGACGGCTGATGGATCAGGATGCGCGAATTCGGCAGCGCAAACCGCTTGCCCTTCGTCCCCGCCATCAGCAGAAATGCGCCCATGCTGGCGGCCTGCCCGATGCAGTACGTCACCACATCGTTGCGGATGAACTGCATCGTGTCGTAAATCGCCAGACCCGCCGTGATCGATCCACCCGGCGAGTTGATGTACAGCTGGATGTCCTTCTCCGGATCCTCCCCGGACAAGAAGAGTAACTGCGCAATAACGAGATTCGCAATCTGATCGTCGATCGGTGTACCGAGGAAGATAATGTTGTCGCGAAGCAGACGCGAATAAATGTCATAAGCCCGCTCGCCGCGGCTCGTCTGCTCGATGACCATGGGTACCAGCGCCATGTTTCCCTCTACTCTCGTTTCTGAGGCTTCCAGGGCCTCATCGTCTGTGACATCGATCACCCTCGCGCGTTTTCGCTGCGTTCAGGCCGGGTCCCCGGCGCGCTAGCGCGCTGGGGTGGAGGCAAGCCGTTCCACGAGGAAATTTCCTGTCTTTTCCCTGCGCAATTGTTCACGAATTCTAGCCAGATTACCTTCACGGGTCAAACGTTCACGCAGGTTCTCCAGCGGCTCCCTTGTTTGCAAGGAGATAACCTGCAGCTCACGCTCGACCTCCTCGTCCGTGACGTCGATTTTCTCCGCTTCCGCGATGCGATCGAGCACGATCGTTCCCTTCACCTCGTTGGCCGCGGCCTCGCGCTGCGCGTCGCGCAAACGGTCGAAATCCAGCTTGCGCATATCCTCGGTGCGCATGCCCTGCGCAGCCAGCGCCCGCAGACCGCGCTCGAGCCGCGCGTCGATCTGGCTCTGCACCAGCGACTCCGGCACCGGAAACGAGAACCTCGCCACCAGCGCGTCCACCAGGCGGTTGCGCGTATCCACCTCCAGCCGGTGTTTCTTGTCGGACGCGAGGTGTTCCCGCAGCTTCTGCTTCATCTCGTCCAGGCTCTCGTACTTGCCGAGTTCCCTGGCGAACTGGTCGTCGAGTTCCGGCTGCACTTTTCTTCGGATGCCGCGAACCTCCACGTCGTACGCCACCGTTTTACCCGCCATGCGCTTCTGCCCGAAATCCCCCGGATAGGTCACTTCGAATTTCAGCTCCTGCCCGGGCTTTGCCCCGCGCAGCGCATCGGAGAACGCCTGCACCGTGTCCTTGCCGCCGATCTCCACCGACACATCCTGGCCGCCGATGGGCTGCTGCGCCGTTTCGCCGCCTTCCGCGTTCTCGCCCTGCAGCTCACCCTTAAAACTGATCTGCGCCCAGTCGCCATCCTCGAGGCCGCGATCCACCGTCACCGGCTCCATGGTCGAATGCGCATCGCGAATCCGCTCCAGCTCCGCGTCGAATTCCTCATCGGTCAGCTCGGTGCCCGGCTTCTCGACCTTCACATCCTGATACCCGTCGACGGAAAACTCCGGCAGCACCTCGAACACCGCCTTAAAGCGCAGCGGCTGCCCTTCCTCAAGCTGCAGATTGCTCACCTGCGGCTGCGAGACCGGCCGCAGCCCCTTCTCCGCAATAGCCCCGCGAAAATGCTGCGGCAGGATGGCTTCCACCACCTCTTCGCGAATCTGCCCGGCGAAGCGGTTGCGCAGCACGCTCTCCGGCACCTTGCCGGGTCGAAACCCCGGAATCCGCGCCAGCTTCTGATATCGCTTGATCACGCTGCGGAAGCTCTTCGTCACTTCATCCGCAGGAACCTCGATCTCGACTTCACGCATGCATTCCGGATTCAGCGTGGGCTGCGCGTGAGCGTGTTCGTGCCCCTCGTGGGTATGCCCCTCGTGCCCCGTTTCCGGCGTGGGTGTCGTGTCCGCAGTTGTGGGATTGGTCTCTGTCGTCTCTGTTGTGGTCAATGTATGTGCCTTCCAGGGCCGAATTCCCTCCGCACCACGCATCTACGCTGCGGGCCGTGAGGGAGGCGGCAAAATTGGCGATGGCCCAGGCGTCCGCATCGGGGAAAAATCCGCCAGGGCGTTCTCTTCTATGGTACGGACACCGCTCACCCGAGGCAAACCGGCGGCGAGGAAAACCTGCCTTCCAGCAGCGCGTTGCGCGGTTAACAGAGCTTCGTGATGCGCGTCACAGCACAGAACCCGGGCAACCGGGCAAAATCCAGCAATCGACCAAATCCTGCTCTGAACGGCCAAAGTATATGGGATTCAAATCGACGGAGCTGCACACAGCTCTCGACGGCCAGGCTTCTCCGCTGTTCGTTCCCGCAGGCCAATACCTCTTCCACTGCGGCGACCCCGTCTCCGGCGTCTTCGTCATCCGGAACGGCGCGGTGCTCATGACGCTCGACTCGGCGCCGCATATCTACCCCCCGCGGAAACTGGGGCCCGGAGACATTGCCGGATTGCCGGCCACGCTGACCGGGACGTACAGCCTTTCGGCGCTGGTGATCGAGGACGCGGAGCTCGGCTTCCTGCCGGCCTCGCGCGTCACCGACCTGCTCGAGACCTCGCCGCGCATCTGCGTCCTGGCGATGACCATGATCAGCCAGGAAGTGGCGCGCATGCGCTGCGCGCTTAAGGAAGCGCCGTTCGACACGCCGACGCTGCACTAACGCCAGGGCTACTCCACTTTGAAGAGATCGGGCAGGGCTTCGCCGGCGTTGGCGAGGATGAGCCCGGTGAAGGCCGAGGCGTTCATCGGCGCTTCCGGCCCGATGTAGTAGCGCCGCACCTGCGGGCCGGCCCAGCGAACGAAGCTCGCCGCCGGATAGACCGCGCCCGAAGTGCCGACCACGAGCATCACCGTGCAGCGGGCGATCTCCTGCTGGATGCGGTCCATGTCGAGGGGCACCTCTCCAAACCAGACGATGTGGGGGCGGATGCGTCCGCCGCAGGAGCAGCGCGCGATGCCGGTCTCCGTCTCGTAGAGCGCGGTGTCGGCAAAGGGCGGCTGCGAGCAGGCGCAGGCGCCCGCGCCCGGGGAGTGGAACTCGCAGCGGGACTGGAAGAGCTGGCCGTGCATGTGGACCAGGCGCCGGGAGCCGGCGCGCTCGTGGAGGTCGTCGACGTTCTGCGTGCAGAGGAAGAAGCGGTCGCCGAGCCGGGCTTCGAGCGCGGCGAGTGCGTGGTGGGCTGGATTGGGCTGGGCCAGAAGCGCGTCGCGGCGGCGCATGGAGTAGAAGCGCCAGACGCGGGCTGCGTCCTCGGCCCAGGCCTCGGGGGTGGCGACCTCCTCTACGCGATGGCCCTCCCACAGACCGCCCTGGTCGCGGAAGGTGCGCAGGCCGCTCTCGGCGCTGACGCCTGCGCCGGTGAGGACGAAGACGCGGTCGGTGGGGGCGATGGAGATGGCCATACAGGGTCCAGCGTACAGCCGAGTGGCCGTGGCGGGGAGAATAGGGGCGAAAATGCGAGGACGGCCCGGAGTCGGCCGAGGCGGTGACTTGTTTTCAATGGGTTCGCGGGGGATGGCGGCTTCATCCCTCGCTTGTTGGCTGATTCCGGGTCAGTTGCGGGACGGCCGAGGTTGAGGCAGGGTCGGCCGAGGTTGATTCAAGCTCGGCTGAGATGGGGCGGGATGATTGAGGACAAGTCAGTTACGGCTCGGCTGAGATTGAGTCAGGGACGGCCGAGGTTGATAGGATCTCGGCCGAGATTGAGTCATGCTCGGCCGAGATTGAGTCATGCTCGGCCGAGATGTCAGTGATCAGAGATCAGAGAGCAGAGATCAGAGAGCAGTGATCAGAGAGCAGTGATCAGTGAACAGCGTGCAGAGATCAGCGGCGGCCTGGGCGTTGCTTTTTCTGATCACTGGCAACTGACCACTGCTCACTGATCACTGATCGCTGATCGCTGGTTAGGGTGTCATTTGGCGTTGAGGGCGGCGCGGGCTTCGGGGTACTGATTCAGGATGGATTCGAGCATTTGGTCGAAGTCGACGGGGGCGCCGGGTGCCGGATTGGGAAGGTGGATAGGAACGGGCTGGTTCTGCGCAGGCTGGCTGGGCACGGCGGGCGCGGATGGGGGTCCGGGAGGGGGAAATGGGACCTGGCCGATGCGGCGCAGGAGTCCGCGGAGCAGGCGGCCGGCCTGGCGGTCGGAGATGCCGCCCGTGCCGTCTTCGAGCAGAGCGCAGAGGATGGCATACGCCTCGCCGGGAATGTCGGCGGGGTCGATCCAGGCGAGGCGGCGTCCGACATCGGACCAGTGGGAGAGGCGCGAGTAGTGCTCGCGGGCGCGGAGCGGGGGTGGTCCCGGGGCGGCCTTTTTGGGCGCGTGGTGGCGGCAC
>JASIAO010000008.1 GCA_030041955.1 Acidobacteriaceae bacterium | reverse complement strand
CATCCGCACGCGCTGGAAGTGGCCGTCGGAAATGTAGAGATTGCCGCCACGCAACGCGAGTCCAAAAGCACTGACACATGCCGAGGTGGCCGGCCCCCCGTCGCCAAGGTAATTTGCGCCGCAAGGGAACGAGTTTACGTCCAGGGTTCCGGCTACGGTCGTAATCATCCCTGCCGTGTTCACTTCGCGGACCTCGCCGGCGGCAATATAAACGTCTTCCGAACTGTCCACCACGAGTGCCGTGGGCTGAGACAATTCCGCGCTGGTGGCAGGGCCGCCGTCTCCGGAAAACCCCTGAACACCCGGAGTTCCGGCGAAAAGCGAGACTGTTCCCGCCGGAGTAACTTTGAGCACGATGCCGAGCTGAGCATCGGAAATGTACATATTTCCAGAGGGTCCGATCGCCAACCCGGCAGGATCGAACAGGGAGACGCCTGTCGCCGGTCCTCCCAGCCCCTGCAACGCAAGCCCGACACCTGCAAACGTCGAAATCACCGACTGGCCGAAAGCTACCGGGACGACAACCCAGATCAAGGCCAAAAGGACAGCTTGTCGGCAGTTGCGCTGAAACCATCTATTGGCTCGGTCAGGCATGTCAGATGACGCGCTCATAAAGTCTCCAGGGAATCTCTCCAGAATGCTGGTCGATTTCTAGGGCCGCACTTGGATAAACCTGTCCGCCTGAATGCGAGTGGCGGGCGACATTTGCTACTCGCATTCAGGCGGACCGCTGTTGTTTACTGCGTGATGGTTACGGTGAGGTTGAGGGTTTGCGCGGTTCCTCCCGTGGCTCCCGCAGAGACAACTACGGTCGAGGTCCCGGCAGGAGTCACGGACGTTTTGGTAGTGGTGCTGGCGCTGCCCCCGCAGCCGCTCACGAGTAGAGCGGATCCTGAGAGCGCCAGCAGCAGGACCAGAAAGAGCGCGCTGCCGAACCGCTGCGCGGCCGCCTTGCGGCGGCGGAAACCGCAGAGGAAGAGCAGGCCGGCAAAGGAAGCGGCCGCATACACGAGTGAGTTGTGGGGACGGCCAGGCATATCGCCAGGCTGCAGAGCTGCCGTAGCGACGTTGGTCGCGATAGTGAGGCTGGACGTGACGGCGGTGTTGGATCCATCGGGCGAGAGCGACGATGGACTGAAGGTGCACGTGGAATAGGCGGGCAGGCCCGAGCAGCTCAGGTTCAGCGTTCCGCTATAGCCGCCTGTCGGTGTCAGGGTGATGGTGGTCGAGCCCGACTGTCCGGCGGCGATGCTCAGCGAAGCCGGACTGGCCGACAAAGTGAATCCGGGCGCGGTGACGGTGACCTGAACCGCGCTGGAAGTCGACCCGGCAAAGCTCGAGTCGCCGGAATAGACCGCAGTGATGCTGTCCGTCCCTGCCGGAAGGGACGTAGTGGTGAAGGTCGCAACTCCTGAGGAGACGGTGCCGCTGCCGAGATCGGCGGAGCCGTTCATGAACTCCACCGTCCCTGTCGGGCTGCCGCTCTCCGTGGATGCAATGGTCGCCGTGAAGGTGACGCTGGCGTTCTGATTAATGCTGGTCGAAGACGCAGTCAGAGTCGTCGTGGTGGGAGCAAGGCCCACCGTGATCGCGACCGTGTTCGAGGTGCCGCTGGAGTAGGAGGAGTTGGTGGTCGAATACACCGCCTTAAAGCTGTGGGTTCCAGCGGAAAGCGGAGGTGTGGTCAAGGTGTAGCCGTTGTTGGCCGCGTTGGGCATTGCGTTTGAAACGAGCGCGGTTGAGCCATCGTAGATAGTCCAGCTATAGCCTTGCTCGACGCCGTACGATGGCGTTTCGGAAGCCGTCAGGGTGACGGTTTGGCCGGCGACGACGCCCGTCGTAGGCGACCCTGCAAGGGTCACAGTGGGAGCCGGCTGGACGCCAGGGTTAACGGTGATGCTTAGGTTGGCGGTTCTAGTATTCGGGGTACTCGCAGAGTCCTCTACTTCCACGGTGAAGGCTTCTGTACCGGAAGCTGTCGGCGTACCCGTGATAGCGCCGGTGCTGGACGAGAGCGTGAGGCCGACGGGCAAACTGCCGGAGCTAACGCTCCATGTATACGGCGGAACGCCGCCCGTCGCCGCCAGCGTTTGCGCGTAGGCTGTGCCGACGGTTCCACTGGGCAGGCTTGTGGTGGTCACCGACAGTGGCGGGGCCGCGCCCACCGTCAGCGTGGCAAATCCGGATTCAACACCGCCGCAGGTGAGCGCGTAGGTGTACGTGCCTTCGGCCGTGGGAGTAATGGTTGCTGACCCGGAGTAAGCACCGTTCGAGGCTGTACCGGTTTGCAGGCCGGTCCATGTCCCCGCGCCCGCAGGCCCGGTCTGCACAAAGGCGTAGCACTGTTGCGCCGTGTCCGAAGCGCCATTGAGCACCCGCCATGACAACGTCGCGGACTGTCCCAGGTCGATCTGGCTTTGCGTCAGGGACAGCTGCACCGGTGGCTGGAGGGCGGGCGAGAGCGCGAGTTTGAAGAGGGCGCCATCGATATCCGTTCCTCCTGTATAAGAACCGCCGTAGAAGTTGCCATCATTTCCCTGCATGAGATCAACGGGAACCATGGCGTCAGTGCAACCGCTCGGCCCGCTGGGACAGAAGCTGTAAAGGCTCGTTAACGCGCCGGACGATGTGATTTCGAACGCCGTACCGAAACTGGAGTTTTCCAGGCCAGCGGCGTCGCCCACGCCATTGACGCCATAGAAATTCCCGTCGCTGCCCTCGATCAGATCGAGGGGCTCGCCACCATCCTCGCAGTTGGTTTGACTGCAGAAGTTGTAGATCGTGGAAAACGTGCCGGACGGAGTGATCTTGAATGCAGTCCCGCCTCCGTTGCTCGGACCACCCAATGCAAAGTTGGCATAAGCTCCGGTACCGCCATATTGCGTGGTGCCATAGAAGTTGCCGTCAGCCCCTTCCACCAAGTCGTTGGGAACAGTACCGTCCGTGCAATCGGCCGCATTGGTCCCACCCTGGCAGAATGTATACAGGGTGCTCAGTTGCCCGGATGCGGTCAATTTGAAAATGGTGCCGGCGCCATTTAGGGGAGCGCTGCCCCCCGAACCCTGGATATAGTTAACGCTCTGTCCCGAGCCTCCTGTCTGTGTGGTGCCGTAAAAGTTGCTGTCGCTTCCCTGCACGAGAATGAGCGGCTCCGAGCCGTCTGTGCAGGCCGTTCCTCCCTGGCTACAGAAGTTGTACAGCGTGGTCAGCGTGCCGGACGGAGTAAGTTTGAAAATGGTTCCCTGGCCATTCGGGCCGCCTTCAGAAGTGCCATAAAAGTTGCCGTCGCTACCCTGTATCAGGAGCGCAGGATCACCGCCATCGGTACAAGGAGTGCCTTGGCTGCAAAAGGTGTAGAGGGTAGTGAGCGTCCCTGCGCTATCGAATTTGAAGATGGTTCCCTGGCCGCCTGTTCCCCCTTCAGACGTCGTACCGTAAAAATCTCCATCGCTGCCTTGAATCAGGTCGACGGGCAATTCGCCGTCCGCGCAAGTGGGGCTGGAGGAAGTGCAAAAGCTGTACAGGGTTGTGACCGACCCGGCGGGTGTCATCACGAAGAAGCTTCCGTTGTCGCCCGTTCCACCCGCGTAAGTAATGCCGTAGAAGTTGCCGTCCCGAGCCTGAACCATAGAGACCTGCTCTACGTTGTCAGGACAAGAAGGGGACGCTCCTCCGCAGAAGCTGTAGAGGACGCTCTCGTTCACTGTAGGGCTCTGCGCCGCAGCCGGCTTGGTCATGAGCCCCGCGGCAACGGCAAATGCCAGCAAGGCCAGCAGGATGGTCTGTGGCGAACTGGCGCGCCTGATCTCGCCCGCTCGCCTGTACAAGCCGGTGCCCAGTCGAGTGCATGCGGCAGTGAGGGAAGCAATGACGAGAGCTCGTTTCAGTGGGGCGATCAAATGCATGGAGTCCTCCGTGACCATTTCCAGATAGTTTGTGAGATTCGGAGCCGTACTTTGACCAGACCCGAGTCAAGTGTCAATTCGTCTGCCTGCCAATTCTTCCTTTCCTCCTATCTCACTGCATCACAAGGGGATAGAGGGCAACATTTCCTCGGGGAACGAAAAGGTGATCGTAAATTTGGCTCGGTATGGTATCGTGGGCAGCACACACGGACCCCTTTTAGGTACGCGGGCAGGCGCGCCGCGGGTGAACAGCCCTCGGGTGGTTGCCTAAGGTCCAATCGCTGGCGACCTGAATGTCTACCACCAAGGCAGTTCCCGAGGTTTCATCACACAAGGGAGTCATCCGCTTCGGCGTTTTCGAGGCCGACTTAGATTCAGGCGAGCTGCGCCGCAGTGGCCTTCGCGTCCGGTTGCAGGAAAAACCATTTCAGATCCTGGCCATCCTGCTGCTGCGGTCTGGAGACGCGGTGACGCGCGAAGATTTACAGCAGGAGATTTGGGGCGGTGATACCTATGTGGATTTCGACCGCAGCCTGAATATTGCCGTCGCCAAGCTCCGCGCCGCGCTGGGTGACGATGCCGATATTCCCCGCTTCATCGAGACGCTTCCCCGGCGCGGCTACCGTTTCATCGGACAGATCAGCCGCGATGAATCTGACAGAGCATCAGTGGCGCTTTTCCCTGTGACTCCGAGAGTCTCAGGGCGAGCCGCATGGATTGCCTCTATTGTCGGGGCGGGGCTGGTGTCCGCCGTCTTGTTCTGGGTCTCGGAATCCATGCCTTCGCCAGAGCCGCGGGTCCTGGGGTTTACTCAGATCACAAATGACGGGTTCGCGAAAACAGCAGTCAACGCCCTGAATGGATTCGCTGGCATCGCGGTCAATGGTTCGACTCTTTACTTTGGAGAAGTGCGAAACGACGGTCCCACACTTGTCCAGGTATCCACATCAGGAGGGCTGGTCGAACCCGTGCCCAGTCCTCTCACGGATCCGGAAGCGGAGGACTTCAGCTCTGCCCGCTCTGAACTACTTGCCATTGATCTGGTGGGACGGAACGGTGGCCCCCTTTGGGCTCTCAGGATGCCAGCGGGGACCGCGAGGGAAGTGGGCACCGTCGCGGCAAGCGCAGCCGCGTGGGCTCCCGACAGCAAGAGCATCGCCTATTCCTGGGGCGACCGTATCTTGGTGTGCGATACCGATGGCGCCCATATCCGCGAGGTTGCGCGCATTGCTGGAAACGCCATGGACCTGGCGTGGTCACCGGACGGCAGCCTGCTTCGCTTCACCGTGAATGGCGCCGGCGACCATCTGTCAATTTGGCAAGTCGGAAGCAACGGTAAGGGCCTCCGCCCTCTTTTCCCCGGCTGGCAGGAATCTCACGAGCAGATGCACGGGAAGTGGACTGCGGGAGGCAAATACTTCGTCTTTCAAAGCCTTACCGGGGGGCGCTGGGGCCTCTGGGCAATTCGCGAACCATCCCGCTGGCTGGGACTCGGAAGGGCAAAACCGATCCTGCTTGATCAGGGCCTAATGGAGCAAACGGCGCCGATCCCCAGCCCCACAGGGCAGGATATATACCTCGTGGGCGTCCAGGCGCGATCTGAGGTTGTGCGATTTGATGCGCGGCAATCGCGGTTTGTCCCGTCTCTTGGACCGATCTCCGCGCAGCAACTGGCATACTCTCGCGACGGACAATGGGTGGCTTATGTCTCTTACCCCGGGGACACGCTGTGGCGAAGCCGCAGCGACGGTGCTGACCGCATACAACTAGCTCCCGCTTCCCTGACCGCGAGAGTGCCACAGTGGTCCCCCGACGGAAGATGGATCGCGTTCCTGGGAGAGGACAAGCAGAGCAGGGGTATATGGCAGATTTATATTGCCCGCTCTTCCGGGGCCGGCGGGCTGCGCTCCATCCCGAGTACGCAAAAAGAGCAGGGCTTCCCAACATGGTCTCCTGACGGAAGGTTCCTCGCATTTGGTGACCTGTACCGGCCTGGGGTGTTGCCGGCTTCCCAGCTGAATATTCACTTGTATTCGCTCGCGAACGGGCAGGTGTTCACAGTGCCTGGATCGCAGGGCCTCTGGACGGCCCGGTGGTCTCCACAGGGCAACCACATCGCTGCGCTGACCGCCGACAATCGTACCGTGATGTTGTTCGATATCGCTACAGGCAAGTGGTCCCGCCTGGCGACGACCAATCCCATTGCTGACCTGGTCTGGTCGCGATCCGGCGATGCACTGTATTTCGTGGACTATTACCTTCAGCAAGGTATTTTCCGAATTACGCTGAAATCTCGCAGGATTGAAAAGGTCGCCAGCCTCGCCGGCTTCCGATCAGGGCCATCCGGACGGCTGGTCGTCGGTCCGGACAACTCTCTGCTGCTCATCCGCGATGCCAGCAGCCAGGAGGTTTACTCACTCCATTGCGAGTTGCCTTGAAGCTCATCTCCCAAATCAGGCAGCGCCGTCAATTCCTACTCCCTCGATGAGTTTCGATGGAAGCGTCGTTGGGGCTGGCCGGTGAGCGCCAGCAGGAGCCCGTTACGAGCATCTAAACGCAAAACGAAACGTAAGGAGCGTACGATTCACTCCACCCCAAAATGCCTTACTCGCGTCAACCAAGCCAAATGCCGCGGTTCCCAATCCGCGGGTGGCTGCGATGATCTCGCTGAGTTGCGGCCAGTTTGGTCCCGTGGTATCGATCAACATCGTGCGGCCTCCCGCCGTTCTTTCTGACTTCATGGCGCTGCCCGACTGACCGAGCAAAAGGAATTCCAGCTAAGACAGGTACAATTTGACTGCAATTATGGCGTAAGCATGGCCATGCGAGAAAGCACCTGTCATCCCCCTTTTGGGTGAAAATCCACCCAAACCTGCTGTCGGGCTGGGGAGCGTGGCCATGTCGTGCTCGGGGAACGCACAACCTACCCGCGTACACCTGGCGGGCTTCGTAGCTAAGAGACTCTCGGGGGCTTCTCTTCGGACATTCCCCGGATGGACGGAACGATAAGCCGAGGCTGGGAGGCCGGTGTCAAGGCTCCTGACCGCGAAGCGGCGTCCGCCGCAGCGGACGGCCTTGACTCCGGCCGGGCCTCAGCTACGCTGCTGCTATCCGGGGAATGTCAGCTTGGTCTGGATTACATGCTCATTCCAAACCCGTGACCGATCTCGTGCTCCTGAGTGGGCCTCTGCTCGGCGGTTTGCTCGATGGCGTGCGAGATTGGCACCTGTTCGATGGCCGGCGCGTGCGATACGTCGCGGCTGAGTACCCGGGCAAGCGCCGTTGCATCGTTCGTGAAAACCTGCGCGTCGTGGGCACCACGAGAGATGGCGACGTAGGCCATGCGGCTGTTGAGCAGGTCTTTCGCTCCAAGCTCGGTATCGACGTGGATCAGAACGCGGTCGGCGGTCTGTCCCTGGCTGGAATGGCTGGTCACGGCATAGCCGTAATCGAGATGCAGTTGTCGATCCGCATCGAGTTGTACCGAGTGGCCATCGTCCATTTTCAGATTCAATCGTCCATTGCTGGCGATGGATTCGATGGTGCCAAGTTCTCGGTTGGCCACTTTGAGATCGTTCGCTGGCGCAGTGAACTGGACCCGGTCGCCTTCGGAGAATGCACGCATCTCTTCGCGGTAGACGGTCACCCCTTGCTGGCGGCGCGGATCGTACGTTCGCTCATTTCCGTCCTGCAGTTCGACGGTGAGGCGATTGGCTGCGGCGTCGATGGACGTAACGCGCGTGTAGTCACCTCTACCGATGCCGGTCTCTTTCGATGTGCGCGAATAGCGCAACATATCGCCCAGTTCATACCGTTCGGCCCACGTGCGATCCGCGCCGGTGAGGTCCTGGCGCGGTACCAGCGTTCGAACTTGGCGCTCTGCGTCACTAATGACTCCCCTGCCCTGCAATTCCGCATGGATGCGCTCGTTGATCTCCCTACGGGAGCGGTTGTCGGGGGAGACGACAAGAGTACGCTCGGGTGATTGCGCATACTCCTTGGCAATTGCCGTGATGCGTTTGTCGTGATCGGGAATCTCATGGACGCGACCCTGCATATCAAAATTGTGGATCGCCTCATGAACCTGGCCTCGTGCAAGCTCTTCGACAACGCGCTTCAGTTCCGGGTCTTTCTGGCGCACGATCTCTTCGAGCCTGACCGTCACCATCCCTGCATCCTGAAGCTGGGCGAAAGGCCGCCCAGCCTCTACCGCTTCATGCTGCCGCCGGTCACCCACCAGCAAGACACGATCACTGGGATGGAGCCGGTGCATGAATTCATGCAACTGCCGTGTTGACGCCAGTGAGGATTCATCGACAACGTAGAGGCGCTTCTCACCTGTATCGGCCTCGACGCCGCGCGCCAGATGCTTTTGCAGCGTGGAAGTTTCCATGCCCGCTTCGGCGAGCTTCTGCGCTGCTCGTGACGTGGGCGCGAAGCCCTCCACGCGATAACCATCCGCTTCGGTACCATCGCGAATTGCGGAAAGCACAGTCGTCTTGCCGGCCCCGGCCACGCCATCCAGGCCCACGATCTTTTCACGAGAGAGGAACAGCTCCTCCACGGCACTGCGTTGGGCGGCGCTCAGTTCCGGATGCCGGTCTTTGATGCTGTTGCGCACCTGCGGCGAAACCAGCAGAGAATCATCGTAGCCGCGCCGGTTGCCCTCCTGCATTCGCGCGATGATCTCGCGCTCCATGCGGATCATGCCGGTGGTCGTGAAGTGCGGTTCTGCGCCGCTGTGGGCAACTTCGCGAAATTCCCCCGTCCGGATGCGGCGCTCGAACTCCTGCCGGATGCTGGCATACGTCGTCTGTCCCATGCCGCGCGCCAGCGCCGATTCCACGATGGCGCGACGATCCATGACCGCCGCACGCTCGAACACATGATCCCGCGCCCAGGTCACCGCCCGTTGTGCAGCCATTTCCGGTTCCCGCGTCTGGTGTTGACCGTGTGCCCGCGCCTGTGCGACCACGCGATCCGCCTGGTGGCCGAACTGCGCGGCCAGGTCGCGGTGCCGCCGCAGCACTTCTTCCCGGGAAAGGAGTTCCTTGCGGTCGCGCGTGTGATGCGCGGCAATCTGCGCGGCTTTCGCTCCATCGATTCCCTGCTCGCGAAGATGGTCTTTGATCTGTTCTCTTCGAGGGCTGGACGCTTCCAGATACTCCCTGGTGTACCCCCTGATTTCCGGCTGGCCGTGCTTGCCTCGTTCCACTTCGTAGCCCAGCTTTTCCAGTCGCAGCGCCAGTTCGGAGCGATAGACCGCTGTCACATATCGCTGCGAAACAAAGATCTCGTGCGGCTGCAGGGAGCGCGTTTGCCCATTGTCCCGCTCGGTCACATTGAAGATGACCGCGTGCGTGTGCAGTTGTGGGGCCGCGTATCCGTCCACGGGCCGCGCGGTGTCGTGCTCGAAGGTGGCCGCGGCAAACTTGCTGGTTGTCTCCGGAGCGTGGACATTTCCGATGCGTGCCTGCGTATAGCGCTCCAGTTCAGCCAGCGCCGCGCGCACGCTCTCCCTGTGAGCCAGCCGTACCCGGTCATCGCCGCCCACAAGCGCCGTAATCGATACCGACTTCGGCGCCGAGAACGTTGCGTCCCATCCGGCACGATGCTCGACGCTGGTGACTTCTTTGCCGCCCTTTCCTTCGTAGGTCCGCGAGACCTGGTGCCGGACCAATTGTTCGCCGGTCCGGGGATGCTGGCCCTCGGCCAGCCGGGCGAAGTGCTCGTCATGCACAGACCCGGAGAGACTCCATTGGCCGGCGAGCTTCCCCCGCCATTCAGTGTGGCCCTGCTGGTTCCGGGTCCAGTAATTCTGCTGCTGCGATGCGAATTCTTTGGCGTGATACATCCGCGCCTGGCTGGCCGACAGAGCCTTCGATATCGTGAGCATGGGGTTGCTCCTCAACGGCCCGGCTTGCGCCGGGCCATGGTTTTCCTTCACTCGATCTCGTATTTTTGGCTCCAGAGATAGCCGTCGCCGGTTCCGTTGTGGACACCGAAAAGGGGAATCGGGAAAGAAACTGGCCGTGCAGGTGGTTCAGCGGGAACGGCATCAGGGCGCGTTGCAGCTCTGTGCGTCTCTACGCGCTGCACGGCAATCCGGTGCAGCGCCGCGAGTCCGGTGCCAACCCTTTGCGCTTGCGCCGCGCAGTCCCTGAAGAGACTCGGAAGCAGCTCCTGCCGGGAACGCAGTCGCCGTCGCCAGGCATACTCGTCGATCAGCGCCCGTAGAAATCCGATAAACAGGAACCAGGCACAAAGCGCCGCGCACAGCACCGCCAGCACGGATAATTCCGGCAGAAGCAGGAGATTTCCGAGGCTCTGCCCCTCGAAGGCCAGGCCGGCCAAATCCTGCCTGAGCAGTTCCGACGGAATCTGGCGCCGTGGACCTTCCATGAGCACCTTCCACCCGGCGTTCATGGCTGATTGTGAAAGCACCAGGCCCGTTCCGTCCGGAGAATCAACGACATCGTCATCGGTGGCGAGTTGCGGTTTGCGATGCCGCGCGGTCTTCCAGATCAATCGGACTTCTACCGTCTCCGGCGTTACGACCGGCAGGGAGCACCAGATGTATGCGGGCAGGTAATAGCGTTCAAGGGGCGTGCAGGAAGAGCGCCAAAATACCCAAACGGTCAGCGTCTCAGCAACTGTAGCGAACGCAAGAAGCCCGGCAACGATAAGAAGAATGCGTGGGCGATTCATGGCTCTTCAGTCCTCCTGCCGAGGAAGCTGGCAAGCATCTGGCGAGCCTGTTCGAGCTTCCTCGCGTCGGCGCGGTCGCGGATTTTGAGAACCGATTCCGGGAGCAGCGGGCGGCCTTCGGCCGTCGCCTGAGCCCCGGCATGGAAGAGACTCAGGAATGCGAAGCGCAGCGCCCAGACTTCAGCGAGCAGCAACTCCATCGGATCGGAAGGTCGCTCTCTGGCGGCGTTCAGCGCCATCTCCCGCAGCCATTCAGAGAGTGGCTTGTCCGCCCCTTCTGCAGCCGATTCCACTTCGGCCAGTTCCTCCGGCGTCAGCCGCGTCGAGATGGTTTTGGTGCGGAAGCCGGGTTTGCCTTCGTTGTCCTGGGAGCAACCGTTCGCCTGTACTGTCGTCGTTCGGGAGGCGTTCATGGGGGGACCTCCGTTCTGAGCTGTGGCTTTCGCCTCTTGACCCCGATCCCTGCAACTCGCGCAAGGCTGTTTCGCTTCAACGTGTTTACGCCGCCGTCGTCACCGGCGCTGTTTTCGTCTACTCCGGTAAACGGGCGTCTACCGGCGTAAACGCCGAAAGCCTAAATGGCTGTCACAGCGGATGTTGACACCTGTAAACGCCAGCGCGGATTCGGTATCCCTGCAGCAACCCAGTTGGGGGTGTCGTGTCCACACTTCATCCGCTGCGACAGCAGCGCCGTTCTTACATCTCGCCGTAATCATGCGCCCACTGGGCCCACATCCGGCGCACCTCGGATTGCTGCCAGGCCCGCCGGATCATACTGCGAATCGCGGTCCAGTCTTCCTGGCTCAGCGTGAACGTAATGCCCGTGGCTTCCGAGCGGAGACACACCATCAAATCGCCGGACTCGGCCTTCGCTGTAAATGCGGAGAAGTAGTGACCGCGCCACGAGGAATCCTCGTGTTCGGGGCTGAACTCTTCAAGCAGTGTGCGGAACTCCGCAATTGCAGGGTATTCGCCAATCGGAACCAGGGGGGCCAGCCGGCCCGGCAGGTGCAGGCACAGAGAGAAGGTGTCATGCACCAAGCGGTCAAGCGAGACTGCGCATTCGCCCTCCTGAAATCGCGGCAGGGGCGGAGGCGGTACCCGGGCATCGGTGATCCGTCCGAAGAGGAGCGGCCGGCCGTGCCGGAAGTAGTGACCGCGCGCCGCCACGCGCCACAGAATCGGCCAGTACGGCGAGAGCGCCCGGTTCAGTCTCGGGACGTGGGGAAACTCCAGCTCGTCCAGAAGGTGGTAAAGATTTTTTACCGCCGGAGTCGGCCTCGGCTGTCCGGACCGGGGATGTTCGAGGGACCTGATCGTTTCTTTGACAGCGCGCCTGACCTCGTCCTTGCCGGCCTCCTGGATGTTTCCTGCCTCCTCCCGGTCCCTGGCTGGAAGGTTGCTGAGGTAATAGGCATCCTCGCGCGTCTGCTTTTCCTTGCGCAGATCGTACACGGCGAGAAACGCCTTTAGAATCCCGATGATCGATTCGTTGGAGATTTTGGTCCGCGCGGTATCCGCGTAGGTCTCCGCGCCCATCCAGCAGTAACAGGCGATCAGCGTCCATTCGGCCGAGTTCAGCAGTTCCCCGGCATCGGCCTTGAACTGACAGATGCGCAGGTGTTCGGTCGGGGCGGTGAGCAGGTTGGCCAGCTCAAGCCGTTTGCCCTGGGCGGATTCCAGAAGCTGCCTCGCTGCCTCCGACGTGGTGATCGTCTGCCCGCTGTGGTGCGAGACGAGCTGGCGCAGGATTTCCAGCCGCAGGCGCAGATCTTCGGAGACGCGGATCGAAACGACCTGTTGTTGCGGGGGCGGCCCGGATTCCTGCTCCGCTGTGCGCTGTTCGGTGATCGGTTCTCGTGGCGGCATGAGGTCAGTGTAGATTTACGACTTGACACTACGTCTACACCGGGGCTACTGTCAACCCATGCAAGATCGGCGAGGTGTCTCTTGCGCCCTTCTCCTCCTTCACACCGTATCCAGCGAGCTGCATTGGCCGGACAGCTATCCCTGTTCGACCTCGTAGAAACGGTCGACCGGATCGAATCCGACCAAGCGTCTGCATCACCGGCTCGGCCTGCCAATTCCTCCGCTCCGATGCCCGCAGTGCCATTGCCCTCCGCAACTCCTGGCCCGCGAATGCGAAAGCATCACGGCGGAAAGCGCAAGCGGCCCACCACAGCGACCGTGCCGCCGGATGCGAAACTCCTGGTGGGCCGGGAAGAGGCTGCAGAGATCCTCTCCCTCAGCATCAGGTCCATCGACTATTTGCTGGCGAGCAAAGAACTGCCCTTCCGCAAAATCGGAACTCGAACGATGATTCCTTTGTCAGCGCTTCAGAGTTTCGCTCGAATGCATCATCCGGAGCGCATTGCTTCCTGATGAAGTGCCCCTCTGCGATTCAGTGCGCTGAAATGCACCGCGGTGCACTGCGATGCAAGCGGATTCGAGGCGAATGCAAAATGGCGTTCTCGCGATGCGAATAATGGCAACTCAGATTCAAAGGCTCGGATGCGTCACAGCTGCGGGATGCAGAGCTTCGATTCCCTCGAAGCGGGCAAAATCCCTGGTGTTGAACGTCAGGATTCTCTTCACTCCGTGGACGCGCATGACCGCAACGAGATGGGCGTCATGCACCTGGACTCCGGAGACGCCATAATCCACGAGCAATCGACGCCACTCTTCGTGTATCGCGAGGCCATCGGGGAGCAGTCGCAGCCGCAACTCAAACCGGCGCGCCCGTCGGTCAGTCTCGGCAGGCGATAAACCAAAGCCATTGCGGTCCACCGGGCGGGTCGAGGCGTTCCAGAACTCACCGAGATTCTGAGACGCATAGCAAAGTATCGATCCTGATCTGACGAGCGACGCGAGCGCTTCTTCGACAAGCGGGTAATCGGGATCGGCTGGTTGAACCCAGCGAATGAGGATGTTGCTATCGACGAGACAAAGGACCTCTGCCATTCTTAGAGTCGGTCCTCATAAAAGCTCTCCCGAGAAAAAGCGGACGTAGGCAGATGCGGCAAACCCTCAGACCCTTCGGCAATCTCCCGCAACATCGCACGCAGTTCTTCTTCGGTCAGTCTGCCAGAACCATCTGCAGCCGAAGCCAGAGCCTCATGAAGAAGGGTTCCCGCATACTTCTCCAGCGCCACGCCGTGCGCTTGAGCCGCAGCCGCGAGCCGGGTCTCTGTTTCCGGGCTAAGTTCTACCTGAATTGTCATATGAACCCCTACTCAAGTCATTATCTAATGATCCAGTAAGCAGCGTCGAAATTCAGGCAATGGCCTCCAGCCCATGTCTGGCCGCGAGGGTGAGCAACTTTGCTGCTGGCCCGCGCGGCTGTTTCTCCCCACGCTCCCATTTGCTGACCACGCCGGTGGTCACATTCAGGTGTGCGGCAAAAACCGCTTGACTCACTGCCGCTTTCGCACGGATGCGGCGGATGGCAGCCGGCGAAAGGTTCAACACAGGAGTCAAACAGGCCCGGTCGAATTCCCTCATTGTCTTGCCGTCGAGCATGCCGATTTTGTGCAGATCTGCCATGCTCTCATGCACTGCGGCGAGGGCCTCGCTCTTATACGCTCTTGCCATGTCTCTCTCCTTTCCTGGGACGTGATTCAACGATCTCCAAAAGAGATTCTTCTCGGACGATGGCCGTCATCTCCGCTTCGCTATAACTAAGGTAGACGCGGGCTGCTTTGCGAAACGCTCGCAGCTCGTCGATTTTGATGTTGGCCTGATCCTTCTTCTCAAAGCCGTACATCAACACAACGCGCACATCCACTTTCATCGCCACAATAGCGCGGGCTCCGCCACTGGTTCCTTCGCCGCGCCTGGCAAGCCGAAACTTGAAGACTCCACCACCCAGATCGGCGTCGTACGCGCCATTGACCGCCCGCCACAGTTCGGCATCGCTGATGTCAAACCGACGCGCAAAACGCATGAACGGCCTGGATGCGAAGACCCGAAGCTCACCAGCGGGATTGGCCATCAGGAATCAGTATAGCTCTTAGGACCATAGAAAGCAAACGTGAATTGTATGGTCATTCCGGATTGGTGCGCTTCCGTGCAGGGGCATGCAGCCGGGCGCCGGTAGCGAGACCTTCGATCGCCGTGCGCAGGTTCTTTTCGCCCAGATGTGCATATCGTGCGCTCATCTGGATGGTCTTGTGTCCCGCGAGTTGCTGGATGACTTTCATGTTTTCGCCGCGCATGGCGAGCCGCGAACAAAACGTGTGCCGGTTATCGTGCCAGCGATAGCGTACGATTTTCGCTTCTCCCAGTGCCGTTGCAAACCAGTAGCGCGGACTGTGGAGCGGGAACACCCGGCTGTTCGACGGCGAAGGTCTATCCATTTCACGGAGAATCTCAAATGCCTGGAGAACGTCACGATTCATCGGAATCGTTCTTGCCGACCCGTTCTTGGTTTGCTCCAGATTGATTTCCTTCCGCGCAAAATCGATCTGCTCCCACGTCAGAGAGTATTGTTCCGACAATCTCATCCCGGTCCCGAGTGAGACGGTCAGCTCCGGCAAATGTTCGGGGAACTGCTTCGTGATGGCCTTGCGAAGACGTTTTTCCTCGTCATCGGTGAGGAAGCGAATGCGTCCGTTGTTCTCATGCCGCAGCCGGACGAGCCGGGCAGGGTTGCCAGTCACCTTTCCATTACGCAGGGCCTCGCGGAAGATGAGAGAGAACAAGGCCCGGTAGCGGTTCGCCGTGGCCGCAGTCTCCGTGTTGCTCGCAATCCAGCCGTCGATGTGCTCGGGTTTGATCTGGTCGGCCAGCCGAGTCTCGAAATCAGGGAGGATTCGCTTCAGCCGCGAATCGATGTGGCCCTGGTCCCGATGGTGCTTTTCGCTGTAGCGCCGGATATCCTCGGCGAGTTGCCCGAAACGGATTGACGCCCGCCGCATGTTCTCCGGGAGCTTCGCGCCCATGCGGATTTCGTTCTTGCGCTTCTGATAGAGGGCCAGCGCGTCGGACTTCCGGCCAACTTTCTCTCGGTGAAGGGCGCCGTTCTCACGATAGCGAATCCACCAAATTCCCGAGCCCGGAACCTTCTCCCAGACACCTGTGACCCTGGCTGATGACCGGCGCGGCATCGGGAAACTGCCTCCTGGAAGCCATTGTACAAAAGTATCCCCAGAAGTATCCCCAGTGGCTTAAATCGTTTTCCTTATTCTTCGTAGGTTGTTGATTTTATGGTGGGCCCGGAGGGATTTGAACCCCCAACCAAGGGATTATGAGTCCCCTGCTCTAACCATTGAGCTACAGGCCCTCGAGGTGAAGTAAAGTGCTGCTCAGCAGGAGTTTAACATCCTTCCGGCACGGTGCCAGGCGTGCGTGATCCGGTGCCGGCGCCCGCAGGTGCTCATATCTCCAGCGAGCCCCGGGCCTGGGGTGCCCGTCAACCGTCGGCGCTCAAGGGGCGACGAGGTCCCGGCGCAGTTCTGCCGAGGCCAGCAACGAAGCGTGAACGTCATGACTGGCTCGTCAGGCGGTCCGGGGAAATGGGGGCAAGCTCCCACATGCAGATGCGCAGAGCATCTGGATGGCCCTGCACGCTTTCGCCCAGGTGTGGGACACCAGCAATTCGCCCTGTTCCGGCATACGATCGCAACGGCCGAGTCACGGCGATCCTCCCCCTTCCCGGCAACGTAGCAGCCACCAGCCTTTGCTTTGGGGGATCCAGCTTTGACATCCTTTACGTCGCAGCCGGGGGCAAGATCTATACTCGCAAACTACGAGTTACGGGCGCTCCCGCATGGGCGGTTCCGATCAAATTGCCATCCTGGAGTGCCGCGTGAATCTTCTGGTGCGTCGTCCCGGCAATCATCGATTGTGTGAGCGGCTCGAATGCGTGGATTCGAGGCCCTTGTTCAGGAGACGCTGATGGAGTGCGACTGCCGGCAAACTGGGCTCAGAACTTGCAGGAAATCCCCACCAGAGGAGTCGGCCGACTGCGAAGACCATCGTTGTTGAGCTGGAACAGCACGTTTCCAGTGAGGATGAGGCTGCGATAAGGGTTCCACTTGAGGCCAGCGCTGAGATCGTTGATCGAATAGGTGGAAGTCTCCGTGACAATCGTCGGCAGCGGCTTCGATGGTGTTGTCGGCAGAGTAGTGTTTGTGCTGGTGAGCTTCACGCCGTTGACATACTGGCTTCCGAGCACGTCGCCCGCGAACGTCACCCGCTTCAGCGCGGCCCAGTCAGCGCCTACGTCGTACTCCACACCCCCGGGAAGTGCCTGGTTGCCGCCGCTGGTCAGAGTAGGATTGTTCAGCTCCGTCGAAGTATTCCACTGATAGCCGATTTTGGCGTGCGGCGACACCTTGGAGAGATAAGAAAAGACAACATAGGGGTTGAATCCCCAGGCGCCGGAGCCCAGATAGTTCTGGTCGTCGCCTGTCGGCGTGCGGACATTGATGGCAGCCGCGACCGCAGCGTGCTCTCCGCGCCAGAGCTGACCCTTTCCATTGAAAACCACGTCGCCGATGCCATGGGCCGTTCCTGGCGTATAGGTGGGAGGTACAGCATAAGCGAAAACTTGAACGTTGCTCGCGTTCAGGATGTATGCATTGGAGTCGAAAGTGCCGGCTCCGATCGATACGCGCTCATAGGGAACGATCGCCGAAAAATCGATCCGGCTGCTGAGGCCGAAGGTAGCTACGTTGATGAGCAGATCGACGGTGAAGTGGATGTTGGTGCGCTCGGTTGTATAGGTATTGCTGAGAACCGCACCGGTGGTCTTATCGGTGGCCGTCGCTTCATAAGTGAAGGGCACGCTTCCAAGAGAGATGCCATCGATGTCGGTAAAGACGAACTGCGTTGCGGCGGAGCCGAGATACAGCTGGTGCTTGCCGACGGTCTGGGCGCGATCGGTCAGAATGGGGCCGAGGTTATCGAAAGTCTCCGGCACGCCGGCTTTGTAGAGCACAACGGTTCCGGCGGATGAGCTGGCCAGCGGTAACTGTGTAACCTGGGTGGCGAACGCGGTGTTGAATGCGGTGACGGCCTGGAGCGCGGACTGGGCGGCGCTCGCAGAGCTGTTATTGGTGAATACCCCTGTCGAGAAGGGGATCTGGCAAACCAGTTTCTGGGCAGAAGAGCTGGGAGGAGTGCAGTTAATCTGTCCCAGTGCGCCGATGCTTGATATGGTAACCATGAGCAATAACTGCAAAGTGCGTCGTATCATCGCTCGTCCTCGGCAAAAAGAATGGAGTTACGGGCATCCGGAACCTGTGCAGATCCCGGATGGCCGGTAATCAGCGGGTTACGTTGAGTTGCACCACGGCCTGGTAGGGCTGATTGTCGCTTCCGGTACCCTGGACCAGAACGTCGTAGGAGCCGGGCGGAGTAGAACCGGAAACGGTGGTGGGCCGCGTAAAGGATCCGCCGCATCCGGTTAGCTGCATGCCGGCCACGACTATCGCGAGCAACGCAAACAGGCGGAAGATGGCGGCGCCGGATTTCCTGCCGCCTCCCAGCAGGCCCAGGAATCCGAGCAGCGGAATGCCCAGCACGCCGGCCGCAATGTAATTCGAATGATCCACAAGTTGCGCGGTGGTGGTGGTTCCGGTGTTGACGGTGACGCTTACAGTGGCAACCTGGATGGAAGTGGAAGAGCCGACCGAAGCAGGGCTCAGGGAGCAGGCGATGGAGAGCGCTCCTGGATCCACGGGAGCCGCAAGGATTGGTCCCGCGACGGAAGTGCAGCTGAGACCGGAGAGGCCCACGTTCGCAGGCAGAACATAGCTGACCGTAGCGGTGTTACCGGTAGTTGCACCGGATACCAGCGTGAGCGGGGAGGAAGCGCTGCGGACGTTCAGGGTGAAGGTGGAGACGCGGGTCAGCTGCGTTGCCGGGTCGAGCGCCTGGAAGGTAACCGCGTAAATGCCGGGAGTGGCATTGGTGGCGTTGATGGTGAGGGTGACCGGAGTTACGCCGTCGCCTTTGATGCTGGAGGAGGAGTCATTCAGGAGACAGGCCGGCGAGGTTGGACTCGAAGGCGCGGTCACAGCGGACACCATGCACGAGAGATTGAGGTTCGGGGTGTAGCCGACAGCCGATGGAGTCATGGTGATCGTCTGTGGTGTGAACGGATCAGCCAGGACACCGGAGACGCCGGAGGCCGACGCAAACCCCTGGGTGACAGTGATACTTCCGGCGAAGCTTGCCGAGAGCGTGAAGTTTTCGATGACTAACTGGCCCGTACCGGATCCCTGATAGTTGGGATCGTTGACTGTGGCGATCACTGAATATGTGCCGGGATTGACGGGCAGGTTGGTGGAGCCGTTATAGGTGACGACCACGGCCTGCACCACAGGAGTGGTTGTTACCGTCACCGCGACTGCAGTGCCTGTATAGACCTGCACCAGGTTGGTCAGCGAAACGGTGGCGGTCGCCTTAGCGATCTGGAGCTGCTCGGTTACGGAACCAGAGAAGTTGGGATCCGCGGTTGGATCCACCTTCGCGTTCACTGTGTAAGTGCCCGCGTTGGTCGGCTGCGTGGAAGATGGCCCATAGCCATTGCCGCTGAAGCTAAGATCGATAGTCAACCCGCTCTGGCTGGTGGTTACCGTCACGGGCGTTGTTGCACCGAACGTTTGGCTGAGATTGCCCAGGGTGATGGTTACGGGCTCCTGGGCGATGGTGAGCACGCCGCTTTTGGAGCCGGAGAAATTTGGCTCCGTGGTGGGGTCCACGACCGCGTTAACCGAATAAGTGCCGGCATTGGTTGGCTGCGTGGAAGATGGGCCGTAAACCGTGCCGTTGGCGCCGGTGTAGGTCACATCGATGGTGACGTTCGGCGAGGCAGTCACCGTCACGGGCGTTGTTGCACCGAACGTTTGGCTGAGATTGCCCAGGGTGATGGTTACGGGCTCCTGGGCGATGGTAAGCACGCCGCTCCTGGAGCCGGAGTAATTTGGCTCCGTCGTGGGATCTACGACGGCACTCACCGAGTACGTGCCGGCGTTAGTCGGCTGCGTGGAAGATGGGCCGTACACCGTGCCGTTAACCCCGGTGTACGTGACATCGAGGGTCACGCTGGGCGAGGATGTCACCGTCACTGGGGTTGTTGACCCAAAGGTCTGGCTGAGATTGCCCAGGGTGATGGTCACGGGTTCCTGGGCAATGGTGAGCGTGCCGCTCGAAGAGCCGGAGTAATTCGGCTCAGTGGCTGCGTCCACCGTCGCGCTCACCGAGTAAGTGCCCGCGTTGGTCGGCTGCGTGGCGGAGGGTCCATAAACGGTCCCGTTGATGCCGGTAAAAGTGAGATCGACCGTTATGCTGGCCGGGGATGTGGTCGCCGTCACGGGAGTCGTTGAACCGTAAGTTTGGCTCAGGTTGTTCAGCGTGATGGTTACTGAGCCGCTGCTGATGGTGAGCGTCGGGCTCGCCGAACCGGTCCAGTTCGGGTCATTCACCGTCGCCTTCACAGTGTAGGTGCCCACGTTTGTCGGCGCCGTGGAGGATGCCGCATAAACGGTGGGGCTGATGCCGGTGTAGGTGAGGTCGACGGTCAGTCCGCTCGGAGTTGTAGTTACCGTCACAGGGAGTGATTTCCCGGTGTAGGTCTGCGTCAGCCCGGTAAAGCTCAACTGCGCCGTGCCCTTTGCCACCGCCATGCTGTAACTGCCCTTGGCGGTGAATCCGTAGTTGTCGGTAATGGTGAGCCCGAAGCTGTCATTGCTGTTCGCGGTCGTGGGAGTTCCCGACAAAGAGCCGTCGCTGCCAAAGGTGAGGCCGGGCGGCAGCGATCCGCTGGTCACCGTGTCGGTGAACGGAGAAGTCCCGCCGCTGGTGACAAGCTGCTGGGTGTAGGAGGTTCCCACCGTTGCCCCTGGCAGCGAGCTGACAAGGGCGATCGGCTGCTCGATGACGAGTCCAACGGAGCTGGTCATCGCCGTGGCGGTGGAGGTGGGCTGAAGGCTTACGCTCAGCGTGTCACTGGCGTCCGCAGTGGCGACGGTGATGTCGCTGAAGGTGGCGCCCTTTCCTGCCACGGTCGTTACCGGTCCCACTCCAGTGGCTGTGCCGGATCCCTCGGTGAGGGTCACGGGCACGCCGCCGATATTCTGGCCGTTTTCCGTCACGGAGACATTGGGCGCAGCAGGGGTGGCGACAGCCTGGCCGGCCAACCCGGCATAGCCATAAGTCGCCGCGTTCGTGAACTGGATCGAGGTGTAATTAGTCTGTACTGCTCCGGAGTCAATGCTGCCGGCGGGGCAGTAGCTGGCGGCGCCGAGGGGGAAGCCGCGCTCATCGGTCGTGAGAGCATTGCCGGAAGCGTCTTTGGCGAGGCTCTTGCTGCCGGCGCAGATGGCGGTGCTCCCGAGCACGGTCGAGCTGCTGCCGGGAAGAGGCAGCATGGTCTGCAGGGTACCGCCGTAGCTTCCCAGCGCGGCCAGATCGATGGAACTGGCGCTCACGCCGATCTGATTGCCGCCGCTGTTCGTATCGGTGCCATCCAGGTCCGCACTGGTCGTGGCCGTATTTCCCGA
>JASIAO010000081.1 GCA_030041955.1 Acidobacteriaceae bacterium | reverse complement strand
GGTGTGAAGAACGAGGAGAGCGAGGATCACCCGGACATCTTTGTGTGCAGCGGGATGCGGGTGCCGTGGCCGGTGTTTTGGGAGAAATATCGTTCCTTCGGGTAGAAGCAGCGGTCAGTAGTGGGTGAGTAGGCTGGAGTTGAGGGCAGTGCGTGCTTCGTTACGCACACGAGCCAGGATTAGGGGAAATCCGTGCGGTTTTGTTTTTTTGCATGGACGAGAACGATCGTGGCGAAGAGCCCAGGCCAGAGCTGATGTGATCTTTGCGGAAGGCGGCGAGGCCGAAGTCAGTTATCGGAGCCGAACGGAAAAGGCGCCAGGTTTTGCATGGAACTGTAAAGATACCGATGGTGTTGGCGGAGTGAGCGCGGGAGCGGGGCGCGTCGCTATAATGAAGAGAGCGAAAGAATCCCATTTCTTTCGATCTCGAACCGAAGGGAACACCGCCACATGGCGACCACCAACGCCGGCGCCCCGTCTGCTCCGGCCCCAGCGCGCGAGCGCAGCGGGGACCCAATTGCGCAGGGCGAGCCCGCAGCAATTCCAGCCCCTCCGAAGCCAGTCGTCAACGATTTCAGCATCCAGGTAGCCACCGTCAACGGATCCGGCTCGCAGTCGGCGAACAGCGTGCTGCTGCGCAGCATCTTCGCGATGGGCGTGCCGGTGAGCGGCAAGAACCTGTTCCCATCGAACATTGCGGGGCTGCCGACGTGGTACACGATCCGCGCCAGCAAGCATGGATACGTCGCGCGCAAGAAGGAGATCGACGTCCTGATCGCGATGAATCCGGAGACGGCGCGCGAGGATATTTTGTCGCTGCGGCCAGGCTCGGCGGCGATCTACGAAGAGAACATGAACCTGAAGCAGTATCGCGACGACGTGGTCTGCTATCCGGTGCCGTTCGACAAGCTGACGGCGGCGGTTTGTCCCGAGGCCAAGCTGCGCAAGCTGGTCAAGAACATGATTTACGTAGGCGTGGCCGCGCAGCTGCTGGGCATGGACATGAAGGCCGTCGAGGACTCGCTGCGCAAGCAGTTTGCGAAGAAGCAGAAGGCGGCGGACCTGAACTGGGCGGCAGTGGAAGCGGGATTCAACTACGCGGCGCAGACGCTGACCAAGCAGGATCCGTTCGTGCTGGAGCGGATGCACGCGACCGAGGGCAAGATCATCATCGACGGAAATGCGGCTTGCGCGCTGGGCGCGATGTTCGCGGGCGTGACTTTGGTGACATGGTATCCGATTACGCCGTCGTCGTCGGTGGTGGAGCAGCTGATCGACTTCCTGAAAAAGTACCGCGTGGAGCCGGACGGCAAGGCGAGCTTCGCGGTGGTGCAGGCGGAAGACGAGCTGGCGGCGATCGGGATGGTGCTGGGCGCGGGATGGGCCGGGGCGCGGTCGATGACGGCGACTTCGGGACCGGGCATCTCGCTCATGGCCGAGTTCGCCGGGCTGGGCTATTTTGCCGAGCTGCCGGGCGTGATCTTCGACATCCAGCGCGTGGGACCGTCGACGGGATTGCCGACGAGGACGGCCCAGGCCGATCTGCTGTCGGTGGCGTTCCTGTCGCATGGCGATACAAAGCATCCGATCCTGCTGCCGGCCAGCGTGAAGGAGTGCTTCGAGTTTGCGGGCGCGGCGTTCGACCTGGCGGAGCAGATGCAAACGCCGGTGTTCGTGCTGAGCGATCTGGATCTGGGCATGAACAACTGGATGTCGGAGCCGTTCGAGTATCCGGAAAAGCCGCTGAACCGCGGCAAGGTGCTCACCGCCGAGGAACTGAAGAAGGCGGGCGAATGGGGCCGGTATAAGGATGTGGACGGCGACGGGATTCCGTACCGGACGCTGCCGGGGACGGACCATCCAAAGGCGGCGTACTTTACGCGTGGCAGCGGGCACAACGAGAAGGCGCAGTACTCGGAGCGGCCGGAAGACTACCAGAACCTGATGGAGCGGCTGGCGCGGAAGTTCGAGACGGCGCGGACGCTGGTTCCGGCGCCGGTGGTAGTGCAAGCGGGGAAGTCGAAGGTGGGCATCATCGCCTACGGCACATCGGACTTTGCGGTGCTGGAAAGCCGCGATCAGTTGAAGAAGGAATTCGGCGTGGAGGCGGATTACCTGAGGATCCGGGCGTATCCGTTTGCGAAGGAGGTTCGCGAATTTGTGGCGTCGCACGAGCGGGTTTACGTGGTGGAGCAGAACCGCGACGCGCAGATGCTGAGCCTGCTGAAGCTGGATCTGGCGGCGGGCGAGACGACGAAGCTGCGCAGCGTGCGGCACTTCAACGGGCTGCCGATCGATGCGCGCTCGGTAACGGATGAGATTGTCATGCAGGAGGGAATCTAATGGCAGCGGGTACGGTTACAAATCCAGGGCCTAAGGTGAACCGGATCGGGCTGCCGGTGATCGAGTACCGCGGCAGCAAGACGACGCTGTGCGCGGGCTGCGGACACAACGCGATCTCGGAGCGCATTATCGACGCGCTCTACGAGATGGGCGTGCAGCCGGAACGAGTGATGAAGCTATCGGGCATCGGGTGCTCGTCGAAGAGCCCGGCCTATTTCCTGTCGCGGGCGCACAGCTTCAACAGCGTGCACGGGCGCATGCCGTCGGTGGCGACCGGCGCGTTGCTGGCCAACAAGACGATGATGGGCCTGGGCGTGAGCGGCGACGGCGACACGGCTTCGATCGGGATCGGACAGTTCGTCCACCTGATGCGGCGCAATCTGCCGCTGATCTACATCATCGAAGACAACGGTGTCTACGGCCTCACCAAAGGCCAGTTTTCAGCGACGGCGGACATCGGATCGAAGCTGAAGACCGGCGTGGTGAACGATCTGCCGGCCATCGATACCTGCTCGCTGGCCATCCAGCTGGGCGCGACGTTCGTGGGCCGCTCGTTTTCCGGCGACAAGAAGCAGTTGCTGACCATGCTGAAGGCGGCGATGGCGCACAAGGGCACGGTGATGCTCGATGTGATTTCGCCGTGCGTGACCTTCAACGACCATGAAGGCTCCACGCGCAGTTACAAATACATGCAGGACCACGAAGAGCCGATCGGGGAAGTGGGATTCGTGCCCAGCTTCGAGGAGATCGACGTGGAGTACGAGGCGGGATCGAGCTTCGATGTGGAGATGCACGACGGATCGCGGCTGCGGCTGAAGAAGCTGCCGGAGAATTACGATCCGACGGACAGGGCGGTGGCGGTGAAGACGCTGATGGAGGCGCACGAGAAGAACGAGATCCTGACGGGCGTGTTTTACATCGACACGCAGAAGCCGGCGTTCACGGATCTGCTGAACCTGGTGGACGAGCCGCTGGCGCTGCTGCCCCAGGAGCGGACGCGGCCTGGGAAGCAGGTGCTGGACGAGGTGATGGCAAAGCTTAAATAGGGTTTACGGGTTACGGGATAGAAGAGCATGGGCGCCCCGCTGGAAACGGCGGGGCGTTTTGTTTTCAGACAGATGTCCCCCGTTTCTTGCGCCGGGCTGCGCTGCGTGCTACAAACGAGGAAAGCGATGGGCAACGTTCCCCAATCCGGCTCCATGCCCCTGCGCCGTCTGCGCGCGACACGCTGTTGTTGCGCCGATGCTTGCTTGTGTTGATCGGCTCCTGTTGATCGCAAGCCGTTCCTTTCCACCTAAAATCAGCAATTTTTCCCTGAGGGAGCCCTCCCCGATGTCTATTCGTACCCGACAACTTTCTCTCGATAGCTGGACGGTGGTGTTGGCGCTGCTTCTGGCGCTGCTGGTTCGCGTGGGCGTGCTGAAGAGCGTGCCCTGGTAAATGCTGATGGCGCAGGCGGCGATACTGACTGAGAAGCGGGACGAGCGGGCAGCGATGCGGTTGTTGCGGCTGGCGCCGGGAATCGCGCTGCTGGCTGCCGTGGGCTACGCGGCCAAGGTGCTGGAAGCGCTGGTGGACCGCGTGGCGCTCAGATACCACCTGCTGGTGCCGCACGGCGAGTACATTCTGTGGGCGATTCTGCTGGGCGTGACGATCGAGACTACGATCGGCGTGCCGGCGTGGCTGCGCGCGGGAGTGGCTACTTACGAGTTCTGGCTGAAGCTGGGCATTGTGCTGCTGGGCGCGGAGTTCCTGATTGGAGATTTGCTGCACCTCGGTGGCATTGCGCTGGTACTGGTGGCCATCGAGATCGTCTTTTCGCTGGCGTTTATGACGATGCTGGGGCGCGGATTCGGACTGCGGCCGAAACTGGTGTCGCTGCTGGCCATTGGATCGGCGGTGTGCGGGGTGTCGGCGATTCTGGCGACGTGCGGAGTGATCGGCGCGGACGATGAGGACACGTCGTACGCGATTGCAGCGATCCTGGCGCTGGGCGCGATGTCGCTGGTGCTATTCCCGCTGGTCGGGCACGCGCTGCACCTGTCGGATCGCGCATACGGGCTGTGGGCAGGGCTGGGGGTGGACAACACGGCTGAGGCGACGGCGGCGGGAGCGCTGTATTCGGATGCGGCGGGGCGCGTGGCGGTGCTGGCGAAGACGTGCCGCAATTCCATGCTGGGTTTCGTCGTGCTGGGGTATGCGCTGTACTGGGGATCGCGTGGGCAGGCGAAGGTGGTGACGAACAAGGCGCGGTTCGTGTGGAACAAATTCCCGAAATTCGTGCTGGGATTCCTGCTGATCTCGGCGCTGGCCTCGGTCGGGCTATTCAGCGCGGGGCAGCGGGAGTCGATCCGGAACCTCTCGCGATGGGCGTTTTTGCTGGCGTTCGCGGGCGTGGGGTTCCGGACCAATCTGCGGGATCTGGGGCGGCAGGGTGCGCGGCCGTTTGTGGTGGGAACGCTGGGAGAAGTGGCGATTGCGGTGATCACGCTGGGGCTGGTGCTGGGCGCGGGGCGATTTCTGTAAGAGAGCTTGGCGAACAGTGATAAGAGAACAGTGATCAGGGGGGCGGGGTCTGGAGTTTCTACGCCACAGGGTACGAGTGCTCCCGGACTGCGGTTCGTCGCAGAAGCCGGAGCCAGAATCGCAGATCCTTCGACTCCGCAGACCGCTGGAAACGCGGTCTGCGTCGCCCAGGATGACAGCGTGTTCTACCTCGCGGGTGTTGGTTTCGCCGGGTAATCCACGCGCAGAGCGAGAATCTCGTACGGGCTGAAGGGCGCGATGACGTGATTGTTGGAGATGGCCAGCCAGCGGCCTTCGGGCGTCTCCATCAGGTTGGTTTCGACGGCGCGCGTGGCTCCGGGCGGAATCCCAAGAGAGAGATTGCCGGATTTTCCTGCCCACTCGTAGAAGTGGAACTCGAGCGAGTGGGTGTCCTCGGCTTTCTTCATCGCGGTTAGAACGATGTCGTCGGGTGTGACGGAGACAAAGGAGTGTTCGGCGGGCAGCGAGCCGTCGTGCGCCTCAACCTGCATGGCGGGTAATGGGAAGTTGAAGTCGTAGCCGTGGCGGACGGTGAGGGCCTGTTGCCAGGAGCCGGCGTGCGGATAAAGCGCGTAGCTGAAGCGCTGCTCGCCGCGGTCGGCGTTGGGATCGGGCCATACGGGCGAGCGCAGCAGGGTCAGCCGAAGCAAATTCCCAACCGCGTCATAACCGAACTTGCAGTTATTGATCAGGCTGAAGCCGTGCTGCGCGTCGCCCTCATCGGCCCAGCGCTGCGCGGGGACTTCGAAGCGGGCTTTTTCCCAACTGTTGTTGCGCGTGGTGGGACGCTGGATGGAGCCGTAGGGGATTTCGTAGGTGGCGAAAGGGCTGGTGGCGGAGAGCGCGAAGGCGGCTTTGAGCAGGATGTGCGTCTCGTGCCAGTCGACGTCGTTGGTCACCACGGCCTGGTCGGAGCCGTTCTCGAGGATGATGTCCTGAACGAATTTGGAGAAGTGCCAGGTGCGCGTGACGCGGATGTCGGCGCGCATGGGGCTGTTGTCGACTACCTTGACCGAATCGGCCTGAGTGAGCAGCGTAGGCGGCTGGTCGAGCGTGCCGGGGTCGATATTCCAGGCGTCGTATTCCTTCGGGTTGTCTTTGAAGGCCTGGAGCTCGTTGCCGCAGGAGCCGGCGGCGAGGCTTTCAAAGCCGGCCTTTTTGTCGTAGAGGCTCGTGATGCATCCGGTTTTGGGATCGACGACGACGCGGAGATACGAGTTTTCGAGGGTGGTGCCGCTCACGCGCAGATCGCTGGGAAAGGTGCGATGGCCGGGCACGACGCGGAGGACTTCGTAGCCGAGAGAGGGAACGTCGCGAGCCTGAACGAGGAGATGGAAGGTGCTGGTCGCGGCGTCGCGGGAGACGATCTCAGAGGGCAAAACGACGCCGTGCGAGTCGAGGACGTAGACGCTCTCGGCCGGCGCGGGCATCTGCACGTCGACGTTCACATCACCGGTGCGCGACCAGCCGAGCGGGTTGAAGACGAAGACGGGAACGCCGCCAGGAACGCGAGTATCCACGTGTGAGGCGATGGTGGCGAGGGCTTTCGAGGAAATTTCATTGGTGGCCCAGCGAACCTGATCGAAGTCCTTCTGAGCGTCCTGGTAGATGACGCCGATGCCGGAGCCGGCGGCGAGATCGTGAAAATCGTTGAAGGTGATTTTCTTCCACGCGCCGGTTAACTCGTCGCCGGGGTAGGTGTCGCCGTCAAGCCAGGCGAGCGACGCGGCTTTCTCGGCGTCGAGGGTCCACTCCGGGGCTTCGCGCAGATTTCGCTTCATCGCGGCCTGCGTGGTGTAGACGCCGCGGTGGAACTCGAGATACATCTCGTCATCCCAGGTGGGGATTGAGATTTTACCGGCGACGGGCGTGGGCAGAACGTAGCCCTGCGTGATAGTGCGGTAATCCCAGGTGCGGGTCTCGGGAGCCAGTTCCTTCTCGACGGTGGAGAAATACGGCTGCGCGGTGCCGAATTGCATCTTCGGGACGACTTTGTCAGGCTGCATCCAGTGGAGGCCCTGGTCGAGCATGGCGCGGGTGGGGCCGCCGCCGTGATCGCCGACGCCATAGAGGTCCATCATCTCGGTCATGCCGGGCGCGAACTGGCGAGCCTGAGCGAGATCGGCAGCCAAGCGCACGGGATTCAGATTCGTGTTCGCGTAGTCGTGCGGAAAGTAGGTGAGGACCTTGCTGCCGTCGGGCGACTCCCACCAGAAAAGTTTGAAGGGCAGCTTGTTGGTGTCGTTCCAGGCCATCTTCTGGGTGACGAAGTAGTCGATGCCGGACTTTTTGTAGATCTGCGGGAGCTGCCAGTTGTAGCCGAAGGAGTCAGGGTTCCAGCCGACGCGGACGTCGACGTGATAGTGGTCCTCGTACCAGCGTTTGCCGATGAGGATGGAGCGTGCGGTGGATTCACCATCGGGGATGTTCAGGTCGGGCTCGACCCACATGCCGCCGACAACTTCCCAGCGGCCCTGCGCGATGCGCTGTTTGATCTGGTCGTTGATCTGGGGATAGTCGCGGGCCATCCAGTTGTTATACGCGGCGGCGGACTGCGTGAAGGTGTAAGTGGGATATTCCTCCATCAGCTGCAGCGCGGTGCCGAAGGTGTCCTTGACGGTGTTGACGGTTTCGGTCCAGGGCCACAGCCACGCAGCGTCGATATGGGAGTTGCCCGTGAGGTGGAGGGTCGCGGTGTCCATCATCGGCTTGAGCGCGGAGAGCGTGGACTGCGCGGCGCGGAGAGATGCGTCGAAGGCGGACTGATCGGCGGAGTCGAGAGCTTTGAGGTCGACCTGGGCGATGGATCTTTCGAGTGTGGACTGATCGGCGGGGATGTCCTTCGAGAGGCTGGGGACCAGCAGCGCGGCGGTGAGGAATTCTTCGCGCATGTCCTCGGGGCTGGGACGATTCGGCGCAAAGTCGATGTTCATGGGCGTGCCGGCGAAGTGCTTGCGATCGACGGTAGCGAGCAGCTTGACGGCGACGAGGATGCGGTCCCCGGGTTTGGCCTGATCGACGAGAACAATGGGCGCGAGATCGTCGCCCATGGCGACGCGACGGCCGTTGAAGTAAATGATCTGCGGCAGCGGGCCGTTGACCCACGCGTTGAACTGGAACCAGATGCGCGCGCCGGTGAGGTCATATCCCTGCAGGGTTTTGGGAACTTCGATCCACTGACGAAACCACATGGCTTCGGTGGAGTAGTCGGAGTTGGGCTGAGCGACGGGCCAGGAGGAATCGTCGAGCGCGGGATCTTCGCCGTGCGCGACATTGCCGATGTGATAGCGCCACTGGCCTTCCGGCAGATGGCTGAGCTCGCCGAGACGGTTGACGGCATCGCGTGCCGATGGGGAAATGAGCTTTTCCGCAGCGGCGACGTCCTGCGCGGACTGGGCGCGGGCTATGCCGGAAATGAGTAGCAGCAGAAAAGAAAGGCGCAGAGCTTGCCTGAACACGTTCGTTCCTCCGAAGGACCATTATCTACGGGCCGGAAAGCTGGCGAGAGTGTGCGGGGTGACGGGAGAGGAAAAAGGCGGATTGCACGAACTTTGGATCACGGGGCTGGTCCAGGCAGAGAGGAAAGGAGCAGCACGGCGGTTGCCAGAGCGGCCAGAGCGGGGGCTTCCAGGAATCATAGGCTTTTGGCAAAAATCCGTAGGGGGCGGATGTGGGAGGGGAGGAGAAGTTACTATTTTGCAATGATTTCGGCCGCCACGGTGATTCACCAGAGAGTGGCCCATCGATTGCTCAAATAGACATTGATTTCCGCATTATTTCTTAAGGTCGCAATAGCATTGTCTTTTGCCTTCGGCGCATTCGGTTCCATAATCGCATCGCCATACTCCGAAACAGGTCTGCACGGGCCCCTGTCCTACAGGGACGAGCGCCACTCCTGCGAACCCACAAGAAACACTCTCCCTGGAGGTCTATCTCAATGAGAATCAGAAGGTTAGCTATAATCCTCGCGCTGTTGGCGGCGTTGCCGCTGGCGACGAGGGTGGTGAGGGCCCAAAACGAGACGGCCGCTCTGACAGGTACGATCACGGATGCCTCGGGCGCGGTGGTTCCAGGCGCGGAGGTGACGCTGACGGACACGCAGACCGGTGCGACCTACCACACGGTGACGAACCAGGCCGGCCTGTATTCGATTACCGAAGTTAAACCGGGTCCGGGCTATAAGCTGACGGTCACCCACGAGGGCTTCCAGACCACATCCATCACCGCGATCTATCTCAACGTTGCGGTCATCCGCACGCAGAACGTGCAAATGAAGGTCGGCAACGTGGTGCAGACGGTGGCGGTGTCCGCAGCCAGCCAGAGCGTGACGCTGGACACCACGGATGCGGTCACCGGCAACAACTTCGAAGTCTCGATGCTGAACGATCTCCCCGTGGAGAACCGCGACAGTCCGGCAGCGCTCTTCACGCAGCAGCCTGGCGTGACCCAGGATGGCTCGGTGACCGGTGCGCGCACCGACCAGGATCGGGTGACTCTGGACGGCCTGGATGTGAACGACATGGCGACCGGCGAGTTCGGAGCGATCGTGGCGAATGCACCGGTGGATTCGGTGCAGGAGTTCCGCGGCGTGGTGGCTGGAGCGCTGTCGACATCGGGACCGGGCGGCGGCGGCGAGTACGATCTGGTGACGAAGGGCGGGACGAACAGCTTTCACGGCGACGCCAATGAGTACTACCGCGACCGCTCGATGGAAGCGAACACCTGGTTCAACAACAACGCGACGCCGCAGGTGCCGCGGCCTCCGCTCATTCGGAATCAGTTCGGCGGCGGAGTCGGCGGCCCGGTGCTCAGGGATAAGATCCTCTTCTATTTCGATTACAACGGACGGCGCGACACGCTCAGCAACGTCGTGACCCAGACGGTTCCGCTGGACAGCTACCGCAACGGCACAATCACCTATTGCAACAATACGAGCGCTGCGAACGCCACTCCGCAGAACTGCGCCCGATCCACGATCAATGCGACGCAGGTGGCAGCGATGGATCCGCTCGGGATCGGCTGGAATGCAGGAGTGCAGAGCATCTTCAACAGCCGCTACCCGCACTCCAACACCATGTCGGCAGGCGATACGCTGAACACGGGCGGATTTGAGTTCGATGCCCCCTTCCCCTACACCGAAAACGACTTTGTGGGCCGCCTCGACTGGAACATGAACTCGAAGATGAAGATGTTCGGAGTCGGGCACTGGACGCGCACGAACGGCACCCAGAGTGCCATTCAGTTCCCCGGCGATCCGGAGACGCACCCCTTCCTGGACCAGAGCTACTCGTGGGTGGTGGGGCACACGTGGACCATCAGCAACAACAAGATCAACCAGTTCTATATCGGCGACGTGACGGAGAGCTACGCGTTCGCGGATACCTATAACCCAACCGGCGCAACCCAGTACCAGACCTTCGGCGGGAATGGCACGGGTGGGGCGATCCTGACCTCGCCCTACTCGAGCGCGATCAACGCGCAGGGACGGACCTATCCCATTCCGATGGTGCGGGACAATTTCAACTGGCTCAAGGGCAACCACACCATGACCTTCGGCGGAACGTTCAAGTGGCCGTATCCGACCGACTGGACGATCCTGAACTACAACACGCCGACGATCGGCCTGGGCGGAGCGACAACCAGCCTTGATTCCCCGGCCGGGGAACCGTCGATGCGGCCGGCCAATTTGCAGTCAGGGAACAACGGCGCGCTCTACGACAGCGCTTACGCCCTGGCCCTGGCGCCGATCTCCGCGACGGATGCGACGTTTTACTACAACTCGCAACTGAGTCCGATTCCCCAGGGAACTCCCCAATTCCACAACTATCACTACAAAGAGGTGGAAGCGTACTTCAGCGATACCTGGAAGGCGACGCCGGACCTGACGCTGACCTACGGCCTCCAGTGGCAGTTCTTCGGTGTGCCGTACGACGCCAACGGGGTCCAGTCCATCTCGCAGTACTACAACAATCCGAGCCAGAAGTTCGACTTTGCGACCTACTTCGGCGACCGCGTGGCGCAGAGCAACGCGGGAACCGAGGGCAATCTGGCGGTGCCGCTGATCGAGTACGTCCTGGGGGGCAAAGCGAACCACGCGCCGGGCTACTATTCGCCGCAGTACGACAACTTCGCTCCGAAGTTTGCCTTTGCGTTTACTCCCTCGTGGGACCGCAAGACGGTCTTCAGCGGCGGCGCGAGCATCATCTACGACCAGACTGTGGTGAACGCGGTGCAGTACCAGCAGTCGCAGTTCTCCTACCTCTTCCAGGCGAGCAATCCGACTCCGTACGGGGTCGGCGGCAACGCCTACGCTTCGTTCCAGTCGGACGCGCGCTGGGGCGGCATCAACAATCCCCCGCCGCCTCCGCCCGCGCCGGTCTCGTCCTCTCCTTTCCTGCCGTACGTGACGGGCACCGGAGCCAATGCCGTTCCCACCGGTCTGCCCAACGGTTCGGCCTTTAACGAGATCATCGATCCGCAGCTGAAGACGCCGTATTCGATCCAGTACAACCTCGGCATCGAGCATCAGTTCCCGCAGGGCTACCTGCTGAGAATGACGTACGTGAGCCGTCTGGGACGGCGGCTGCTGGCGCAGGTGGACGGCGAGCAGCTGATCAACTTCCCCGATCTCAAGTCCGGGCAGACCATGGCCCAGGCATTCTCGAACATCTCGCTGGAGGTGAGGAAAGGTCTGCCGATTACGACCCAGCCGTGGTATGAGGACGTTCTGTATCCGGGATCGGCCAGGCCTACGGGTTCGCGAATAACACGGACCTTGTGGCGCAGGGCATCTCGACGTATGTGGGCCGCGGCGATTTTGCCGATACAACCTGGCTGGAGTCCTATATCGGCGCCCTGCCGCCCAACGTCGGCATGGCGCAGCAGTTCTCGGAGGATACCTTCTATACCAACCAGGGCTTCTCAAGCTACAACGGACTGCTGACCACCCTCCATAAGAACCTCGGGTACGGTCTGCAGTTCGACCTCAACTACACCTGGTCGCACTCCATCGACAACGTATCGCTGATCGCCAATGCTGTGGCCTTCGGCGGATATGGCTTCATCTGCGACGAACTGCGGCCGCGCGAGTGCCGCGGGAACTCCGACTTCGACATCGCCAACAACCTGACCGGCAACTTCATCTACGATCTGCCCATCGGGCGCGGGCAGATGATCGCCAGCAACTCTCCGGTGTGGCTGAACGAAGTGATCGGGGGGTGGGAAGTCAGCGGCCTGCCGTCGTGGCATTCCGGCAATGTATTTTTCGCCGGAGCCAACGCGTTCGTAGCCGGCTATTCGAACAACGCTCCGGCCATCCTCACGGGGTCGATCTCCGACATGAAGATCCACCTGAACGGAGGTGAGGGGCAGCCGCTCTATGCCTTTGCGAACCCATCGCAGGCGAACGCAGACTACACCGGGCCAATCGGCTTTGAGATCGGCAGCCGGAATAACCTGTACGGTCCGGGCTTCTTCAATATCGATCTGGGAGCCGGAAAGACCTTCCCGGTGTGGGAGCGTGTCAGCCTGAAGTTCCGGGCGGACGCGTTCAACGCCCTCAACCATCCGAACTTTGGCAATCCGACGGTGGATATCACCGACCAGGCGGGGCCATTCGGAGAAATCACGGGGACCACCGGAAGCGATCCGCTGAACAGCGGCGAAGGACCGCGCGTTCTGCAGGGCTCTCTGCGGCTGGAGTTCTGAGCCGCATCCATGATCGAACAGAGGGCCGCTTCGGCGGCCCTTCTCTTTTGTGCGGACTTTGGAGTGGCGCCATGCAGATGTGCACGGGCAAGCCGGGGCACACATGCGCCCGTCGGCCTAGACCACGCGCAGCAACAGCAGAATCACGATGATGAGGAGGATGAGGCCGATGCCTCCGCTGGGATAGTAGCCCCAGCTGCGGCTGTACGGCCATGCGGGGAAAGCTCCGAGGAGCATGAGGATCAGAATCACGATCAGAATTGTGATCATAGTATGTGGGTCCCTTTCCGGCGGGAGTCTGGCTGCTCCCTGGTCTCTTTCTGGATGCGGCGGAGATTGCGGGGAGATGTCCCGCGGCTGGAACAAATTCAGGGCGCGGAAATTTGGGCCAGATGACGAGCGCGGCGGAACACCTGCAACATCATGGGCGGAGTGAGCTTGCCGGTGTTTGTGTTCTGCAGCGAGGGGTGGTAGCTGGCCAGCAGCCAGCGGTTGCCGGGGATCGGATATTCGACGGCGTGGCCGAAGATGAGGGCGGAGCGGCGGGCGATCTGGCCGGTGCGGAGAAGATGCGAGACGACGCCGTCGAAGCCGATTTTGCCGAGGCAGACGATCACGCGGAGGTTGGCGAGCGCGGCGATCTCCTCGTCGAGATATGGAGCGCAGGCAGCGATTTCGCCGGGGAGCGGTTTATTGCCGGGCGGAGCACAGCGGACGACGGCGGTGATCCAGGCATCGGTGAGGGCGAGGCCGTCGGTGCGATGGATGGAACGAGGCTGGGACGCAAATCCGGCGCGATGCAGCAGCGGATAGAGGAAGTCGCCGGAGCCGTCGCCGGTGAAGGGGCGGCCGGTGCGGTTGGATCCGTGAGCGCCGGGCGCGAGGCCGACGAAGAGGACGCGAGCCCCGGGATCGCCGAAGGAGGGAACGGGCTTGCCCCAGTAATCGAAATCGCGATACATGCGGCGCTTGTTTTGGGCGACGGCGGTGCAGTGGGCGCGCAAGCGAGGGCAGCGTTCGCAGGCGACGACGCGAGCGTTGAGCGCGGCGAGCGCAGGTGCCGGGGACGCGAGAAGAGCCACGCAGAAATTGTAGAAGGCGATGCGGCTGCGGAGACAGCGTTACAATGGACGGGTTTTGTGATAACGGTTTCTCATGCGGGAGAGAAGGAATCCATGTCGATGCACAAGGGAATCGCGGCCGCGATGGCGGGAGCGCTGGCGCTCATGATGGGGTGCAACAGCAACAAGGCGAATCCTGCTCCGGTAGAACAACAGCCGGCCCAGCCCATGCAGGCGGCCACGCCGACAACGCCGGAGATCGGCGGCGAGCCGGTCGTGAAGCTGACGCGGCAGTCCACCACGAGCGGCAAAGAGCCGGAGTTCCTGTCGCTGACGGTGCTGCCGGGGCGCGGGATGAATGTTTTCAGCATCACGGCGAATTTGCCGGGGAAGGGCGAGATCCCGGTGCTGTGGTCGCCGACGCTGGAGGAACTGGCGGCGAAGATGACGGGCAAAGCTCCCGACGATGCGTGGGGCAATGCGAGCTTTAGCTGCTGCGGCGCGTTCCTGGTGCCGTACCCGAACCGGATTATCGGGAAGCTCTCGCCGGATGAGCAGACGCTGACCACCGAATGGCACGGAAAGCAGATCGTGCTGCCGGCGAACTGGCACAACTCGGCGGATCCGGATAAGGAAAAGCATGCCATGCACGGGCTGATCCTGGACATGCAGACGCAGGACGTGCAGACAATGAAGATTCCGGACGGGGAGAGCGTGACGGGGGTGATCCACGCGGGGGATTTTGGAGGGGATTCGAACGGGCCGGAGCGCGTGCACTGGCTTTCGAAGACGGACCTGAGTTTTGTGATTTCGCTCACCGGCAACGCGGTGGATGCGACGATCGTGGCGAAGAACGTGGGCAAGGAAGACGAGCCTATGGCGATCGGATGGCACCCGTACTTCTCGATCCCGAGCGGGCAGCATGAGCAGGCGCTGTTGCACGTGCCGGGCGAGCAGATTGCCGAGGTGAACAATTACCAGGATGTGTTCCCGACGGGAAAGCTGGAGCCGGTGAAGGGGACGAAGTGGGATTTCCTGGCGCCGGAGGGCAAGCCGCTCGACAACATCTACCTGGACGACAACTGGTCGAAGCTGCAGCGGACCAACGGCGCGGTGGAAGTGACGCTGACCGATCCGGCGAGCAATTACGGGGTGAAAGTGCTGGGGCTGTCGCCGCACATCAAGACGGTGCAGGTGTATTCGCCCCCGGGGAAGCCGTTCGCGGCCATTGAGGAGCAGTTCAACTTCGCCGATCCGTTCGGGAAGGAATGGCACGGGATGGACACGGGCATGGTGACACTGAAGCCGGGAGACTCGGTGGAGTGGCACGTGCGGCTGGAGCTGTTCGAGCCAAATGCGGCGAGTGAGGCTGGGAAATAGCCGGTCGGCAATCGGGCAACAAATGAAAGCCCCCGGAAAGCCGGGGGCTTTTTGCGTTGCTCGTGTGGATTGCTACTGGCTCACCTTCAGCATCACCACCCCATGCGGAGGCACCGTCACGGTGTAGCTGCCGTTCGTTGCGGTCACGTCCTGGTGGGTCCAGAGGTCGCGCAGAGTGGGATTGCCGGAGAAGCCCACGTCGCTCAGGTTCAGCGTGATTTCATGCGGTTCCGTGTCGCGGTTGAAGAGCCCGGCGGCGAGGGCGCCGTTGCTGAGAGGCCTGGTCCAGATTTCCGTGGAGCCTGAGGCCGAGGCCCGGTCTCCCTGCTTGCCGAGGGGGTCCTGATCGACGGCGATGACTTCTTTATTGGTGAGGATGGAGATGGTTTCGGGAGTCATTTTGCTGAGGTCGTTGCCGGCGAGGAGCGGCGCGGCGAGGATGGCCCACAGACTCATGTGGGTTTTGTATTCGTCGAAGGTCATACCGCCGTTGCCCACTTCGAGCATATCGGGGTCGTTCCAGTGGCCCGGGCCGGCGTAGCGCGCGAGGCCGAACTGGTTGAAGCCGATTTCCGACATGCGGTTGTAATTGTCCTCAATGTCGCCGGTGGTGCGCCAGAGGTTGCCGCCGACCGAGGCGCCCCAGGTCCAGACGTGGTCCCAGCCGTACTGGCAAAGGCTGAAGACGATGGGGCGGCCGGTGGCGACCAGCGCCTGGTGCATCTTCTCGTAGGCAGCCTGCATGAGCTGGAATTGCTTATCGCGGTCGTGGGGGGCCTCTTTCTGCATGACGGCGGGGATGAAACTGCAGAGGTCGTACTTGAGGTAGTCGATGCCCCACTTCGCGTAGGTATCGGCGTCTTGCTGCTCGTGGCCGTAGCTGCCTGGGTATCCGGCGCAGGTCTTCGGACCGGGGGAAGAGTAGATCCCGAGCTTCAGGCCCTTCGAGTGGACGTAGTCGGCGAGGGCCTTCATGTCGGGAAATTTGCTGTTGGGATGGATGAAGCCCTGCGCGTCGCGCTGGCCCTCCCAGGTGTCGTCGATGTTGACGTACTCGTAGCCGGCGGCCTTCATCCCGCTGGAGACCATATAGTCGGCGGCCGCGCGCACGTCCGCGTCGTTGACGCGCTCGGCGAAGTGGTTCCAGCTGTTCCAGCCCATGGGGGGAGTGGCGGCGAGCGTTGGATCGCTCTGCGCGAGCGCCGCGCCGGCAAAGGAGAGCAGCAGAAATGCGGAGAGAGCCAGCCTGATTTTCGACACGGATGAATCCTTTCGTTGCAAAGGTGCAGGGCGTTGCTGAACCGCTGGCTAGTTTACCGCAGTAGTGCGCCCCAAAGCGTGTCGACGGTGGCATGGGTGATGGCCGAGGCACCGATGCGGCGGTCCGTTCTCCACGCCCGACCGTAGAAGATGCCGGCGATGGCGGCGAGCAGGACGTATTTCCAGTTGAAATGCGCGGCGCGCTTGTTGAAGTGGGCGAGGCCGAAGATGCAGGCGGTGACGAACAGCGCGGCGGTGCGGCCGAGGCGGCGTTCGATGAGGTTTTGCATCCAGCCGCGGAAGAAGATTTCTTCGGGAAGGGCCACGGCGAAGAAGGTGAAAATCCACGCGGGCGCGACCAGCCGGGGGTGAGCGACGCAGGCGTGTAAGTGGAGGAATCCAATGGCCAACCCGAGCGCGATGGCGATGGGCGCATAGAAGGCGAACTCGCGCAGGCCGATGCGGAGGTCGCGCAGGCGGAGGCGGAGGTCGAATCCGATGCCGGTGAGGCGGCGGATGGCGAGGAATCCGTAGAGTCCGGCGTCGAGGAGGGTCAGCTTGCCGAGGACGCCGAGGCGGGCGGGCCACGCGGGCTGGAGCCAGCGCAGATCGACGGCGAGGCCGAGCGCGATGAGGACGAGGAAATCGAGCCAGTGGGCGCGCTGTTCCGGATCGAGACGCGCGGCCAGTGAGAGCAGTGCCGCGATGGCGATGGGGATCAGGAGATACAGGACGAGCCATCGCGCCTGAAACGTGTGCGCGGCCAGGGCGACGATGAGATACGGGATGGCGAGTGTGGCGGGGAGGGTTAGACGCACAGCGAGAGGCAGCCGAGCGACGGCGCGGATGCAGCGTTCGCCGGCGAATCCGAAGCCGAAGAGCGGAGCCGCGAGCAGCAGGATCGCCAGCGCCACGGGCGTGGAGAGGAACGGCACACCTGCATGATACTGGCGGCGGCCAGGGGCAAATTCCGCGCGGTTCCAGACCGGCGCCGCGCAGTGTTGTTAGCAAGTGAAAATGTCCGGTTTTCTTAGCAAGTGAAATGTCCGGTTCTGGTTTTTAGTCTGCCGCCGCCGGGAGGGTGGGAAAGTGGGAATCGCGCAGCGATTTCCAAAGCGGCGCAGCCGCTGTCTTTTCCACCCTCCTGTGCGGTGCAGCCGGGGTTGTTGTCATCGGTTGTCCCTCGGCCGTGTACCTTCCCAGCCGGCGGGATCCGTATGCGAGGGTAATGTTGCCGTCGAGGTGCTGATGCACCGTCACGGTGCAGCCGGCCAGGGTGCCGCGCCAGCTGACCCGGTCGATCTGCAGGCTCATGTGCTGGAAGCTGACCGTGTTGTCGCGGTTCACCGTGCGCTCGAACTGGAGCGAGAAGATCAGATCCAGATCGCGCCGCGGGCAGGGGATGAAGGCCGTTCCCGGCTCCGCGGCCGGGGCCCGGAATCGGCAGTTGAACTCCGCGATGTACTCTGCGCGCAGGAAGCGGTTGGCGGCCTCCACCGTTGCAATGCCACGCAGTCGCAGCTCCTGGGGCAGCCGTCCCTGCCAGGTGGAGAAGCTGCGCTCGGAGCGGCCCCGCGCCTGGGGCGAGTAAGCCGGAATCATGCGCACGCCCAGATCGCGCAGCGCCCGGCCCACCTGGGTGAGCCGGTGCGGATCCACCTTGCGGCTGCCCTTCGGCGTGATCCAGAAGTGGCTGCCCCGGTCCGAATAGAGCGCGCAGAACAGACCTCGGCGCTCGATCACCTCGCGCAGCGCGGCCATCACCGTCGCCGTCGCTTCCTCCTCCACCAGCTGCGCGTAGTAAATCTCCGACGTCGCGTCGTCCAGCATCACCAGCAGGTCGTACCAGCGTTCGTCCTGGAACCACTGATGATGGCTCCCGTCCAGATGCAGCAGCATGCCGGGTAGCGGCCGCCGCTCGCGCCGCCTGCGGTGCGTGCCTCGCCTGCGCCCCTTGCGCACCAGCCCGGCTCCCTGCAGCGCCGCCTTCACCCACGTGTAGCTCAGATCGATCCCATGCTGCTCGCCCAGCTTTTCGTGAAAATGCCGCACGTTCAGGTCGAAGTACCGCTCCCGGTACAGCGCCAGCACCTGCTCGGCCTGCTCCATCGGCACCCGCTTCTGGCTCGGCCGCCCGCGCCGCCGGTCGATCAGCCCGTCGTAGCCTCGCTCTTCATACCGCTCCCGCCAGCGCCGCATCTGCCGGTCGCTGATCCCGATGATCTCCGCCGCCTGCCACCACGTGATCTTCTTCGCCATGGCTCTCAGAATCACTTCCTGCACCTTCATCGCCCGCTCCACTGCGGCCCTCGGATACGCGTCCATGCCCCGCATGGTCACCCATCCTCGCCGCCCGCTCAGCGGACACTTCACTTGCTATCTCAGCCGGACATATCATCTGCTAACGACA
>JASIAO010000080.1 GCA_030041955.1 Acidobacteriaceae bacterium | reverse complement strand
TTCCAGTTCGGCAACCACAGCCCGCGCCGCCTTGTTACAGGCAGCTCCTGGCTGCCGAAAGCGACCTGATATTCTCCGTCGGGAAGGTCCGCGGGCGCATCGAGCACCTGAACGCGCGAATATACATGCCGGAACGCCCCCAATCCATTCTCCGGACGGAGCGTCTCTTTCCAGGCGAGGAGGATACAGGTCGATTCCCTCTCCATTCCCCGCAACCAACCCCTCAATCGAACTACTGACCGCATCGTGTTGACCCCCGAAAGACCGGGCGAATGCGTATCGGATGCCGGGATATCCAGCATGGCTGCCTCGATTCCACAATACTTCGAGGCCGCAATTCACACATCTCCCCCGGGCTTCAAAGGCGTGCAGGGAAACCTCTCCTGCCAGTGGAAGCCCCTCGGCCGTCAGGCAGGTTCCGACAGTTTGCAGACACCCTCCGACAGGCCTTTATTTCGCCTCACCATGGTGAATACTGGACGGGGTTCAAAATCCAGGCTCGGGGAAAGAGGAACCGGTGCGGATCGGCAAGAGGCTGGGAATTGCGCTGGCGGCAGGAATCATCTGGGCAGGCGGCTTGGCGGCAATCGGCCAGCAGAAAGCGCTGCCGGCTTCCGTCGAGATCGGCTCAGGATGGCAGTTGCAGGACGTCGCAAAGGTATCGGAAGCCGCCTCGGTTGTCTCGCAGGCGAGTTACCAGCCAGTAGGGTGGTATCGGGCGACGGTTCCCGGCACGGTTCTCACCAGCCTTGTCGACGACGGCGTTTATCCGGATCCGCTCTACGGCGAGAACGATAACCTCATCCCCGAAAGCCTAAACAAGACCGATTACTGGTACCGGACCACGTTCACGGTGCCGTCCAGCTATGCGCACCGCCAGGTGTTTTTGCACTTTGACGGCATCAACTACGCCGCCACTGTTTGGGTGAACGGGACCGAAGTCGGTTCCACCGCCGGCGCCTTCATCCGTGGCCAGTTCGATATCACGAAGCTGGTGCGCCCCGGCCAGACGGCTGCGCTCGCGGTGCGGGTGTCGCCGCAACCGCATCCAGGCGTGCCGCACAATCACACTATTGCCGATGGCGTCGGCAAAAACGGCGGCGTCACCGCCATCGACGGCCCAACCTTCCTCTGCACAATTGGCTGGGACTGGCTGGACGCTGTACGCGACCGCGACACCGGCATCTGGCAAAAAGTCTGGCTGTCGGCCCAGGGCCCCGTGCTCGTCGAAAATCCGCTCGTCACCACCGACCTTCCCCTGCCCAGCACCGCCTCCGCAGACGTCTCCGTCCAGGCGACTCTCGACAACACCTCCGGCAAGGAACAAAAGGGCGAGCTCGTTGGTGACTTTGGTGCCGTGAAGTTTTCCCGCAAGGTGATTCTCGCGCCGCACTCGACCCAACTGATCAGCTTCGATCCGAAGACCACCTCAGCGCTGCATGTCCTCAATCCCAGGCTCTGGTGGCCGAACGGCTACGGTCCGCAGAATTTGTACACGCTGCAGTTACGTTTTGTGGAACATGGCCGCGACTCCGATGAGCAGGATACGACCTTCGGCATCCGCAAAATCACCTATGGCGGCCCGGATGCGCTCACCATCTCCGTCAACGGCGTGAAGATCTTCATCCGCGGCGGCGACTGGGGCCTCGACGAAGCGATGAAGCGCATTCCTCGCGCCCGCCTCGACGCGGAAATCCACCTCCACGCCCTCGCTAACCTGAACATGATCCGCAACTGGGTCGGCCAGAGCACCAGCGAAGATTTCTACGAGCTCTGCGACAAGTACGGCATTCTCATCTGGGACGAATTCTTCCAGCCCAACCCCGCTGACGGACCGAACCCCGACAATCTCCCTGTCTACCTGGCCAACGTCCGCGACAAAATCCTGCGCTTCCGCAATCATCCCTCCATCGCGCTGTGGTGCGCCCGCAACGAGGGTTATCCGCCGCCGGAAATCAATGCCGCGCTTGAGAAGATGATCCCCGAGCTCGACCCGAGACGCCTCTACCAGCCAAGCTCCACGGCCGGCCGCGGCGTCATGTCCGGCGGACCCTACGACTGGCGCGAGCCTGCGGCATTCTACGCTCCCGATGCGCCCTTCAAGACAGAAACCGGCAGCATGTCCGTGCCCACCCTCGAATCGATCCACGCCATGATGCCGCGCAAGGATTGGGAAACCATCGACAACGACTGGGCCATGCACGACTTCGCCAAGGGCGCGCAGCACGGCGACGTCTATCCTTCCATTCTCGCCGGCCGCTATGGCCGCGTCGCGAACCTCGCCGACTTCGTGCGCAAGGCGCAGCTGATGAACTACGAAGACTTCCGCGCCATGTATGAGGGCCGCAATGCCAGACTCTTCGCACCGGACACGGCCGTGATTACGTGGATGAGCAATCCGGCGCAGAACAGCTTCGTCTGGCAACTGTATGCGCACGACCTCGAGCCGAACGCATCTCTGTTCGCGGTGAAATCGGCCGGAGAGTTGATCCACATCCAGATGAACGAAGCCAACGGCCGTCTGGAGGTCATCGACAACCTGCCCACGCCCATCGCCGGCGACACCGCGCACGTCACCATCTGGACGTTCAAGCCGGGCGGCTCACCCGGCGAACTCGAGGCGTCGCTCCGGAAGGACATCCCTGTCGACGGGCCCGCCGATACGGCCATCGATCTCGGCCCAACGCCGCTGCCCAGCGAGTATTCCGCGGTCTATTTCGTCGAGCTGCAACTCACCGACGCAGAGGGACATGTGGTCTCGCGGAATCTTTACTGGAAGCCGAATCCCGCGCAGGGAGAAGATCTGACGCCCCTCAATCAGCTGCCGCCCGTGACCCTTGATGGCACGGTTGCGCGCCACGATGAAAATGGCCGGGTGCGGCTCACCGTCACGCTGACCAATCCCACCGACACCATGGCGCTGATGGCTCATGTGCAACTCCGTCAGAAGATCAGCAACGCGCGCGTGCTACCCGTCTATTATTCGGATAACTACGTTTCGCTTGCGTCCGGCGAGAGCCGCACCATCGACATCGATGCAGCCGAAACCGATCTCAACGGCGACAGCCCAGTGGTCATGGTGGATGGATGGAATGTCGAGGTCGCCGCGGTGACGAACCCGGACTGCGCACTCGCCACGAACGTCGAGGCCGAGGTCGGTCACTGGGCCGCCACCGGCCTGCCGATGATTCTGGCCGGACTCAAATAGTTTTCTCAGCGGAAACAGCGTCGAGGAGCGCCGGCGAATCGTTGCGCGCATTGCCGACCTCCGGGCTCACCTTCCATGCGGACATCAGCGACGCGTCGAGCGGCCGCAGCAAATCAATCGGAGGCCGCCCGGGGTCATCGTGCCGCAGCCAGCGCTCGTAATCCCTCGGCTGCAGGATCGCCGGCATCCGGCCGTGCATGGGCGCACTCAGTTCGTTGGCTTCGGTAGTCACAATTGAAAACGTCTCCACCGGCGCCGCTCCCGGTTCGCGCGGCTTCCAGCGCTCCCACACCCCTGCAAAGGCCAGCGGCTCGCCGTTCCTCAACGCAAACGCCCACGGCTGTTTGGTCTTCGCATCCAGCTTCTGCCACTCGTAATAGCCGTCCGCCGGAACCAGACACCGCCGCCTCGTAAACGCCCCCCGCCACGTCGGCTTCTCCATCAGGCTCTCGGCCTTCGCGTTGATCGTACTTAGCCCCAGTTTCTTCGGGTCGTCGCACCACGCCGGGATCAGCCCCCAGCGCATTAGACACACGACGCGCTCTGCCATGTCGCGATCTTCCACGATCACTGGCTGCATGCTGCCAGGCGCAATGTTGTAGCTGGGCAGAATTTCCATCGACGGTGGAACACCCGCACGAAAGGCATCGGCGATGCGCTGCTTGTCGGAGCGGCGAAAGTAGCGGCCACACATAGCGGAGACTCAACGTCATTCTACGGTCGCGCACCGTCCTGCAGACCCCAGCCGCGTTGCGGCCCCGGATTCCCTGTCCCCGCCGTGCCCTGCTAGTAGACTGGAAGCTGTCGGAGAGGTGGCCGAGTGGTTGATGGCTCCGGTCTTGAAAACCGGCATACCCGAAAGGGTATCGGGGGTTCGAATCCCTCCCTCTCCGCCATACCGTCCAACCCCCTCAGAATCAGTGGTGTGATGGCTTGTTACACTCGCCGTTACACATAATCGGGTTCCGCCGCTCCTGAGCGGTATTCACCTTCAGGAGGAATTCACCGTGAAGAACCCGACGAAAGTGCGCGTTTACGTGCGCGTGAACCTGGTGCCGTGATCGATGACGATCCGCTCCGGCAGGCCGCACTCCCGCCGCAGCCGGAACAGGACCTGACGAAAAGTTCGCCCAGGAGAGCAAAGATTTGCGACAATAGGGCGCCGGTTGAGCGAGGCCCCACGCGTTCGCGAGCGCTCACGGCAGTTCCAGATACCCACTCAACCTGGGACTCGATCAAGATCGGCTCATCCCGCTGGCCGTCGACCTGACCGAGGCTCCGGACGGGCCAACTCTGGAACCGCTATGGTCCGACCGCGAGACGCAGTCTCTGCACCTGAGCACGAGCAGATTGAATCTGAAGGTCGCCGGAAATCCGGTGCGGCGGGTAGCACTCGCCGGGCACGGGGCAATGGCGGAAGGAGCGCAGCACAGGCGGACGCAGACGCCTGATTTCCTGATTCAGAGACTCTTCGGCGCGGGAAGCGCGAGGATTCGCAGCACCGGCACGGGAGGTTCAAGGTTCGGTGACCCGGAGGAGGTATTGGTCCATGAAATTCCCTCTGCATCCGTTCGCTATCCTGACGGCCGGCGTGTTGTGCCTGACGCCTTCCTGCCCTGCCAGAAATGACCGGTTACAACCAGCGGCTCCGTCCTCCCCCGCTCCGGGGTCGAAACAGGGAGAAGCGCCGGCGATCGATTCGGACAGTGTGGAAATTCCAGGCCCCCTGCGGTCGTTCCTGCGCATGGCCGGGATCAGCCCGGAAATCGAGCCCAGAGATGTGCTGCCCCTGCTGTCGCGCAATGTGTTCGTGCGGGGATACGAGGAGGGCGAGGAAACCGAGTTCCTGCTGCTGGTGCGGCGATACCTGACCTATGCCCGGGAACTTCAGGGTCTGACCGATGCAAGCGGTGCGATCCGGGTCACGGGGTGCAACGACGCGGAGCCTCTTGTTCGCGCCCTCGGCTACCGGATTGAGGGTGGCTGCGGTAATCCGGGCGCGTACCTTGCGACCGCCTCTCCGCGACGGGCGTTTCTTACGCTGGATTCCGGTTTTCCGGTAACCGCGCTGGAAGAGGCCATTCAGAAGCACACCACTTTCACTTACCCGTTTGTTTCGACGCGGGTGCCTGTGCTGTTCCGGGAACGGGACTGGCTGGCGGTCAGTTCCTGGCACGCCCAAAAGGGCGACAACCTCGTGGATACGCTGCTGCACGACCCCGATGTGGCGCGGCTCTACTGGGCGATGTCGAGAATCGATACGGAAACGCAGGCTGAGCTGCGGCGGTCTCCGGGGATGAGGACGCTCGTGCCGCTTGCTCCTGCGCTGGACTTTTACGGGAGCGGGATCTGCATCCGCCACGGGCGCGTTCTTGTGCCGGGAGGACCTGATGCGGTGCGAACCTGGGAAGAGCTGGTGGGAGCGAATGTCCGGTCGCCGGGGACATTCGTGCGGCGGCTGCTGAGCCAGGATCACGGCTGGCAGGCAGCATATTTCGATGCGCTCTCGCATGTGAGCCTGGCGCAGCAGGTTCATCTGACCGAGGGGAACCGCCTGAAGTTCCTTTTCAACGTTTACTTCGCCGGCGCGGCGGGCGACAGCGCAACGCGAGGGATGTTCCCGAGCAACGGCGACCTGATGATTCTGTTCCACGAGCTGCAATGGGAGCCGAACGACAACGTGTACATTCCAGGCAATCTGAGCATCTGGAGGAACATCCTGCTTGAGAAGACGGAGTCGAAGCTCGTGCGCGGCTGGGTGAATCGCGTGCGGAGCTGGGACAGTCCCGACCAGCTGCTGGCCACGATGATCGCGCTTTCGCATTACGAGACCAAAGACGGGCCGCTGGCGCTGTACCTGACGATCAATGAATTTGACCACCGACGGGCGTCGCAGCCCCTCTCCGACGCGACGCTGCGCCTGATGGCCGCGAGTTTCTCGAAATTCCACGCCTGGTATCCGGTATTCGCGGAGTTTCCTGCACTGGATGATGCGTCCATTGCGCGATTCCTGACAGCAGCCGAGGCAATCAACAAGATCTCGCAACCGGCGCTTCGGTCCAATGCTCTCGGAGCGTTTCAGGCAGACATCGGCATCTGGAATATTCTGGCGCGCCAGCAGGAGATCCCGGGGAATCAGCTGAACACCTCCTGGCAACAGGCGATGGAGCCGTTTATCGGGGTTTCGTCCTCGACCCAGCTCTTCGACGCGACGCGCAACTCCCTGAAATCGATGGTGCAGGCGGCAACGGGCAGCAGCACGGTTTCGCAGGAGCAGCTCATCGATCTGCTGGCTGGCCCCCCGCAGGAGAGCGCGGCGGGACAGCAGGTACGCCAGATTCTGGCAGCGAGAATGCGCGCCGTGCTGGACGACCAGCGGCTGGTTTCGCTCGATACGCTATACGGTCTGTACGACGGGCTGAACGACATGGCCCATGGCATCGCAATGAGCGACAGCCTCATTTCCCTGGCGGGGGGGCTGCGGGAATTCGAGATGCCCCGGCCCGTCTTCTCGAACAGCGAGAGGATTGAGTGGGCGCCGGAGATTTATACCAGCAGGCATGCGGAGCTGCAGGTAAGAGCCGACCTGACCCGTGTGATCCTGATGCACGAATCGCCGGTGCAACTGGAGGCCGCACGGGGCCAGCTCACCCCTTTCCTGAGAGACACGCTGGTTGGATTGAATTACGCGTACTACGAGCCGCCCGGAGCCCAGGTCTTACACCACGATCCGCTCTTCGTCCGGTCGCATGACTTCTCGGCGGAGTCCGTAGAAGGAATCTCGGATATCTGGGACGTTCCGGAACTGATGGGCATCGGCGTGACCGCGGGCGGCGGAGCCTATCTGATCGGTTCCCTCGCAGGTCTGCCCTATGCCCTGGCATCGGCGGAGGAAAACTTCATTTCTCCGGCGAAAGTTCAGGCGCTGATCTGGGAGGATGTGGTCCCCTCGCTTCTGGTGGATGCCGTGGAGCCGCGCTGGTGGGGAGTGAGCGCGACGGAGATGCACGCGGCAGCGCTGTATCAGCGCACAGGGGAGGAAATCCTGCGCGCTGCGGGTAGCAATGCAGAGGTGCGGACGCAGGTAATCAGGATTCTTTCTGATCGCCTCTCTTCGAAACGGCTGGAGATGGCTGAGGAGACGTTGGACCAACCAGGAAGCGCGGCGGCGCTGATTCCGCAGATGCTCCCCTCGGAAACGTTCTATCTGGCCGCCGAACTTCGCGCGGAGGATCCGGCTGAAGCGTCCGGCTGGGGGCCGGCTAGCCGGGAACTGGAACAATTGGCGCAGAAGGACCCGTCAGAAACAAGCGTGGAACGGCTGTCCAGGGATTTCGGCGTTCCGCACCCGACGCTGGACGAGAGCGACGTGTGTGCCCTGGTGAACATCAAGCCCTTCCCGGCGCTGGCGGGGCACGCCAGCCGGCTGTTCGGAGAATCGTGGCAGTCGAACAATCTATATTGGGCGCGCCTGGCGGACGAAATGGGCTACCCGCCGGTGATGCTGAACCTTCTGGTTCCGGCGCTGACGCAGCGAATGGTAGCAAATATCTTCGCGACGGACATTGAGGATCGGGCTGCGCTGCTGCGGGCATTGCAGCAGACAGGCGAGGAATTTCGCAAAGGGCAGATCAGGGTACAGATGGCGGACACAACGGCTACGAGCCCGGACGGCCAGGGCTGGTAAGGGCATAAGGAGCGTTATGGCATCGAGAATACTGTTTACCGTCGGCGTCGGTTCGGGCATTGTGCTGCTTATGGGCGGGGCGCCGCAGCTTGTGCCGCAGCGGGATTCCCCGCAAATCCACGTCAACGTTGTCCTGGTGCAGCTCAACATCGCGGTCATCGACAGGAAGGGCCACTACATCAGCGGCCTTCGTCCGCAGGACTTTGCCATTTACGAGGACAACATCCCGGAGAAGATCGCGTGGTTTGAGGAAGGAGACGAGACAGGCCGCAAGATCATCGATGTCGCCGGAAGAGGCGGAGATGCCGGTGGAAGCAAGTCGGACACGCCCGATGGCGAGACGACGGAGGAGCGTGCGCAGACGGCGGCCGAGGAAATGCCGGGAGCCAATGTTTTTGTTCTCTTCGATACCAGCAACTATATGTACCGGCAATTTGTATTCGCCCAGGATGCGATTGCCGGTTTTGTGCGTTCCATGAATGGGCCGGACAGGATTGCCTTTTACTCTTACAGCCGCGACCTGACGCGGGGGACGACGCTGACCGGGGATCGGGCGCAAATGCTGCGCGCGGTACGCAGCAGCGTAGCGGGAGACAATGCCGCCCTCTACAACTGTCTGCTGATGACGGTACAGGATGCGGCGCCGCTGCGAGGCCGCAAGGCGATCGTGGTCTTCTCGAATGGGCCGGACAACGCCAGCTCCGTGCCTCCGGAAGACGTGGAGGAGCTGGCGCAGTCTACGGGAACGATTATTTACATCATTAGTACCGAGCATGCGCAGACGGATCCGGTTTCGGCTGCGGTCTTCGAGCGCATGAGCAAGGCCACCGGTGGCAAGGCATACTTTGCGAGGAACTGGGAAGAGGAGGGACAAGCGTTTGGCTCCATTCGCGACGACCTCGCGCACCTTTACACGCTGAGCTACTATCCGAAGCCAAATCCCAACCGCGGGTGGCGGAGAATCACAGTGAGGCTGGTGAACCCGAAGTCCAGGAAATATCGCGTGCGCACGCGCGATGGGTATCGGCTGCTGCAGCAGCCTCGTGAAACCACCGAAGCGGTTTCCGAGCACGGCACAGGATCGGATCCGCTGCAGCATCAGTAGCCGGACGAAAAGAAAAGTTCGTGGGCTCACAGGGATCCGTGTGCCAGGCCATACAGCGCACGACTCGAAATGTTCGCGGGCATGAACACTACGACATCGTGCTGATGATGAAGGCACTGTCGGTCCTGGGCAAACAACAACACCGTAGGGCCGGACATGCTGGGACTCGGCACCATCAGCAGCGCCGATGCGCCAAGGAGGATGCAGTTATCCCTGCACTTTAAGTTCTGAATCGTGCCTCCCGTGCCGTCCGTTGAGCCGTGAGGATTCGAATTGCGGCCCTCACGGCTCACTTTTGCCGGTACCTGAAAACAATCGATACTGGGATGGCCTTCGTCAAAAACGAGCGTCGTACGATTCCCCAACAAGCATGCAGGAGAGAACCCGGAGATCTAT
>JASIAO010000007.1 GCA_030041955.1 Acidobacteriaceae bacterium | reverse complement strand
CTTACCGTTGTCCATCGTCTCCAGCACCGCCAGCCGCCGCGAGTGCTTCTGCACCTGCCGCGCCAGCGCATACAAATACCGCGCCCGCTCATATCCGCTCACCGCCTGCCATTTCGGCAGCGCTTTGCGCGCCGCCGCGACAGCCGCGTCCACATCCTGCGCGTTCGCCTCCGCAACCTCTGCCAGCGTCTCGCCGTTCGAGGGATCGCTCGTTGCGAAGTACTCCCCGCTCGCCGGCTTCCCCCACGCGCCATCAATATAGGAGTCGAACCGCCGGTTGTGCCGCTCCAGCCAGCCCACCACTTCCTTCGGATCCTCCGGCGCGGCGCCGTACTCCATGCTCACGAACTTTTCCAGGATGCTCACACCGTCTCCTTGAAGCTACGCAATTGGGTGCCTGTACGTCGCCGAATACCGCCCCGTCAGATGATGCTCCAGCTGCCGCTCGATATCCCCCAGCATCCCGCTCGCTCCGAACCGGAACAGCGACGGCTCCAGCCACGCCCTCCCTAACTCATCCTTCATCAGCGCCAGCCAGTCCAGCGACTGCTTCGCCGTTCGGATGCCCCCCGCCGGCTTGAATCCCACCGCCATGCCCGTCCGCTCTGCGTAGTCGCGGATCGCCCGCACCATGGTCAGCGACACCGGCAGCGTCGCGTTCACGGCCTCCTTCCCCGTCGACGTTTTGATGAAGTCCGCGCCCGCCATCATCGCTACCCAGCTCGCGCGCGCCACATTGCGCAGCGTCATCAGATCGCCTGTGCCCAGGATCGCCTTCATATGCGCCGCGCCGCACGCCTCTTTGAACGCTGCAATCTCGTCGTACAGCGCCTGCCACTCGCCGTTGAACACATGCGCCCGCGTGATCACAATGTCGATCTCCGACGCGCCCGCTTCCACCGACCTTCGTATCTCTTCGACCCGCTCCGCCAGCGGCGACAAGCCCGCGGGAAATCCCGCCGAGACCGCGGCCACTGGAATCCCCGATCCATCCAGCGCCTTCACCGCCGTCTCCACAAACAGGTGGTAAACGCACACCGCGCCGACGGTCAGGTGTAGCTCCTCGATTCCCAGACCCTCCACCAGTTGCCGCTGCAGCGGATTCTGCGCCTTCGCGCACAGCCGCTTCACGCGCTCCACGGAATCGTCCCCGCTCAGCGTGGTCAGGTCCATGCATGCGATCGCGCGCAGCAGCCACGCCGCCTGATTGTCTTTCTTTACCGTGCGCCGCATCACGTGCGTCGCCGCCCGCCGCTCCACAGCGCTGGTGTTCACCCGAACCTCTTCCACCCAGTCAAGGTTTAGCGGGATGCGCCGGTTCGGCTCCAGGGCGCGCCCGCGCAGAACCACCGGCGCCGGATGTTTCGCGTGCGCGTCCCTGCGCGCTTCTGTTGTCACTTGGGGGGCCATCGCTGCCGTCTCCGCAAAAACCTGGGACTCCCCGCCATTGGCCGAGGAGCCGCAATCAGAAAAAAGGATATACCCTCTCTACGCCCAAATGGATCTCGCGCCGAGCGTTAGACTCTAGACGCACCCTCCCATTTCTTCCATCGCCGGCAAACTTCCGACACCGAGGCCCGCACGTGAAATCTTCTCGCATCGTATTGCTCCTGCTCTCCTTGCTCCTCATCCCCGGCGCACTCCGCGCCGACGTCGACCTGCCCCACGTCCTCAGCGACCACGCCGTCCTGCAGCGCGACCGCCCCATCCACATCTGGGGACGGGCCACGCCAGGCGCGCATCTCACCGTCCGCTTCCACTCGCAAACCGTCGCTGCCATCGCCGACGATCTCGGCGCCTTCAGCGCATGGCTCGCGCCCGAATCCGCCGGTGGCCCCTACACTCTCACCATCGCCGGCGACGGGCCCACCGTCACCCGCTCCGATCTTCTCGTAGGCGATGTCTGGATCGCCTCGGGCCAGTCCAACATGACGCTGCCGCTCCAGGGCTTTGACGCCGACACGCCCGTCACCAACGGACAACGGGAAATCGCCAACGCCACCAACCCGCGCCTGCGCCTGCTCCTCGTCCCCATCACAAGCGCTGACTTTCCCCGTCACGATCAGGACGGCAGCTGGACCCTCTGCACGCCGCAAACCGCTGCCCCGTTTTCCGCCGCCGCCTATTTCTTCGGAAAAGAAATCGCTGAAAAGGAAAACGTCCCCGTCGGCCTCATTGACACCACCTGGGGCGGCACGCCCGCCGACGCGTGGGTCTCCCTCGACACCCTCGGCACGAATCCCGATCTCCTGCCTGCCTTCGCCGCCCGCGCTACCTTCGCCGACCAGCAGGCCTTCATGCCCGCGATTCAGGCCGAAGAAGCCCGCGAGGACGCTGCCGCCAAAGCCGCCGGCAAGCCCGTGCCCCCGCATCCCTGGCATCCCGACGAAGTTTCCTGGGTCCCCGCCGCGCTCTACAACGCGATGATCGCCCCGTTCACCCCGCTACAAATCCGCGGCTTTATCTGGTACCAGGGCGAAACCAACGCAACGCCCGCCCGCGCGCCCTATTACTACGCGCTCTTCTCGGCCCTCATCGGCGACTGGCGCAGCCACTTCGCGCAGGGCAACCTGCCGTTTCTCTTTGTTCAGATCACCAGCTACGGCGGGGGCAACGGCGATTGGGGCATGATCCGCGACGCGCAGCGCCGTACCCTCGACGTCGCCAACACCGGCATGGCCGTCACCCTCGACATCGGCTCACGCGATAACATCCACCCACCCGACAAGCAGGACGTCGGCCATCGCCTCGCGCTCGCTGCGCGCCACATTGCCTATGGTGAAAATCTCGCGTGGGCTTCGCCGCTTTTCCGTCAGGCGACTACCGAGGTCCAGCCCGACGGCTCCGTCGCCATGCGCATCTGGTTCTCAAACGCCGACGGCCTGACCTCGCGCGGCGAACCAATCGACGCCTTTGAGATCGCCGGAGCCGATCACCATTTTGTCCCTGCTCAGGCCCACATCGACGGCGAAACCGTGGTCGTCGCGTCGCCTGCCGTCCCGCAGCCGGTGTATGTGCGCTATGCCTGGCAGGGTTACGTCGCCCGCAATCTCTTCAACGCCGCCGGCCTGCCCGCATCAACGTTCACTTCCGAGCGCGTGCCCACGGAATGACGGCCAGGGGTTAGGGTTTACGGTTCAGGGGTCAGATAACCCCTGCCTAACCCTAAATCCTTCGCACTTTGCTGGAAATATATTCTTGCGTGTGTTTGAATCACTGCGTGCATCGCGATGCAACAAGAACAGAGGTTGCCGATCTGATCGATCGCTTCCTGGCAAACCGCGAGCTATATCCACAAGAGTGGAACGACTTCGTCGAGTGCCCGCAAAAGGACCCGGACGTCGAAGTCTACCGGAAGAGATGTGACGAACCCGATCCGCTCGTGAATCGTCCCGATCCGATTGACCAGGAAGCCCTCGCAGAACTCCGGCTCATGGCGGAAGAGCTAAGACCTCAGCACCCGCGCCACCTTCTTTGCGCCAGAACGGGCTGATTTTTTCAGCAACCTGCCTGGGCCCTGACTCGTAGCCCCTCGACCATCGCCACCGTCTCCGCCATCCCGGCACCGGTTTTCGCGGACACTTCCACGATGCGCAT
>JASIAO010000079.1 GCA_030041955.1 Acidobacteriaceae bacterium | reverse complement strand
GGAAGCCCTGCACAACCATCTCGTTTGACAGGCAGGGGGTTGGATTGCGTCGCAAGAGGTCTGAAGATGGCTTCGGACCTGCCTGAATCATCGGGAAGCCGACTTCGGAGCGGTTTCCGGGCACACTACGCCCTGCTGAGGACCAGCCGTTTGCGGAGCAGATAGAGGTTGGCCAGCGCAAAGTTGACGCACAGCCGCTGGTGGTTCTTCGCAAGTCCGCGATAGCGCGTCTTCTCGAACCCGAAGATGCGCTTCACGATCCGGAAAGGATGCTCCACCTTGGCCCGTACTCTGGCCTTCACTCGGTTCTTCGTCCGCTGGATCTGGTCCACATAGTCCTTGTATCTTGTCCTGCGGCTGGTCATATCCTGAGCCTGCGGCGCGGCCTCGCGGATCGCATCCCTCTGTCCCTGATACCCGCCGTCGCCCCACACCTTGCGCTCCTGGCCATGCAGCAGATCGGGCAGCATGTGCTTGTCGGCCACCGAGGCCGCCGTCGTGCACACCGAATGCACCACGCCCGTCTTCGAGTCCACCCCGATGTGCGCCTTCATGCCGAAGTACCACTGGTTGCCCTTGCGCGTCTGGTGCATCTCCGGATCGCGCTCGCCCCTGGCGTTCTTCGTCGAGGAAGGCGCATGAATAATGGTCGCGTCCACGATGGTTCCGGTCGCGATGCGAATGCCGCGGCTCTCCAGATACCGGTTCACCGCATCCATCATCGCTCCGCCCAGATCGCGCTCTTCCAGCAGATGACGGAACTTGCAGATGGTCGTCTCGTCCGGCGCCGGCGCACGCCCCAGATCGATGCCCGCGAACCGCCGCAGTACCGGCGAATCATACAGCGCCTCTTCGGCGGCCGGATCGCTCAGGTTGAACCACTGCTGCAGAAAGTGAATTCGCAGCATAATACCCAGACCCATCGGCGGACGCCCGTTCTCGCCCTTCGGATAATGCGGCCGGATCAGCGCCTCCAGCTCCGCCCAGGGCACCACCTGATCCATCTCCTCCAGAAACTGCTCCCGCCGCGTCTTCTTCCCGTATCTCTCGAACCCGTTCTGCGCCGCCAGCGTCTGCTGTTTCACTCGCCCTGTTCCCCCACAACCCAGGTTAACCCCGTCGGCTGTGGAGCACAGAGTACTTCAGAGGTTCCTTAGAAAGGCGGATAGCAGGCAGCCGCATTCACGCAAGCGCGATGGGGACTCCAGTACCGGCGGCAGCAAGAACGCGCCTTCGGCGCGGCTCACTTATAAGTCACGACCGAAGTCGTGCCCTTCAAAGCTAAACTTCAGGGGATAAAGGCCTCACCTGCCGGTCACGCTCCTTCAAAGTGACGCGGTTTTCCCGCAGTCTCCAAACGCCATTTCGCGCCATTCCGACTGCTGTGATGGCCGTCACAGCGCCTGTCTTCCCTTTTGTGTTGATACTCGTTCCCTACCTGCCAGTGGGCCCCGCTGAAGAATTCGCCCGGGGAGGTGAGCTATGCAAGGCATGGTGCAGGAAATTCCCTTCTCCATCGAAGAAGGCGAGGAAATCAGCGTGACGATCGGAAATCCAGAAGTCGAATCCGATGACACCTGGTTCGAATGCGGCCCTGATGACTGGACGGAGGTCTATCGCCGATTTCACGAAGAATATCTGTTGGCCGAGATCGCAGCTGGAGAGGGCGCAGGCTGGAATTGAAATGCGCCCAGGACAAAGCCCCGCCTCAACGGACCTGAGGAGATACAAACTGAGCCGTCACTGAAGCCGGACGCGGAGTTGCGCCCAAAATCCCAGAATCAGGAAGCGGTCAGATCCCATCCACTCAACCGTTACCGCAACCGATCGGCGACTCACGGGAGCCGAGTGGATTCCGGCTTTCCGTCCGCAGCCACCGGTTGCATTCGATAACAGTTCCTGTCGCGCCTTCACTCCAGGTTCGGTGTGTGTGGCCGGCCACACTGAAGTATCGTTCGGTCTCCCCATTTCGTCGGAGTCTGATTCCCCTTCGGTACCATTGCGAGTTGCTCACAGAGGGGTCAGGCTTTCTGCATGCGAGTCAGCGGGGCGGCGGGTTCAGGGTCTCAGCGGCCGGACGAGAACGAGGATCAGAGTCGTGCTGCTGCCTCTGAGCGCCGGCGCGGTGTTGACGCTTTCCGCAGCACAGGGGCTACGCAGCCGTCGATTTGCATCGAGAGAGGTTTGGTTATGAGGAGCACGATCGCTGTCCCGACTCAGCATTTGCCGCTGCCGTATGTGCCAGAGTTACCAGCCGACTTCGTCCTCATGCTGAAATCCACCGCCAGCCAGCTACCGCATTAGCTCCGGGTCGACCCTCATCCAGCGAGGTTTGGTTATGAAGAGCACGATCGCAGTCCAGGTTCAGGAAGAAATGCTTTCACCAGTAACGCGGGCGACGCTGACGAACGAAGAAGCGGCGGCGCATTTCTCCTCGATCGCACGCGCGATGGCGGCACTGGATAACCAGATCGAGCACTGCACCGATCCGCTGACCGAGAAGTGTCTCCAGATCCTCCTGATCGAGCAGCAAGTCGAATATTTGGAAACCCTGTACGCCTGGGAATATGAGCCGAGCGCAGTAATCTCGCGGCGCTAGGGTGTCCGGCCCTCGGTTGGTGAACAGCCGGATACGCTCATTTACGGGTTCGCGCGCTATCGCCGGCCCGGAGGTTTCAACCAGAGCCAGCCCGATCCGGCCCTCCGGAGCCGCCTCACTTCCGGATTTCGCTTCGCGAGGATGGATGCGGGGCTTCGATCACCCACGCGAGCCATGTGCGGGCTTGCAAGGGCCAGCCCGGCATCAATGAGGAGCGGCGACGACGCGGAGAATCGTGTGGTGTGACAGGCTGGCGAGGACGTAGTTGCGATCGATCTCGCGCCAGGTGTAGCCGGGTGGAGGAGCGGGAAGGTGGACGCGCCAGGATTGAATCTGGCGGGCGCGCGCCCACTCGGCCGGCGTGAGGTGCGCGCCGCGGGTCCACTCGTAGTGGTAGAAGTACGTCTGCGGCGGGGGCGGATTCTGCGCGAAGCCGGCGCTGAGTGCGGCAGCCAGCAGGGCCAGAACCAGCATGCGGAGGAGTGCTCGCATGGGCACCTCCTGCCGAAGTTCGATTCAGGCGTTCGCGGCGGCGTTGTTCGGGTAAGGGTCTGGAAGTGGAGTGACAGCCGGCTGTTCGCTGGGCGACCAGGGCGCGGAAAGCAAAAAAAGGGGCACCCGCTGTCACGTGTCACGGAGTGCCCCACTGAGGTTGTCCTCGGTTTTCCACCCAATGCTGCCCGGGGGAATCTCGCCGGGAATGGGGCCTACTCGCTGCAGGCCAGAATCCCTGGCGCAGGTTCCCTGTGCGCTTTTGCCAGCTCTGCCGCCGCGTGCTTGTCCAGCCGGTCGGTTGTCATTCTGCCGTACTGGATCGACGCCAGCAGATGGTGGCCGTTCACGTCGTCGAAGCGGAGCGCTGTCTGGTCCGCGCCGGATGCCGGCTGGTCGATGCTCCAGATCATCCCGCAGGAGCCGGTGGCACTCTTGAGCATGACGGTGTTCGATACCGAATTGCGAGCCAGGCTGTAAGTCCCGGCGGTACAAACGCGGCCCGCCGCTATGAAGTCGAAGGGAACCTTCACCGTCCGCTGCGCCATGGCGGTGCCCGTGGTGAAGGCTGTTGCTGCGATTACGGCCGAAGCCACGATCAGCTTGCGGAGTGGGGAGTGCATGGTGTGTTCCTCCAATGCCCACCACGCTAGGCCGCCGCACGGACGCCTGTCGTTAAGTTGCCGTCAAGAAAGCGTCAGGTTTTTTGTGTCGCTTCTTCACGGTCCGGCCGGCCTTCGACGAGGCGCGCGGAGGCTGCTTATCTCCATCGAGTTCGCGCAGCAGCGTGGTACGTTGCGGCTCCGGCAAATGCTCGGCGAGGCTGCGGCCGCGTTCCAGCAGCTCGGCTGCCTCGCTGTGCGCCTTGCGCTGTGTCGCATAAAGGGCCGCCGCATGCAGGGCCGCGGCCGCGCGCCGCCGGTCGTGCCCGGCTTCGTAATGCATGGCCAGCTCGCGCGCGATGTTCTCCGTACGCCCGGCAAACGCCTCGCTCATGCGCTCCGCGATGCGCACGTGTCCAGCCGCGCGCCGCGTCGCATTTTGCCGCCGGTAGAGCACCTCGCGATAGAGCTCGTGCGCAAAGACGTAAAAGCTGGAACGCGTGCCGTCCGGCAGCTCGTCCTCGCCGCCGCGCTCCAGGAAATGCAGGCGGCGGGCCAGCGCATCGCAGGCTTCCTCGGCCGCTGCCGTCTCTCTCGTCAGCGCCGCCGCCACTGCCCACGCCGGAAACGCAATCCCCATCAGGCTGGCCGCTTCCAGGAGCCGCTGATCCTCTGCCGGCAGTCCCTGGATCTCGAGTTCGATCATCTGCGCCAGCCCCGCGGGAACGCTCGCATCCGCCTCCTCCAGCGAGTTGCGGCGCTCCCACACCTGCGCGCCTTCGCGCTCGATGCGAACGAGGAAGCCGTGGGCCACCAGGTGTTCCAGCAGCGCAATCGCAAACAGCGGATTTCCCTGGGAGTGCTGGTGGACGAAGGCCGCCAGGCCCTCCGGCGGCGCGGGCTGCTCCAGCTTGCGGCTCACCAGTTCCGCGATTGCTGTACGGCTCAGCCTTTCGAGGCGCATCCCAGCCATGAGCCCGTGGACGAGCAGATCCTGCATGACCTGACCGAATCGCGGCTCCTCGCCCTTGTCGCGGCTGAGGCACGTGACCACCACCAGCAGCTTGGCCGGCGCGCGCCGCCGGGCTATCGCCGAAAGGAAATGCAGCGTCGCCTCATCCGCCCAGTGCACATCCTCCAGCGCGACGATCACCGGCCGCGCGGCGGAGAATTCCTCCAGCGCCGCGCACAGATCGCCTGGCAGCGCCTCGCTGCCTGCCTGCGTTCCCGCCCATCCCGGCGCACGCTTCTCCAGCACGCTGCTCCACGCGTCGCCCACGGGGCCTTCGCGCAGTCCGCGCACGGCTTCGGTGAGGGGATAATACCGCTCCACGCCGCTCAGCCCTTTCACGCTGTGGCCCTGGGCAATGCCTGCATGCTCCGCAGCCTGCCGGCAGAACTCATCCAGCAGCGCGGTTTTCCCGATCCCCGCTTCGCCGCTCACCACCACCATCTGGCGCCGGCCGGCCGACGCGAGGCGCAGGTGCGCCTGGAGCGCCTGCAGTTCGCGCTCACGCCCCACCAGCAGCGCCGCCCCGGCCTGCTCGACTGCGGTTGGCTGCGCGGCGTCGTCGCTCACCTCTGCCACGAACCGGTGCCCGCGCCGCGGCAGCGTCTGGATGAAGCACGGCCGATCGCGGTTATCACCGAGAATCTTTCTCAGCTCCAGCATGTAAGTGCGCAGGACCTGGGGCTGCACGTAGGTCTCCGGCCACACCGCATCCAGCAGCTCGTCGTGCGGGATGAGCCGCCCCGCGTGCTCGACAAGATAGCGCAGCACCGCAAACGGCTTGGGAGGCAGATCGATGCGCTGGCCTTCGCGCCACAGGCACACATTCGCCGTATCCAGCCGGAATGATGCGAACCGTTTCACTTGCCGCTTTGCCTTTCCATCTGGCTGCGTGGCCCGGGGACCTGAATTCAACTATGCCAGAGGGACGTGAAATGCGTGCGAGGGTGAGCATCAGGCTGGCCTTTGGAGGTCAGTTATCGGGATGACTGAGGAGGCTTGTTGTAACGAGCGAGAAAGTCCGACGGTGTCACAATCGGCATTTCGTGCCAGGGATGCAGGATCAACAGGTCTTCGTCGCTGCTGACCAGAACGTCGACCTCTGCGCTCAGCGCGAGCGCCAGGAATTTGTTGTCCGCCCGATCGCGGCAGGGCGGGTTGACTGCCTGGATGTCCGCTTCCTCTACCGCAAACAAATGAGTTCTGCGCCGGACAAGCGCAAGAGAGTCCCGGCGCGAGCTTCGGGGAAGGTATCGGTCGAATTTCGAGCGATCCAGCACCTGGTCCAATTCAGCGAGCGTTTCCCGGCTGGCGCACACGTCCCATCTGCGAAACGCTTCCAGCAGAGCCTTATGCGGTATGGACCCGATGCGCAGCGCGGCGCTCACGAGCGTGCTGGTGTCCAGGACCACCCGATGGCTCATCGGCCTTCATGAACCAGCCGATTCACTTGCTCGTCGGTGAGACGATCTGCAGCCGGGGTGGCGCGTTTCCTGGCACGCGCGCTCCACGCCTCCAGATCGGCCACAGCTTTACTCCGCCTCCGCCGCGCGTCCAGCAACTGTTCCATCTCGCGCGGCGAGATGACAAAGGCCGTGGCGCGCCCATGACGCGTGATGGCCACCGTCTCGCGCTGCGCGGTATCCAGCAGCTGGCCAAACCGGTTCTGTGCTTCCACTGAGGTCATCCGGATCATGCTTCCTCCATTAGCTGACATAGCTATTATAGCTAACCTGGCTATTCCGGGGAGGAAGACCGGGAGCGCCCTAGCTAGTGTCTCCCGTTCTCAATCCAGCCGATACTTCGTCTCCGCCAGCGCGTAGAGCGGGCGCCACACCAGGCGATTGATCGTCACGACCATCAGCGCCATGATCATGGTCGCCGCCAGCAGCACCGGATAGTTCGCCTGGTCGCTCGCGGTGCTGATCTGCGCGCCCAAGCCCAGGGTCGCCAGTGTCTGACCCTTCAGATGGAAATACTCGGCCACAATCGAGGCGTTCCAAGCTCCGCCCGAGGCGGTGATGAGCCCCGTGATGAGGAACGGAAAAATGCCCGGCAGGATCACCGTCAGCCAGCGCTGCACGCCGGAGAATTTGAACAGCGTGGAGACTTCGCGAAGGTCCGACGGAATCGCCTGCGCCCCGGCGATCACGTTGAAGAGGATGTACCACTGCGCCGCCAGCAGCATGAGCGCCACCGACCCCACGCCGAGCCCCACGCCGACGCGCATGAGCGCGACCAGGATGAGCGGGAACAGGGCCGTGGCAGGAAACGACGCTGCAATCTGCGCCACGGGCTGCGCCACGTGCGAGAGGCGCGGATTGAAGCCGATGGCGACACCCACGGGAATCGTCCACAGCGCGCCGATCAGCAGCGCCCCGTTCACGCGCACCAGCGTGAGCCCCGCGCCCTCGAGCAGCGTCGCCGCTTCGCTGCGATGGATATCTTTCAGCAGCAGCATCGCGTGGAAGGCGGCGTAGCCAATCACGCAGAGCGCGACGAGCCCGGCCAGCACGTAGATCGCCGTGGTCCCGCGTCCGCCCTCGCGCCGCGGAGCATGCCGGCTGCGATGCCTGCGGCGCTCCGCCATCTCGGTATAGAACTTTTCGGCCAGCGGGCGGAAGGTATAGCGGTTGATCATCCCCACCACGTTCGAATTGCGCAGCGCGTCCAGCACCGGAGACGTCACCCGGTTGGCGCTCTCCACGTTTTCAAATTTGAATTTGTCGGACCACGCGATCAGCGGCCGCCACAGCAACTGGTCCGCGACGACGATAATCAGCACCATGGTCAGCAATCCCCACGTGACGGCGACAAAATCGCCGTTCGACGCGGCCGTCTGCAGATACGATCCCAGCCCCGGCAGCCGGAAATTCCTGCTGCCCACGGGGAACATCTCGCAGACCATCAGGAAAAACCATCCGTTGGCGACGGAAACGATGGAATTCCAGATGAGCCCGATCGCGGCAAACGGCAGTTCCAGCTGGATGAGCCGCTGCCAGCGCGAGAAGCGGTTGATCTCGCACGCTTCCATCAGCTCGCGCGGAATGCTCTTGAGCGAGGTGTAGAAGCTGAACGCCATGTTCCACACTTCGCCGGTAAAAATGAGCAGGATCGCGCCCAGCTCGATGCCCAGCTGCCGCGAAGGGAACAGCGACATCATGGCCAGCATCACGCCGGGCAAAAAACTCAGCACCGGGATCGACTGCAGGATGTCAAGCGTCGCAATCATCAGCGCTTCCAGGTGCTTGTTGTACGCAGCCGTGTATCCGTACGCGACGGCGAACAGCAAACTCAGCGCATACGCGACAAAAATCCGCACCACGGAATAGAAGGCGTACAACGGCAGGTGCGACGGGGAGCGGTAAATCTCCACTTCCGGAATCGCCGAGCTGAACCAGAACTTCGCGACCCACAGGATGGCGTAAAACCCGGCCAGCAACGCCGCCGCCACGCTGAGGTCGATGAAGAACGGCCACGTGCGTTCCACCACCATCTGGCGCGACAGCGTGAAGCGGGGTCTCATCCCGCCTTCTCCGCGGAAGTTTCCTGCGTCTCCTCGCCTTCATGCTCGTGCAGCATGAACCGCCGCCGCGAATCGTCCCAGTCGAACAGCTCGGCGTAGCGGCCCCAGTTGATGGCGGTGGCCAGTTGCCGTTCGCACTCCTCGTCGCTGAACTGCTCGTCCAGCATGTCCAGGAAAAAGTCCTCCGGAACCGAGTGGTCGCTCTTGTTAGTGAGCGCGCGCATGATCTGCCGCAGCAGCAGCACGTGATCGATGGCCGCCTTCCGGAACAAATCCTTCTGCTTCAGAATCTCCGACGTCGCGTACTCGCGCCCCTCGGGCGTGATCAGCGCGTCGCCTTCTTCCACTCTCAGGAACCCGAGCAGTTGCGCCGCTTCGAC
>JASIAO010000078.1 GCA_030041955.1 Acidobacteriaceae bacterium | reverse complement strand
CCGAGATGACGGGGACCTTCCAGCGCTCGAGATATTCGTCAGCGACCTGCTGGGAGCGCCAGTTGGAGCTGATGGGCGAAAATTCGCGGGTGACGAGCCCTTCGATATAGGGCCGGGTCGCCTCGTTATCGGCGGAATTAGTGCCGTAATTGCCGATCTGGGGATTGGTGAGGACGACGATCTGGCCGGCATAGGAGGGATCGGTGAAGATTTCCTGATAGCCGGTCAGCGATGTATTAAAAACAACTTCTCCGCGGCATTCGCCCTGGGCGCCGTAGCCCTCGCCCCTGAAGATGCGCCCGTCTTCGAGCGCAAGAATTGCCTGCATGGAGACTCCGTTCGGAGTGGATTCTCCTGATTTTATCAGGTAGGGACGGATTGCAGGCGCGAGTCGCAGAACAAAAATGATCTTCAAGACGAGAAGGCCCGCGCGGGGCGGACCTTGCTCGGACAGTTGGTTGTGGCTGTTGCGCTTTTGCTCAGCCCTGGGGCTCCTGGGGCTGGGGTTGGGGCTGCGGCTGCTGCTCCTGCTTCTGGAGTTGCTGCTTCTGGGTTGGCTCGGTCACTTCCGGCTCGGCCCTGGCCGGCTCGATCCCGGGGATCACCGGCGGGGTGCTTACCTGACCGGTCGCCGCATCGACGATGGAGATGCCGTAGCGGTCGAGAGTGCTGGCGACGGTTTGCTCGAGAGCGGCGCGGTCAGTGGCGTAGCGGGCGCGGGCCGCGATGAGCGTAGCGTCCGAGCCAGCCAGGGCGCGCTGCTGCTCGAGAACATCGGCAGTGGTGGCAGCGCCGAGGTGCAGCTTCTTGATGTCGGCATCCAGGCTCTGCTGGTTGTACTTCTGGTTGGCTTCGGCAGCAGTGACGGCAGCGCGGTCATTGGTGAGCGCATACTGCTCGCTGATGACATTCATGCGGATCTGCATATAGAGCTGCTGCAGCCGCATCTCTTCCTGCCGGTATTCGATCTGCGAGCGCGCCTCCTCCGCCTGGGCGGGACGATTGCGGATGGGGATGTTCATGTTGAATTCCACACCCTTGTTGGGACCCGTGCTGTTGAAGAGGTTATGGAAGGCAGTGTCGTAGCCGGTGGTGCCAAAGATGGCGCATTCCGAGGGGCTCTCGCCGAACTCTTTCAGTGCTATCGGGCAGCTCGGGCTCACCGCGCCGCCCAGACCGGTCGCTCCGTAAAAGGCGGAGACATCGAAGGTGGGCAGTAACCCGTTCTTTGCGCCCTTGAGGGTAATCTCATCGTTGCGCAGCGTGAGGATGGCCTGCTCGACGGCGGGACTGTTGGCGTCGGCTTCGCGGACGAGCTCGTCGGCGCTCATGCGCTCCTCCGGAGTTTCCTCGAGGCTGACGCGGTCCGTGGGGATGACCGGAGCGTTGTACAGCGCGGGGTCGTCGAGGTTGCGGGCGATGGCCTGCTTCATCAGCAACTGCTGGTATTCGAGCTGGTTCTCCGCCTGGATGAGGGCCTGCTGGTCGCTGGATTCGCCGCTCCTGGCATTCACGACGTCGAGGGGCGCCATGGTGCCGATCTGGAGCTGCTTCTCATCGTCCTTTTCGAGGGCCGTGGACTGATTGAGAGCGCGCTGCTTCGACTGCACATCCTCGTAGGCGCTCACGAGGCCCCAGTAGATGTTCTCCACCTGGTTGACGGTGTAGAGAAGCTGAGAGCGGAAGGCGGAGTCGGCAATGCGGCGGTCGTTTTTCGCCTGCACGATGAAGCGGCCGTTGATGCCCCAGCCGAAGCCCTGCAGCAGATGCTGAGTGAGGGTGAAGGTGAACGTGGACTCGAGACTGGGGCTGTAAAAGGAGAAAAGGTTGTCGGTGGTCTGCCGGTTGTTATTGAAGACCACCTGCATTGCCGTGCCAGTGATGAAACCCTGGTTGTAGGTGAAGTTGTAGGTGTTGGTGTTCTGTGTGACGGAGGGAAGGCCGCCGGAAAAGATGGGGCTCAGCTCGGGCTGGATCATGTGGTTGAACTCGATCAGACCGGTCAGCGAGGGATCCATGTTTTCCGGAGTTGGGCCTGCGCCGTTGGTGGAGAGCAGCAGGCCGCTGGAGCCCGCCGCTGCGCCTCCCGCGGCGGCGCTGGTGCCGCCCGGACCACCGCCGACGGAGCTGACCGTAGCCGTTGTGCCGCCCTGGGTTCCGGTGACGAGGCCGCTGGGCACGCCCAGCAACTGGGAACCGGCGCGCGCGCGGAGAAGATCGGTGTCGGCAATGTCCAGATTCAGCCTCTGGATGGCGATGTCGTAGTTATTCTGGAGAGCCAGCAGCACCGCGTCGCCAAGCGAGAGATAGATCCTGCCGTTCTTCACCAGGTTGTCAAGCTGGAGCGAGTTGGCAAAATTGGCCGGCGGCACTTTGGCGGGCCTGTAGGGCGCCAGAGGATTGGGATAATCGGTGCGTTCGCGGGCGAAATCGGCGGCGCTGGGACGCAGGTAGAGGGGCTGTGTGTAGTTGGGCACCGGCTCAGGAGGAAGTCCGCGCGCCGCGGGCGCCATTTGCGGCGGCGCCTGAGCGTACAGGGGCACAGGGCCTATGAGCGTGCAGGAAATCGCTGCCGCGGCTGTGAGTTTCGCGAACACGCCGGCTGATTTCTGCGATGAACGGCGATTTGAGACGGAAAAGGACATGAACGGTCTCCACTCCTCAATGCCATGCACGGCGGAATCGCCGAACTGCGCACGGCCGGCAAAAATGCACACGCGGTGAACCGAAAAACGATCGGGCTCTCCAGCTATACGAGGCAGGCAACG
>JASIAO010000077.1 GCA_030041955.1 Acidobacteriaceae bacterium | reverse complement strand
GTCTAACCTGGACCGTTCCTCGCGTCACCCCTCATCTTTCGATGGGCTGCGCCGATGAACGGAACAGGAGAAGCTTCATGGATCTGCAGAAAATGGTCATCGGTGGGCTGATCGCCGCTGTCGCTCTAATTGTTGTGTCCATCATGCTGATCAACAAATTCGCAGACTGATCGCGGCTACTGCACCACCTCGACCACCTGACTGTCCGGGGCGCTCCACGCTGCCGCTCCGGTGTGGCTCAGTCGATGTGTCTCCTCATCCCAGTGCAGGTGCGTGACCGCGTAATCGCCCTTTTCATACGCGTACGTGCGCCCGTCGTCCTGGTAGAGCGTGAAATCCGCATCCCTCCCCGGCCACACCTCAATCTTCGTGATGGTCTGCTTGTCCTCGGTGCTCTCAATCGCGCTGCCCATGGGGATGATCGATCCCGCCCGCACGAATAGCGGCATTTTGTCGATCGGCGCATCCACCGTCACCGTTTGCCCGCCCTTGTACCGCTGATGCGTCCAGTAGTCGTACCACTCCGCGCCCGCCGGTAAGTAGACCTGCTTCGTCGTCGCTCCCTGCGTCGTCACCGGAGCCACCAGGAACGCCGGCCCGAACATATATTCGTCGCCGATCGTGTCCACCTTCGGATCGTCGGGGAAATCCATGAACAGCGCCCGCATAAACGGCGCGCCGGTCTCATGCGTGAACCACCCCAGCGAGTAGATGTAGGGCATCAGCCGGTAGCGCAGTCTTAAATACTTCTCCAGAATCGGCTCCGCCTGGCTGCCGTACGACCACACCTCGTTGTATTTCCGCGTGCCATGCGTGCGCATGATCGGCAGGAACGTCGCGTATTCGAACCAGCGCGTATACAGCTCGGGATAGTCATCGTACCCGCCCACGTTGTCCCGCGCGTCCGCCGGGCTCAGCAGCGGAGGATGCTCCGGGTGATGCACCGGCGGCAGCGCCTGCCAGCCGCCCGTGTCGTTGCTCCAGTAATTCAGCCCCGACGCGGCCACATCCAGCCCGGTCGGAATCTGCCGCCGCAGAGTATCCCACGTCGGATAGATATCCGACGACCACACAATGGTGCCATTATGCTGCTCGCCCAGGTACCCGTCGCGCGAGAGGATCAGCGCCCGCCGGTCCGTATCGGAGCGATAGCCGTCATAAAGCGCGCCGGTGTGAAACAGCGGATAGACGTCGAAGTACTCCGTCCCCGGCCCGATATGAAAGTAGCTGCCGTTCGGAGGCAGATCCGGCTCCGTCTCGTCCGCCCACAGAAAATCGAACCCTTTGCTCAGAATGTTGTCCTTGATCGTCTGCCAATACCATTTCGCGGCCGCCGGATTCGTCGTATCGATGTCCGATCCGGCCAGATCGTAGGGCAATCCGTTCGTCGGCGTCCCATCGGCCAGGTGCTCGAACCACCCGTTCTTTTGTAGCTCGGAGTAGTATCGATCCGTCGGCACGAACCGCGGCCAGACGCTGATCATCGTCTGAATCCGCATCTGGTGCAGCTTCGCATTCATCGCCGTGGGATCAGGCCAGTCGCGCGGATTGAAATCCATCTGCCCCATGTTCGTGTAATAGAACCAGTCCACCACGATGATGTCGAGCGGCAGATGCCGCTGCCGATACCCATCAGCCACCGCCATCACCTCGGCCTGGCTCGAATACCGCTGCTTGCACTGGATGTACCCATACGCCGCCTTAGGCAGCATCGGCGTGCTCCCCGTCAGCAGGCGATAGCCTTCATACAACTCATCCGTCGTCTTTCCGCCGATCACGAAGAACGACACCCGATCGCCGACCTGCGACGTCCAGCGCGTCTGCTCGTTGAAGCCGGCGTCAATGGTCGTCTTCGATGGGTTGTCCCACAGTACCGCGTAACCTTTGTTCGTCACCAGAAAGGGCACACAGAACGTCGGCGCCGCCGCCGCGTCGTAGTCGTTCCAGCACTCGATCTGGTGATCGCGATGATCGAGATAGCCCTGCTGGTTCTCGCCCAGGCCGTAATAGTGCTCGTCGTCCGGCGCGTAGAACGTAGCGGCCACCTGGTCGTAGATTGAGTTCTCCGGTCGCGGGTCGAACCGGTCGTGATCAATCGACGGCTTCGTCTCCGCGAGTATTTCTGCGTTCCCATCCTTGTGGTTCGGCACCGTCATCGACCAATTTTCGAGATGCACCAGCGTCTTTCCGTCGGCGCCGCTTACCGTCAGCGGAACCCCTGGCGTCGACCCCCTGAAGTAGTTGCACGTATCGCAGTTGGCCGTCCGGGGACCGTATTGCGGCAAGGCCATTTTTACCGTCAGCCGGTCCGAGCGGTACGTGTCCACGGTGTCCGTATGCTCGTAGGTCCAGCCCGCATCCACCGGTTTTGCGCTGATCCCGTATCCCGGAGGGGCCATCGCCGCCGCCCGGTCGACGCTCATCGTGATGCGCACCACGTTGGGCGCGTACGATTCCAGCACCACCGTCGCATCGCCCCGTTGGAGCACCACCTGCTTTTGCGCAGCCGCACTGCCTCCAGCCAGCAGTGCGAGCAAAACAAAACCCACCGCCAGGAATTTCCCGCGTGTCATGATCCCTCTGATCTTCTTGATTTCGTTCCGGAAGGCAAACGGCATCCCTGGCAGTTTATGCCTCAGGCAGCGCCCGGCACAAGCGCGGCCCCTCAAGTGAATCGATTTTCTCATCGCGCGCGTATCCGCCGTTGACTCACTCGCGACGCCATCCGTTATGATGAGACTTGCTTCTCCCCGCCCGGCGGCGTAGCTCAGTTGGTTAGAGCGTGGGATTCATAACCCCAAGGTCGATGGTTCGATTCCATCCGCCGCCACCACTTTAAGCTTCCTGTTTACAATCAGCTGGCATTTTTGAGGGAAGGGCGTATCCGCCCCTGCCCGGAGAGGCGCCCCGCTCACCCTTTATCGCCTTCATCGCGTTACCTGCAAGCTGAAAAGCCGTCGCGCGAAATGCTCTTGTCCCATCTGGGTGCAAGGGGTGTTGCGCGGCGAGAAGATCCGTCAATCGCTCGATCTGACGAATTGGGAAGCGGCGAACAAGGCCGAGCGTGACTGGGAAATTCAGGGAAAAGAAAATGTGATCTCGCTCGACGCGGTGTACGACCGGTTCGCGTCTCAGTATGAGGTGAATGGGGCGGCGCAGGCGACGATACGCGGTGGGATCGCCAACGATCACCTCCAAACCGCAGTCCTCGCGACGTCCCGCTTTACACTCGGCGGCGATGTACTGTTTCCTGAGTTCTTCAAAGAATGATTCGCGGGGCATAACAAAGATAAAATGTTGGCGTTATGAAGCAGGGGGTTGCTGCAGCGGTTCGTGATCTGTGGCGGCGGCGGCGGGTTCTGAAACGCCAAGTATTTCTATCAATCGTCTTTGGGATAGTCGTCGCCTATGTGGACGCTCACGGAGTAGCATTCTTCCGGTTCCTGACGCAGCGCGTCCATCCGTTGCTCTTAGGACTTCTATTTGGAACCGGGGTGAGCGTTTTAGGATGGACAGCTCATTGGTTCAAGCTTAGGAACCAGATTTGGTATGGTGCGATCGAAGTCGTTTTCGGGATGATTTCAGGGTTTGACATCAGTGCAGACTTTTCGATCAATCGACCGCTCGCTCCTCAGTTCGCGGCACTCATCGGGTGCGCATACGTCATCGCACGAGGGCTAAACAACGTCGATGAAGGCCGAGTCAAGCTCCTTACCGCGCTATTCGACAAGATGACGGGGATGGCCGAGAAAGTGGGAGAATTCGGAGAACAGCTCGCCAATACGGCACCGCTTATTCCGCCGCCTGCTGATCCCGAAAAGGACTAGGGAAGCCCTGCACAACCATCTCGTTTGACAGGCAGGGGGTTGGATTGCGTCGCAAGAGGTCTGAAGATGGCTTCGGACCTGCCTGAATCATCGGGAAGCCGACTTCGGAGCGGTTTCCGGGCACACTACGCCCTGCTGAGGACCAGCCGTTTGCGGAGCAGATAGAGGTTGGCCAGCGCAAAGTTGACGCACAG
>JASIAO010000076.1 GCA_030041955.1 Acidobacteriaceae bacterium | reverse complement strand
TGGAGGGTCGGGGCGCGGTTGAGCAGGACCGGATGGTCGCGGATGACTTCCTCGAGGATGTCCCACACGATGGGTTCCTGGAGTTCCACCATCTCTTTGGCCTGCTTGATGGTGGTGCAGTGGCCGGTCTGCTCGAGGCGGTGGTAGATGAAGGGCTTGAAGAGCTCGAGGGCCATCTTTTTGGGAAGGCCGCACTGGTGGAGCTTGAGCTCGGGGCCGACCACGATGACGGAACGGCCGGAGTAGTCGACGCGCTTGCCGAGGAGGTTCTGGCGGAAGCGGCCCTGCTTGCCCTTGAGGGTGTCAGACAGCGACTTGAGCGGACGGTTGTTGGCGCCCCGGAGGACGCGGCCGCGGCGGCCGTTGTCGAAGAGGGCGTCGACGGCTTCCTGCAGCATGCGCTTCTCGTTGCGGACGATGACTTCGGGCGCGTGCAGGTCCATCAGCTTCTTCAACCGGTTGTTGCGGTTGATGACGCGGCGATAGAGGTCGTTCAGATCGGAGGTGGCGAAGCGGCCGCCGTCGAGCGGCACGAGGGGACGGAGTTCCGGCGGAATGACCGGGATGACGTCGAGGATCATCCACTGCGGCTTGTTGCCGGACTTGCGGAAAGCTTCGACGACCTTGAGGCGCTTGGCGTACTTGAGGCGCTTCTGCAGGGAGGTTTCCTGCTTCATGCGCTCGCGCAGCTCGATGGAGAGCTCGTCGACGTTGACGCGCTTGAGGAGTTCCTTGATGGCCTCGGCGCCCATCATGCCCTTGAAGCCGGTGGGGCGGTACTGCTGGTCGACTTCGCGGAATTTGGTTTCGTCCTTGATGATCTCGCGCTCGCGGACGGGGGCGTCGCCGGGATCGACGACAACGTAGCTCTCGAAGTAGAGCACGGACTCGAGGTCGCGCAGGGAGATGTCGAGCAGGTGGCCGATGCGCGAGGGGAGACCCTTGAAGAACCACACGTGGGAGCAGGGCGAGGCCAGCTCAATGTGGCCGAGGCGCTCGCGGCGGACCTTGGAGACGGTGACTTCCACGCCGCACTTGTCGCAGATGACGCCGCGGTGCTTCATGCGCTTGTACTTGCCGCAGAGGCACTCCCAGTCGGTGACGGGGCCGAAGATGCGGGCGCAGAAGAGGCCGTCGCGCTCGGGCTTGAAGGTGCGGTAGTTGATGGTTTCGGGTTTGGTGACTTCGCCATGCGACCAGCTGCGAATCTTCTCGGGCGAGGCCAGAGAGATGCGGATGGCATCGAAGTCGGTGATGGGGCTGGTCATTTCGAACGGGCTGGAACGGTACAAGGTATTCCTCCCTGGCTAACGCCGGCTATTAGCTCCTGGCTTCTAGCTGTTAGCCCTGTTGCTTGGGTTCCGTTTTGGCGGCGCCATGGTACGCGACGCTCTGAACTTCAAAAATCCTTTGCCGGTTCCGGCCGCAGCTCTTAGCTAAGGGCGAAGAGCGACGGCCAGAAGCCAGCAGTTAGTCGGCGGCCAGAGCCGGCGCGGGCAACTTCCTGGCGTCGGTGGGGCTGGTCGCTTCTCCGGCCGTCTGCTTAATCAGTTCCACGTCGAGGCACAGCGACTGCAGCTCGCGGATGAGGACGTTGAACGATTCCGGCACGCCGGGCTCGATCGCCGCCTCGCCCTTGACGATGGCTTCGTAAATGCGCGTGCGCCCGTAGACGTCGTCGGACTTGGCGGTGAGCAGCTCCTGCAGGATGTAGGCTGCGCCGTAGGCTTCCAGCGCCCAGACTTCCATCTCGCCGAAGCGCTGCCCGCCGAACTGCGCCTTGCCGCCCAGCGGCTGCTGGGTGATGAGCGAGTACGGTCCGATGGAGCGCGCGTGAATTTTGTCGTCGACCAGGTGCGACAGTTTCAGCATGTAGATGTAACCCACGGTCGCCGGCTGCTCGAAGGGTTCGCCGCTCATGCCGTCGAAGAGCTCGGTTTTGCCGGAGGCGGGCAGGCCGGCGGCCGCGAGCAGGGCCTTGATTTCGCCCTCGCGCGCGCCGTCAAAGACCGCCGTGCCGAACCAGACGCCTCGCTCCATGCCGGCACAGACGCGCAGCAGCTGGGTGTCGTCCAGTTCCTCCAGCTGCCGCAGCAGGGCCGTGTTGGCGAACCTCTCGCGCACGACCTTGCGCACCTCGTTGGCGTCCTGGTGCTGTTTGACCAGAGCGGCGACCTGCCGGCCCAGCTCGTGCGCGGCCCAGCCGAGATGGGTTTCGAGAATCTGGCCCACGTTCATACGGGAGGGGACGCCGAGAGGATTGAGCACGATCTCCACCGGCGTTCCGTTGGGCAGATACGGCATGTCTTCCTCGGGAAGAATGCGCGCGATCACGCCCTTGTTGCCGTGGCGGCCGGCCATCTTGTCGCCGACCGAGAGCTTGCGCTTCATGGCGATGTAGACCTTGACCAGCTTGATGACGCCGGGCGCCAGTTCGTCGCCCTTCTGCAGCTTGCCGATTTTCTCGTTGGTGATCTTGCGCAGCACGTCGATCTGCCGCGAGGTCACCTCCTCGATCTCATCGATCTGCTCGTTGACGCGGGGATCCTTGTCGTTGTAGCGGATGCGCTTGAGGTTGCGGGTGGAGATGCGCTCGATGGCGTCGCGATCGAGGATGGCGCCCTTGGCGAGCAGACGCTTGTTGGTGCGCTCGTCGTGCAGGTCGGCGAGGACTTCCTTGCCGCCGAGGATGCCTTCGAGACGCTTGAGCCGCTCGTCGGTGAGAATGCGGATCTCGTCGGAGAGGTTCTTTTCAAGCTGCGCCACCTGTTCGGCTTCGATCTGCTTGGCGCGCTCGTCCTTCTCCTGACCCTTGCGGGAGAAGATGCGGACGTCGACCACGGTGCCCTCGATGCCCGGAGGGCAGGTGAGGGAAGCGTCGCGCACGTCGCCGGCCTTTTCCCCGAAGATGGCGCGCAGCAGCTTCTCTTCCGGCGTGAGCTGGGTTTCGCCCTTGGGCGTCACTTTGCCTACCAGAATGTCGTTGTGGTGGACCTTGGCGCCGATGCGGATGATGCCGCTCTCGTCGAGATCGCGCAGCGCGTGCTCGCTGACGTTGGGGATGTCGCGGGTGATTTCTTCGGGGCCGAGCTTGGTGTC
>JASIAO010000075.1 GCA_030041955.1 Acidobacteriaceae bacterium | reverse complement strand
GGGCGAAACGGTTGCGCGGGCGATCTACTGGCAATATTCGCCGGCTGCAGTGGAAGATCCGATTCCGCCGACGGTCGAGGGTCAGGTGCTGGGGATTGCGGACCGAATCCAGACGATCACGGCGATGTTCGGCATCGGACTGGAGCCGACGGGATCGAAAGACCCCTACGCTCTGCGCCGCGCGGCGAATGGCGTCGTGAAAATACTCGCCGAATCTGATCTACCGCTAACCGTTACGGATTTATTGGCATGGTCACCTGAGATCATCAACAGTCTGATCAATGCAGGGGTAGAGCCGAAATTAAGAGAATTCCTCCAGGAACGCGTGGAATTTTATCTCCGCGACGTTCGTGGCTTCGCCTATGACGTCGTCAATGCCGTGATGGCGAATGTTGTTTACGAGAGATTGGGAGCAGGGTGGGACGACATTCGCGACGTCATCGCCCGCGCTGAAGAGCTGACAGCTGTTCGCGGCTCCGATGATCTGGCTGCCATCGCGGCAGCATTCAAACGGATCAAGAATATTCTGAGGCAGGCCACGGAGAAGGGCTTGCTTGCACCAGGTCGTGACTTCGGCTTCGCCACTATGGAGAGCCACCTTCAGGAACCTGCCGAGCGGGCACTCTTCGAAGAGGTCACTAAACTCATTCCGAAGGTTGAGGAACTCCGCCGCCGGCGGGAATATCGCCAAGCCATTGAAGAGATCGCCACCCTTCGTCCCCGCGTCGATCTCTTCTTCGATAAGGTGATGGTCATGGTCGACAACGCGTCGCTACGTGACACTCGCTTGAATCTGATCGGGTGGATATTACAGGAGTTTTCGCGCATCGCGGACTTCTCCGAGCTGGTTTCGGCGTAAGGGAAGAGGAAGAAAAAGATGCCATCCCGCGGCAACACCAAACGCAAGCCCGAGGACACCTGGGTCGCCGTCGAGCGGTACATCGACGCGCTGCAGATTCCGTCCGATCCGGCGCTGGAGGCCGCGCGCGAGGCCAGCCGCGCTGCGGGACTGCCGGACATCGCCGTCAGCCCGAGCCAGGGAAAGTTCCTCTATCTGCTGGCGAGGATTCGTGGCGCGCGCAACATTCTCGAAATCGGCACGCTGGGCGGCTACAGCACCATCTGGCTGGCTCGCGCGGTGCCCTCGGGCGGACGCGTGATCACGCTGGAGGCGGAAGCCAAACACTGCGAAGTGGCGCGCGCCAATATCGCACGGGCCGGGCTTGCGCCGGTGGTCGATCTGCGCCTGGGCAATGCGCTGGAAGTGCTGCCCGAGATCGCCGCGGAGGGTCAGGAAGCTTTCGACTTCGTCTTTCTGGACGCAGATAAGGAAAACAATGGTCCGTATTTCGAGTGGGCGCTGCGCCTCTCGCGTCCCGGCTGCGTGATCGTCATCGACAACGTCATCCGCGATGGGGAAGTGGCCGACGCGGGCAGCAAGGATTCCCGCGTGCAGGGCATTCGGCGGCTCAACGAGATGATTGCCGCGGAGCCTCGCGTGACCGCCACCACGCTGCAGACGGTCGGAGGCAAGGGATACGACGGATTTACCTTAGCTCTCGTGCTCGGCTAAGGGACCACCACGGCGGCGCCGTCGATGCGGTCCTCGGCTACGGCCAGCAGCGCCTCGTTTACCTGATCGAGACGGAAGACCGTGGTTCGCGGGCGAATGCCGATCTTTGCCGCCAGGGCAACGAAATCCCGCGCGTCTTCGCGGGTCATATTCGCGACGCTGCGGAGTTGCCGCTCGCCCCATAGCAGCCGGTCGTAGTCGAACTGCGGGATGCGGTCCAGATGGATGGCGTTGATGGCAACGATGCCGCCCTTGCGCAGCGAGGCCAGCGCAGCGAGCACCACATCGCCACTCGGCGCGAAGGTCACGGCGCAGTCGAGCGGGACGGGCGGCCGGTCGGTTGCGCCGCCCACCCACTTTGCGCCCATGCTGCGCGCGAGCTGCTGATGCGATTCGCCGCGCGTGGAGACGTACACTTCGCAATTCCAGGATTTGAGCACGTCGATCGCCAGGTGGGCCGAAGCGCCAAATCCAAAGAGGCCGACGCGGTCGCCAGGCTGCACCTCGGCCACGCGCAGGCTGCGGAATCCGATGATGCCCGCGCAGAGCAGTGGCGCGAGATCCGTTGCGGAGGGGTCCGAGGGTAGCGGAATGAGGAAGTCCGCGCGGGCAACGGCGTACTCCGCGTAGCCGCCGTTGACGGAGTAGCCGGTGAAGGTGGGGTGATCGCAGAGATTCTCGCGGCCTTTGCGGCAGAGCGGGCAGGTTCCGTCGACGCCGCCGAGCCAGGAGACGCCGACGCGGCCTCCGATGCGACTCGACTCGACACCCTGGCCCGACTTCTCAACGCGGGCGACGATCTGGTGGCCTGGCGTGACGGAGTCGCGCAGCGAGGGCAGCTCGCCGGCGGTGATGTGCAGATCGGTGCGGCAAACGCCGCAGGCCTCCACTTTGAGCAGGACTTCACCGGCTCCCGGCCCGGGGACGGGCAGATCTTCCATCGCCAGCGGGCGGCTCGCAATGGGCGCGGGTTGGTGCAGGACAGCGGCGCGCATCTTGATTCAGATTAGCCCCGGCCAGCTCGCGCCGCTCCAGCTACGATTTTCCCGGCTTTAGCTGCTTCGCCAGAAATTCGCGCGAGCGCTGTTGTGCGTCGGTGGCATCGTCCGGCCTATAGCCCGCCGTGTTGTTTGGATTCTCGAAGGCATGGCCGGCGTCGGGATAAATCTTAACGTCCACGCTCTTGCCCAGCGACTGCATCGCTGCCTCGAAGGCGTGGACGTCGTCGGGCGTGATGCCGCGATCGAGGCCGCCGAAGTTGCCGAGCACCGCGGCGTGGATCTTCTCGAGAGCCGCGCGATCCGTGGGCAGCGAGCCGTAATTGATGACCACTGCGCGCAGGTTCGGATCCGCGACGGCCAGTTGCGCCGCGTAGCCTCCGCCCATGCACCAGCCGATGGCGCCGATGCGGCGGGGATCGACGTCCTTGCGGCGGGAGAGGAACGCGACGGCCGAGGTGAGGTCGCGCACGGCGCGGTCCGGCGGCAGCCCGCGCGAAAGCTCATGCGCGGTTTCGGGATCGCTGGCGACCTGGCCGCGATAGAGATCGACGGCCAGGGTCACGTATCCCTGCTGCGCGAAGCCGGCTGCCTGCTGTTTGATCCAGTCGTTCAGCCCCCACCACTCGTGGATGACGACGAGGGCCGGGTGAACGCCGCCGCTGGGCGGCAGATAGAGCAGGCCGTGGACGGTTTCCGCTCCGCTGGCATAGGCGACATCCTGGGGGTTTTGTGCGCGGGCCTCAAGGCCGGCCGCGATCAGTGCGCCAAAAGTCAGCAGAGCAGGGAAAAGAAGCTTGCGTCGCATGGTTCGCTCCTGGAGGAAATCCATTAAGGTATCGCAGAAAACGGGCGTCGGGGGCAAGAGGACCGCAGGAACCGTGGAACCCGGTCCATCCGCTGTGGCAATTTACACATCGCACAGAGGAGACCGTTCGTTCGGGGGCCCTCCATTGCCTGGCGACAATTCCTCTTCGCAAGCGCGTGCCGCAGCGTCGCCGGGGAAAGCACCGCGGCGGCGCAAGAGCTTTCGCCGCTGGCGGCAGCGGCTGGCGCGCCGGTGGGGCGAGACGAGAGCGCTCTCTCGAATCGTTGGTCACGAACTGATCCGCACCAGAGTCTTCGATGTGGCCGCGGGGCTGGCGTTCTGGTCGATGATGTCGATGGTGCCGCTGGTGATGGCGGTGGTGGCGCTGCTCTCGCTGCTGCCGATTCCCAACCTTATTCCGCAGTTGCTGGGCGAAGTGGCCCTGCTGGTGCCGGCCAACGCGCTGTCCATGGTGGAGAGATTAATCGGCAACGTGCTGCGTCCGCACGGGGTTGTGTTGTTGTTCGGCCTGGGCAGCTATATCTGGTCTTCCACCAGCGGATTTACGTCGATGATCAGCGCGCTCAACATCGCCTACGACGTGACCGACGAGCGCTCGTGGCTGCGCGACCGGCTGCAGGCGCTGTTGCTCACCTTCACCAGCGGCTGCCTGCTGACCATCTCGCTGATGGCGATCATTGCCGGGCCGCATTTCGGCCATCTCCTTGGTGAGTTCGTCTCGGTGCCGCGATTCCTGGAGAAGATGTGGCCGCTGCTCCGCCTGGCCGCGGTCTTCGGCTGTTTTGTTCTGGGGCTGGAGATTGTGTATTTCCTCGCGCCCAATATGCGCCAGCGCTTTCGCTCCACGATCCCCGGCGCGATCTTCGCAACGGCTCTGTGGTTCGTGGGTTCGTTCAGCCTGGCGTTCTATCTGAACCACATGGCGAACTACTCGCGCCTCTACGGCGGCATGGGCGCGCTGTTCGGGCTGATGTTCTGGTTCTATCTCACGTCGCTCGCGATTTTGATCGGCGGCGAGTTGAACGCGGAGATCGCCAAGAGGCGGGACTCGTTCTACCGCGGGCACCTGAAATCGGTGCAGGCGCGACGCGGTTCGTCCCCACAAACAACATCGCCGGACGGGTCGATTCGTCCGGCGGCGTAGTTTGAGGTTCGGTTGCGATTATTGCGGTTCGCCGGCCGCGGTGTCGCCAACCTGGGTTGTCTCGGTCGGCTGCTTCGCGGCGAAGTAGCTCTGATTCCAGAGGTCACGGTAAAAGATGCCGGTGAGCTCGGCGGCCCTGGGGCCGAAGGTCGCGCGCCCGCCCTCAAGGAAGAAGACGGTGACGATGCGGCCGTATTGCGTGTCGGCGTAGGAGGCAAACCAGCCGAAGCGGGTGCCATCGTCGGAGCAGGTGCCGGTCTTGCCGAGCACCGGGAACTGATTGAAGTTCACGCGCAGCGAACGGGCCGTGCCGTAGCGAACGACCGCGGCCATTCCGTCCTGCAGGGCAGGCAGGATCCGCGAAATATCCAGGGTGCGCTTGATGCGCGGCTGGAAGTCCAGAACCTGTTCAGGGGTGGTGGGGTGCTGCAGATAGTAGAGTGTACCGCCATTGGCGATGGCTGCGACCAGCGCGCCGAGTTGCAGCGGGGTCATGGAGATGCCTTCGCCGAAGGAGCACATGCGGCCTACGCCGCCTTCGCTCTCCGGGATGGGCTGGTCGGGATAAAGGCCGGGATGCTCGCCGGGAATGTCGTAGCCGGCCAGCTCACCGAGGCCGAATTCCGTGGCGTAGTGGTGGACGCGCTCAAAGCCCAGCCGCCGTCCCAACACCTCGAAATAGATGTTGACGGAGTTGGCCAGGGCCTGGGTCAGATTCAGGTGGTAGCCTCCGCCCAGATTGACCGGCGTGTCTTCGGTGATGATTCCCTCATCCAGAGCTGCCAGAGCGACGGTCAGCTTGATGGTGGAGCAGGGCTCGGCGCCCGAGGAGAGCGCCAGTTTCTGGTTCACCATCGCCAGAATGCGGCCGTTGGAGGGATCGATGGCGACCACGGTGCCGTTCATGTTTCCGAGAGCGTCGATCGCTGCCTGGCGCACCACGGGATCTTCGCCGGCGGTGATGTCGCCTGCCTCGAGATCGCCGGTCGCAAAGGAATCCGCGGTGAAGCGCTCGTAATACCTGTGCCGAATATAGCGATGGCGGTACGTGGTCCGGGTCAGGGTTGCAGATCTCAGGTGCGCCCTAGGCGTTTCGCGCACGCTCGAATGCCGAGCCACTTCGCGCCGGTGCACCGTTGACGTCGCGTGCAGGCGGGCATGGGTATGGTGCACGGACTTCCGAGTGCTGGTGGTCGCAGTGCTGGTGGTCGCCGCAAACAACAGCGTTGGGGTCATCCACGCGGCCAGCATCAGAGAGAGAACTACACGCTTCATCGGGGAACTCGTCCTTAAAATTTCAGGCTCTCTGCTTTATCGTGCGACAGAACCCGCCTGCGCAGCCCTTGATTTGCTCGGTCGCCGCCGGATCTTCCCAAACCGGAATGAGCGTTCCGGATCCGGATCGACGGATCGAGCCGCGGTTCCTGATTCCAACCCCAAAAACGGCCCAGTGTCGCCATCCCGAGGGGTGGCGTGTGCAACTGCTTGGATGGTAAACAGGAACTCTGGGTTCACTATAACCGGAAACAGTTACCTGTAAAGTACATTCTTGCATTCCCGAAGTAACTCTTCCGGGTCATAATCCGCCCTTGCGCAAAAATGCCGGGATATCAAGGTTTTCACTGGTTTCCTCTTCGAAACTGGCGTGCGGCGAGACGATGGTCCGCGGCTCGGTGACCCCTTCGGCGAGGCGGACGGAAAGCGAAACCGGCTGCGGTTCCATCTCCGGTTCCTCGCTGACCGCCAGTTCTACTTCCTCGGCCGCAGCGATGACCGGCTCTTCCGGCTCGCGGAAAACCGAGATCACCTCCCGCGCCGTGACCGGAACGAACACCGATGGCTCGGCCCGAGTTGCGGGCGGCGGAGCAGGGAAGTCGTCCTCGTCCTCGCTGGCGAAGCGCGGCGTGGCCGGGCGCGCTTCAATTCTGGCCGGAGCCTGGGCGCGCAGGGCCGCGCTCAGCAGATGCTCGCGCCGCTCATCGGATCCCTGGCGGAATCCGGTGGCGATCACCGTGATCTTCACTTCGTCGCCCATCTTCTCGTTCAGCACTGCGCCGAAGATGATGTTCGCGTCTTCGTGCGCGGCGTTCTGGATGAGCGTGGACGCCTCGTTGACCTCGTTCAGCCGGAGGGTGCTGGAGCCGGTGATGTTGATGAGGATGCCGCGCGCTCCGTCGATGGCTCCGGCTTCCAGCAGCGGCGAGGCCATGGCGGCCTGCGCAGCCTCGATGGCGCGATTCTCTCCGCTGCGCACCGCGGTGCCCATGACCGCATAGCCCATGCCGGCCATGGTGGTCTTCACGTCGGCAAAGTCGCGGTTGATGATGCCGGGAATCGTAATAATGTCGGAGATTCCCTGCACGCCCTGGCGCAGCACGTCGTCGGCGATGCGGAAGGACTCGAAGAAACCTGCGTCTTTGGCGACCGCCAGCAGCTTTTCGTTGGGGATCACGATCATGGTGTCCACGCTGTCGAGCAGTTCCTGCATGCCGCGCTCGGCCTGCACCATGCGCCGTTTGCCCTCGAAAGCGAAAGGCCGCGTGACCACAGCCACGGTGAGCGCGCCCATCTCGCTGGCCAGCGAGGCGATTACCGGCGCCGCGCCCGTGCCCGTGCCCCCGCCGAGGCCGGCAGTGACAAAGACCATGTCCGCGCCTTCGAGGGCTTCGATGATCTGTTCGGAGTCTTCGAGCGCCGCGCGCCGGCCGACGTCGGGATTGGCGCCCGCGCCCAGCCCGCTGGTCAGCTTGACGCCCAGTTGCAGCTTCACCGGAGCCTGCGAGAGCGTTAGCGCCTGACGGTCGGTGTTGGCGGCGATGAACTCCACGCCCTCCATGTTGGCGGCGATCATGCGGTTGACCGCGTTGCCGCCGCCGCCGCCTACGCCGATCACCTTGATCTTCGCGCCGCGAGGGACTTCATCGTGATACTGGATGCGGATTTCGTCAGATTGATTCATCGCCATGGTTTCCTCTGCTCCTCTGTGCTCCCTGTGTTCCGCTCGTTTCTCTCCGCTTGCCGTTCCTGATTCCTAATCGGTGATTCCTGTTTTTCAAATACTCCCGGCAAAAATGGCGCGCAGCTTGGCGCGCAGTCCCTGGTTTTCCGCCGCACGGGTCAGGCTGGTGCGGTGGGCGTAGAGCAACGTTCCAATCAGCACCGCGCACTCGGGCGCGGACAGCTCCGCGGGCATGCGCGACAACGGCACCGGCGTGCCCACGCGCGCCGGAACCCGCAACAGGCTTTCGGCCGTATCCAGCAGGCCCGGCAGCCGCGAAGTGCCGCCGGTGACCACGCAGCCAGCGCCCAGAGCTTCGAGCACGCCGCCCTGGCGGAGATTGTCGCGCAGCATCTGGAAGAGTTCGCGTGCGCGCGGCTCGAGAATCTCGCTGATCATCCGCTGGCGGACCATACGCGGCTCATGCCCAGGCAATCCGGTCAGCTCCACTTCGCTCGTCTGCGATACGGCGGTCACGGTTGCGTGACCGTAATGGCACTTCAGCCAGTCTGCCTCGGGCGCGGTGACGCGCAGGCCGACGGCCAGATCGTTCGTGAAGTGGTCCCCGCCGATGGGCACCACCGAGGTGTGCGCCACCGAGCCCTCGAAGAACACGACCAGTTCTGAGGTGGACGCGCCGACATCGAGGAGGCAGACGCCCAGCTCGCGCTCGTCGGCGGAGAGCGTGGCTTCCGCTGCGGCAATCCCTTCGAAGACTGTCTCCGTGACTTCGATCCCAGCGCGATTGGCGCAGGTGACGATGCTCTGCTGCGCGCTGGCCGAGCTGGTGGCGATGTGCAAATTGACCTCGAGGCGGTTGCCGACCATCCCCACCGCATCGAGAATGCCCGGCTGTTCGTCGAGGATGAACTCCCGCGGCAACAGGTGCAGCACTTCGCGATCGGCGGGAAGGGAAATGGAGCGCGCGCGCTCCACGGCGGCGCGGACATCCTCGCGCGTGATCTCGCGCAGCCGCGCGCCCAGGGTGATGCCGCCGCGGCTGTTGACGCCGCGAATGTGCGGGCCGCCGACGGCCACCACGCAGCGCTCGATGGTGGTCTGCGCCGATTCTTCGGCCATCACCGCGGCGCGATTGATCGCCGCAGCGGCCGGCTTCAGATCGGCGACCATGCCCTTGCGCATGCCCGCGGCGTTGGCGATTCCGTGCCCGCGATAGCGCAGCGCGCCGTCGTAAATTTCCGCCACCAGAACGCGAAATTTGGCGCTGCCCATGTCCAGCACCGCGAGAATATTGTCCGGTTGCTGGCTCACTGCGCCTCCCGCACGTTGTGGTTCCTGCGCCGCTTGTTCTGGGCGACAATCTTTTTCTTCGCAGCCTTCTTTTGCGCCGTGGTGCGGCGGGCGGGCGTCGCCTGCGCAGGATTCGCCGCGGACGTTGCCGCCGGACTCGGGTCCGCAGGCGCATTCGCCATCTTCAACACCACCTCGCGCTCATAGCGGAGATCGACCGAGGCCAGATTCGGATATTGCGCGCGCCACTGCGCGATGTGCGCCTCATAATTCTGCCAGCGCGCCAGGAAATCCTCCTGGCCGAAGTAGAGCAGCAGATCGGTGCCGCTCGAGGGGACCGTGGCTTTCACGTCCTCGGGGTCGGACAGGTCAATCTCGCTCAGCCGCGCCGAAACTTTCTCCCCGCCTGAGTCCACATCCTGCAAAAAACGCTGATAGAGCTGCATGCGCGCGCTGCGCACCGAGAGCGGATCGCCGGGGTTGATGCCCAGCACCACCGGAAACGTGTAATGCCTGGCCGCCATGTCCTGGGGCGACATTTCGAGGATGACGCCGGCCGCATCGGCCAGCTCGATCCGCCCATGGATCTCGACAAACGCAATCGGCGTGCGCTCGGAAACCGCAACGCGCAGCTGATTGGGCAGGATGCGCATCACCGTGGCGTGCTCCACCCAGGGAATCTGCTCCAGCTCGACGCGCCGCCTGGCCAGCGGCACAAAGAAGAGGTTGCGCCCGATATCCGATCCGAAGACGGAGAGCAGATCGGAACGGGTGAGGTGGCTGTTGCCGATGGTCTGGATGGAAGTGGAGGAAGCAATCACAAAACGGGGATCGTGCTCGAGGAAATGTTGCGCCTCCCATACCAGCGCAGCCGCAGCGCCAAGCGCCAGCAGGACGCAGCCCGCAAAGAGCGGCCGCCCCCAGCGCGTTCGCGCCCACTGGGGGAGCAGACCGCGCCGGACCGGAACCCGACGGCGCGCACGCAAAAACGGCTCATCGCCCTCGCCGTCGTCCTCGCGAGGAGCACGATACGCGCGCGCTTCCGGATCGCCTGCGGGTGGACGATAAAAGTCGTCCCGGGGCTCCTCCAGAATCGCTGCGCCTCCGCTTTTTGCCGGTCTGCCTGCCACGCCCGAGCGAGGTCGTGGGAATCGCCATACCGACTATAGCGTGGCGCCCCCTGTGGATAGCTGGGGATTTACGACAGGTATCAAGTGAGGGAACAGAGGCGGACGGCGTTGCTGCGCGCCAACGAGCTTCACGCGCAGCGGGCTTCGCGGCGTCGGGTGCAGTATCCGCAACGCTAATTCACGAATCTGCAACAGTCTTCTAACACCTCCTTCACGCGAGCTTCATATCGTTGGCCTCAGCGGTTTCCCAACAAGACACCCAGGTCCACCCGTTTTATCCCGGAAAATTTGGAGGCTATGTTTTGACAAACCCAGCAAGCTTGTCCAGGCGCATTCCTGCGCCCAATCGATTTGAACGAATTCCCGCAGCTAAAACATCGGACAAAAAGCAGGAAGCAGGTCCCGCAAAGGTACGGGGAATCTCGTTTGGCATCCTCGCCTGCCTGTTCGTCCTCATGGCGGGGATGGTCTCGTTACACGCGCAAGCCAACGCGGGAACGATCCAGGGTTCGGTCGTCGATCAGGCGGGCAAAGCCATTAAGGGCGCGGGAGTCGCCGTTACCGGCGTTTTGCTGTCCCGGCACACCACGTTCACCGGCACCGACGGCAAGTTCTCCATCGACGGCCTGCCCGCGGGGACTTACACCGTTCAGGTTTCGGCCACCGGCTTCGCCACGCAGACGCAGTACACCGTGAAGGTGGCCGCGGGAGCTGCCGTGGATCTTCCCTTCACGCTGCCCATTGCTTCCGTCGGCCAGGAAGTCACGGTTGAGGCCGAAGCCGATACCTCCCTCGCATCGCAGCTTTCTCCTGTCAAATCGGTGCTCGATGCCGGATCGGCGCGCACCGAAATCACCAGCCAGTACGTGAGCGAATTCACTTCTCCGGTGACCGACTTCGCCGATCTCACCCAGGCCGCCCCCGGCACCGTGAGCTGGAGCACGAACGGCATCGGCCTCGGACAGGCCACCATCTACTTCCGCGGCTTTGTCGACGACGACTACACCATGACGTGGGACGGCATTCCGTTTGAAGATTCGAATGACCCCAGCCATCACTCCTGGGCTTACGTTCCGGCGCCGGCCATCGGCTACGTGGACTTCGACCGCAGCCCCGGCACCGCTGCCGATATGGGGCCTGCCAACTATGGCGGATCCATCCACTTTTTCTCGCCTGAACTGCCTGCCACCAGCTCCATGTTCCTGCAGAATTCCTACGGCTCCTTCAACACCAATCAGATTCTCGGCGAATATAACTCCGGCCTTTTCGGGGGCAGGAATCCGAAGGCCAATTTCTGGTTTGAAGGCCACCACCTGAACTCCGACGGCTACCAGACCTATAACTACCAGTACCGCACCGCCGGAACGGCGAAGTTCACCTACAAGTTCTCCGACAAAACCCATCTGTCGGTGATCAGCACCGTGGTCATCGTGGACGCGAACACACCCAATAACGATCCGTACCGCTTCCAGGTGCAACAGTACGGCAACAACTTCTACATGCAGAACAACTATTACAACCCTGACGGCACAGTGAACGGGCTCTACTACAAGTTCTATAACAACCACATCCCGACTAACTTCGAGATCGTCACCGTGACCCGGGACTGGGGCAAGGGCTGGCGCCTCGAAGCCAAGCCCTACACCTACTCGTACTCGAACCACCAGCACTACAACAACAGTCAATACAGCGAGTCCGGTGACGATGGAGGGCAGCTGACGGGAAATCCGGTGACGGCCACCAGCGGCATCGACAAGATGAACCAGTACGTGAAGGGCGGCGTGATCGCTCACCTCAGCGACGCTTCGAAGTATGGGGTCTTCCGCACCGGCGGCTGGTTCGAGTACACCTCCACCAACCGCTATCAGATCGACACCGATCCGCAGGACTGGGTCGACTCGGATGAAATCGGAAAAATCAAGTTCCACGAGGGCTTCATCACTCGCGACTATCAGCCATTCGCGGAGTACCAGCTGGTCGCCATCCCGCGCTGGACGATCACCGCCGGAGTGAAGGACGCTCTCTACAACATGACGGTGCAGCAGTGGGCTTCGAATAAGGATGTCGGTCCCCTGGGCTGCTCCAAGACGGCCACCACGACAGAGTGTCCTGCGTATACCATCCACGAAAAGCAATACAACAATGTGCTGCCCTCGGTTGAGGCCAACTATCGCATCAGCACCAACTGGTCGGCCTATGGACAATACGGCCGCGGTAGCATCATCCCCTTCAGCACGGTTTTCGATGTGACCGGCGGCGAGGTGTCTCAGGCTCCGCCTCCCACGGTGGCCACCACCTACCAGGGCGGCACGGTGCTCAAGCTGAACCGCGTGAGCATGGACGCCGATGCCTTCCACATCCACTTCGTCAATCAGTACGCGAGCTACACGCCCCCATCCGGTCCCGACGCCGGGTTCTACTACTACTACGCCTCGCCGCCGTCAGACACCAACGGTCTGGAAGGCGAGGGCAATGTTGTGGTGGGCCACGGCATCAGCCTCTTCCTCAACGGCACCCTGGGCGAGGCCAAATATGAGGCCGCTGCGGCGCAGCCTGCGACCGCCACTGCGCCGGCCACGCCTGCCAGTTCTTCCGCATGGGTCGCTCTGGCGCCGCACGATACCGAAACCGTTGGGCCGACTTACCAGAGCGGCGCCTGGGACGTCGGCTTCTTCAACAAGCGCATCGGCAGTCGTTGGGAAGACACCAGTTGCGACAACGGCGGCGTCTGTCACCAGGCTGTTCCGCTCGACCCTTTCTGGGTCAGCAACCTTTTCCTGAATTACACCCTTCGCAATCGCTCGAAATTCGATAACTCGAAGATCAAACTCAGCTTCAACAATCTGTTCAACAATCAGAACATTGCGGACATCGGCGCAGCCAACTCCGTCTCCGCAAATGGTGTGCTGTATCAGCA
>JASIAO010000074.1 GCA_030041955.1 Acidobacteriaceae bacterium | reverse complement strand
CCGCACGATCTCGGTCGCCGACCGGGCGGTCCGGACGATGGTGCGCGCGCTGATCGGCAGCGACAACGGCCTGGACCCGCTGCTGTGCTTCCAGGACGGTCCTGGCTGGCAGCCGCTGCGCTCGCACCAGGTGAGCAGCTACATCGCTACCCGGGCCGGCGGACACTTCACCGCCAAGGAGTTCCGCACCTGGAACGCGACCGTGCTGATGGCGCTGCTGCTGGCGAACGCGGACCCGGCGCCGACCGCGAGGGGCCGGGCCCGGGTGATTGCCACCGGGGTCCGTGGGGTGGCGGACTGGCTGGGCGACACTCCGGCCGTGGCGCGCGGCTCTTACATAGACCCCGGGGTGATCAGCCGGTACGAATCCGAGGGACGGCTACCCGGTGTCCCCCGGCTGCCCGCCGTGCTGCCCGCCGACGCGGAGGCCGAGGCCGCCGTGGCCGCGCTGCTCGCCGCGGATGCCGAGCGCCGCACCGGCGAAGCGGGTACTTGACGGTCATGAGCGAGGCATCGGGCGGGCAGGCGCACGCCGGCGGGCAGGCGCACGCGGGCGGGCATGCGCACGCGGGCGGGCTGGCGATGGCGCTGATCTGTTCCGCCCAGTTGGTGCTCCAGCTGGACTTCACGATCGTCAATGTCGCGCTGCCCTCGATCCAGGACGGGCTGGGTGTCGCTACCGCTCCGCTGCAGTTCTGCCGAGCGTGGCGGGCCGACACTTCGCGCGCGTGGAGTTGCTCCGGTGGCGCGCGGAGTTGTCCTCCTGGTCACCCTGCGTGGTTCCGTTTTGGTCTCACCCTCGCGCGTGCGCGCGCCGGCTGCACGCGTAGGGCAGATACGCAGGACGGGACGCTGAGACAACCACAGACCGTGATAATGGTGGTACCGTCGCGCATCAGCTCGTCATGACGTGACGGGGACTCATGTCCGTCCGGATGGTTGCCGACCGTGTGAACGTGGACGGCGCGCGATGCGGAAATAAGCCACTCGATCTCAGATGTTAGTGGGCTAAAGGCTGAAACTGCCATTAACCAGCCAACGTGGGCGATCTGTGACCAGCTCTCGAACGAAATGCTGAAGTAATTCTTTGGTCCGGCCGTTGGGCTCAGAAAGGCCCGGGCCATAAGAGCTGACCTTCCGCGGAAGCGACGAGTCAAATGCGGGAACTATCCTATCGCCCTTTGGTGACGGCCAGCTGATCAACTGGCGAAAGTCATACCAAAGGCCAGAGATCAGTGCATGCAATAGTCTTCTGAGCTTTCGCGGCATAGTTAGCATTATAGCACCTCCTCTCGCGCGTCTACGGAACCGCTAGCACGAGCCGGGCTCCGGGCAGCACCTGTCCAGCTTAAGTGTTGCCAACGGGCTTCAGGAAGTTCTATTATAAGGTGTTCCGCTCTCGGAAGCGATAGTCTCTGGAAATTTTGTTGGTCTCACAGGCTGAAGCCGACTTCCGGCACCCTGGGCAAGCCCGCTATCTGTGGCAGGTGACCCGAATATAATCTTGAGACTGCACGCTTTGTGAATACGCGCCGTTCGCGGCGTACCCATCGGTTACTATGCGATAAGTGTGAGTGCCCGTCCCGGTGCATGGGAAGCCGATAGTCAGGTGGGCGAAATCATGGCTGGTGTGGTTAGTGCTGACCCGGTTCCTGTTGCTCCAGAAGCCGAAGCGGAGATACCATTGAATAGCCACGCGGATGTGCTGCGGCACCCATCCGGATCCCGTGCAGAACTGGCTGCCTTCCCCGGATATTGTCCGATTATCATTGCCTGGCATAGCATCGGAGGCATAGACCGTGCAGACGAAGTCCGGGTCAGCGGAGGCGTTCAATAGCGAACCCTGATGGATTGCGTGCGCCGTTCCGGATAGCGGCATATCATGGGTGAACGCCGGGATAATGGTATACGTGACGACGGCAGGCAGGCTAGCTTGCGGATGCGAAACGGCTGGCGCTGCGGCGAGGAAGGTTACGATAACGGTCGCCGATAGAGTCACCGCTCCGCGCTGGCGGATTCCCCGCTGACCTTTGCCGGGAAAAGGGAAGAAGCATTTCATGCTCGCCTCCTGATGATTAGATGATAATGTTTCACTAAGACTTTGCCATGCCCGGCCGCTCCCCATATGTGACTATTCGGAGTAGTCCGGGATGAGTCATCGAACAGTGATTTCGGGTGTCCGGCCGACGTTTCGGAGGAGGACTAAGGCGAGATTCCTGCTCGTTCGGATCGTCTGCATCGCTACGAGCGTGTTACCTTGATCACGGATCGCGCTGGTCGTCTCATGTCCTATCGAACGAGCTGTTGGCCTGCCCGGTTCGGCCCGCCGGGATTACCCGCGGATTACATGCGTTTGCGCTGCTCCGGCTGAGCGCGTAGCGCGCTGGGCTCCGGTCGGCAGTTTGCGCCTCTGTCACCAGCCCCACCGTCGCGGTCATATCGGAGCCAGTGCAGCACCGACACGTCACGCTCCGCAAAGCCGCAGGTCCCAGGGCATGTTACGAAAGTAGCTTGACTGACTTCAGCATCGTGAACGTGGCGCTGCCGACCATTCAGGCCGATCTGCACATGGCCGCCGCGGAGTTGCAGTGGGTGGTGACCGGGTACGCGCTGACGTTCGGCTCGTTGCTGCTGGTGGGCGGCCGGCTGGCCGACCTGCTCGGGCGGCGCCGGCTGCTGGTCATCGGGCTGATCGTCTTCGCGCTCGCGTCGCTGGCCTGCGGCCTGTCCCGGTGGCCGGTCATGCTGGTCGTCGCGCGGCTCGTGCAGGGCAGCGCCGGGGCGGTGGTGTCGCCGGCCGCGCTGTCCCTGCTTACCACGACCAACGCCGAGGGCGCGGCGAGGAACCGGGCGCTGGCCATCTGGCAGGCGACGACGGCCGCCGGGGCGACCGCGGGGATCGTGGCCGGCGGGCTGCTCACGCAGTACGCGGGCTGGCGGGCGGTGTTCCTTGTCAACCCGCCCCTGATCCTGATCATGCTCGCGCTGATCAGGCGGCTGCCCGCCGCGGCGCCGACCGGATCCAGCCGGATCGACTATCCGGGAGCCGCGCTGGTGACCGGGTCGATCGCGAGCCAGATCTTCGGGCTGAGCAACGGCCAGCAGCACGGGTTCGGCTCGCCCGCGACCGTCGCCGGGCTGGTGCTTGCCGTGCTGCTTGGCGTGACCTTCGTCCGGGTCGAGCTGAGGACGGCCGCGCCGATGCTGCCGCTGGCCATCTTCTCTTTCCCGGCCCGCCGCGCCGCGGTAGCCGCCATGGTGATGATCGGCGCGG
>JASIAO010000073.1 GCA_030041955.1 Acidobacteriaceae bacterium | reverse complement strand
TGCTCCCTTCGAGCGCGTGCTTCCTCAGGCGCGCCGCATCGTGGAATCAGTTCGCCGCCAGGGCGACCCGGCGCTTTTCCGCCTCCGCTCGAAACTCGACGGCATTTCGTCACAGGTTCCGTTACGTATTCCGGAAATCGAGATACAGCTCGCCTGGGAATCCACTCCCAGCGAGCTGCGCCAGGCCCTGAAGACCGCCGCCCGCAACATCCGCGCCTTCGCCGCGCGCCAACGTCCCCGCGATTTCGATCTGAAGCCCGCGCCCGGCGTCGTCACCGGCCAGCGCGTCCTTCCCATTCGTTCTGTCGGCTGTTACGTTCCCAGCGGCCGCTATCCGCTCCCGTCCACCCTGCTCATGACCGCCATCCCCGCGCAGGTCGCCGGAGTCGAGCGCATCGTCGCCGTCTCGCCGCGCCCCGCAAAGGAAACTCTCGCCGCCGCATTTCTCCTCGGCATCACCGAGTTCTACCGCATCGGCGGCGCGCAAGCCGTCGCGGCCCTCGCCTACGGCACGCAATCTATTCTCCGCGTCGACAAAATCGTTGGCCCTGGCAACGCCTGGGTCACCGCGGCCAAGAAACTCGTCGCCTTCGACTGCGCCATCGACATGCTCGCCGGCCCCACCGAAATCGTCGTCACCAGCGAATCCGGCGAACCCGCCTCGATCGCCGCTGATCTCGTCGCCCAGGCCGAGCACGATCCCGATGCCGTCGCCATCCTCATCACCGCCAGCGCCACGCTCGCAAAATCCGTCGTCGCGGAAGTGAAGCAACGCTCCCGCGGCAATAAAATCGCCGCCGAAGCTCTCGCCCGCAACGGCGTCGCCATCGTCGCCCGCAATCTCGACGAGGCCCGCGATCTGACGAATCGCATCGCCCCCGAACATCTCACCATCGACACCGCCGCCGATCTCGACTGGGTTCGCAATGCCGGCTCCGTCTTCATTGGCCGCTGGTCTGCGCAGCCCCTCGGCGACTACATTTCCGGCCCCAACCACACGCTGCCCACCAGCGGCCTCGCGCGCACGCGCGGCGGCCTCAGCGTGCTCGACTTCGTCCGGCTCGTCACCATACAGGAGTATTCCCAGGCAGGCGTGCGCCAACTCGGACCTGCCGCTATCCGTCTCGCAGAGGCTGAAGGCCTCACCGGCCACGCGGAATCCATCCGCGCGCGAGGCGTTCATGACTGAAACCAAAGTCCTCGGCCCACAACCGTCAGCAACCGTCCGCCGCATGAAGGAGTATCACCCGCCCCTCGGCGACCGCAGCGGCCTCCGCCTCGACTTCAACGAGAACACCTTCGCCTGCTCGCCGCGCGTCCTCGAAGCCCTCGCCCGCGTCTCCCGCGGCGACCTCACCCGCTACCCCGAGCGTGAGCCGCTCGAGCGCCGCGTCGCCGAACACCTCGGTCTCGCGCCCGCGCAGGTCCTCCTCACCAACGGCGTCGATGAAGCCATCCACGTCCTCTGCCAGACGTATCTCGAAGCGGACACCGACGTTCTCATCCCCGTCCCCACCTATTCCATGTACGAGGTCTACGCCTCTGGCACGCCGGCGCGCCTCGTTCCTGTTCCTGCTGAGAATGGTTTTCAGTTTCCGCTGACGTCCCTCCTCGCCGCCATTACGCCCGCCGCGCGCCTCATCGCTATCGCCAACCCCAACAGTCCCACCGGCCAGGCCGTCCAGCGTGCTGATATTCTTCGCATCGTCGAAGCCGCGCCCTACGCCGCCGTCCTCGTCGACGAAGCATATTTCCACTTCCACGGCGAAACCGTCGTCGACCTCATCGGCCGCGCGCCAAATGTAATCGTCGCGCGCACATTTTCAAAAGCCTACGGCCTCGCTGGTCTTCGCCTCGGTGTGCTCTGCGCCGCCGCAGACCAGATGCGCTGGATGCGCCGCGCCATCTCGCCCTACAGTGTCAACTCCGTCGCGCTCGCCTGCCTCGCCGCCGCACTCGAAGACGAAGACTACCTCCGCTGGTATGTCGCGGAAGTTCTCGCCGCGCGCGCGGAGTTCGAATCCACTCTCCGCCGCATCGGCCTGCCCTTCTGGCCCTCCAGTGCGAATTTCGCGCTGGTCAACATCGGCCCGCAGCATCGCGCTTTCGTCCAGGCCATGCGTGCTCGCGGCGTCCTCGTGCGGGACCGCTCCAGCGACCCCGGTTGCGACGGCTGCGTTCGCATCACCATCGGCACCCGCGAGCAAACCGCGCAGGGCCTCGCCGCTCTCGAATCCGCTCTCGGCGAAATCCGCTGGAGCCCGCAATCCGCTCAGGCATCCATTCCGAAACCGCTTTGAAGGGGCACGGCTTCAGCCGTGCCGATCCGCCACGCAGAGAAACCGGGGCTTTAGCCCCTGAGGCAAATCCGAGATCGTCGCACCAGGCCCGAACCCATGAAGAAAGCCTTCACAAAACGTACATCCTCGATCGACCGTAAAACCGCCGAGACCAATATTCATCTGCGCCTCACCATCGAAGGCCAGGGCCGCTACACCATCTCCACCGGCATCCGCTTCTTCGATCACATGCTCGAGCTCTTCACGCGTCACGGCGCCTTCGATCTCGACCTCCGCTGCCAGGGCGATCTGGACGTCGACCAGCACCACACCGTGGAAGACGTCGGCATCGCCCTCGGCGAAGCCTTCGATCGCGCTCTCGGCGACAAGCGCGGCATCCTCCGCGCCGGCTACTTCCTCATGACCATGGACGAGACGCTCGGCCTCGCCGCCGTCGACCTCAGCGGCCGCGCCGCCCACTCCGTCGACACCAAGGTCCGCACCCGCCTCGTCGGCGACCTGCAATCCGAACTGGTCGAAGACTTCTTCGAGGGCTTCGCCCGCGGCGCCCGCGCCAACATCCACATCAAAACCATGTACGGCCGCTCCAACCACCACAAAATCGAAGCTCTCTTTAAAGCCTTCGCCCGCGCGCTCCGCTTCGCATGCTCGCGCGATCCGCAACTGAAAGAACAACTGCCCAGCACGAAAGGCCTGCTGTGATCGCCGTCGTCGACTACAAAGCCGGCAACCTCACCTCGGTGATGAAGGCCCTGCGCGCCGTCGGAGCGGACCCCGTCCTCACCGAGGATCCCGCCCAGGTTGCCCGTGCCGAAAAGATCATCCTTCCCGGCGTCGGCCACTTCGCCGCCACGCAATACCTCGACCATCGCGGCCTCAAATCCGAAATCAGGAGGAAGATCGCGGCCGGCGCGCCCTTCCTCGGCATCTGCGTCGGCCTGCAGTGGCTCTTTGCAGGCAGTACCGAAGCACCCGACTGCGTCGGCCTCGCCGCGTTCCCGGAAATCTGCGAGCGCTTCGCTCCAGGCCGGAAAATCCCCCACGTCGGCTGGAATTCCCTCGCCATCCAACCCAATTCCCGAATCTTTTCTGGTATTCCCGACGGCAGCTTCGTCTATTTCACCCACGCATATCGCGCGCCCGTCACGCAAGCCACTGTCGCGGTTACAGATTACGGCGGCCCCTTCACTGCCGCCGTCGAGCGCGGCAACGTGATGGGCGTGCAGTTCCATCCCGAAAAATCCGGCGAAGCCGGCCTGCAGATCCTTCGCAATTTTCTGAATTTTTCCAGTCCGGAGCTGCCCGCATGCTGACCAAACGCATCATCGCCTGCCTCGACGTCCGCGATGGCCGCGTCGTCAAGGGCGTGCAGTTCGTCGACCTCGTCGATGCCGGCGACCCCGCGGAGCTTGCCGCGCGCCACGCCGCCGCCGGAGCCGATGAGATCGTCCTCCTCGACATCACCGCAACCCACGAAAATCGCGGTACCCTCCTTTCCACCGTGCAGCGCGCCGCTCAGCGCCTCTTTGTGCCCTTCACTGTCGGCGGCGGCATCCGCACCGCCGAAGAAGCCGCGGCTGTCTTCGACGCCGGAGCCGACAAGGTCAGCATCAACTCCGCCGCGCTCGCTCGCCCCGATCTTATCGGCGAAATCGGCTCGAAATTCGGAGCCCAGGCCGTCATCGTCGCCATCGACGCGCGCCGCGTCTCCGGCCGCCCTATATCCGAAGCCGAGGTTTTCGTCGCCGGCGGCCGCAAACCCACCGGCCGTCGCGCCGTTGAGTGGGCTCGCGAGGCCGAATCCCGCGGCGCCGGCGAGATCCTCCTCACTTCCATGGACGCCGACGGCACCCGCGCCGGATTCGACTGCGAGCTCACCGCCGCCGTCAGCGCCGCTGTCCAGATCCCCGTCATCGCCTCCGGCGGCGCAGGCACCGCTCAGCACTTCGCCCAGGTCTTCCGCGAAGGCCGCGCCGATGCCGCACTTGCCGCCGGTATCTTCCACTTCGGCGTCGCCGACGTCCGCACGCTCAAGGCAGAGCTCGTCCACGCCCGCATTCCAGTGAGGTATCCGTGTTAATCCCCTCCATCGACCTCATGGGCGGCCGCATCGTTCAGCTCGAGCGCGGCGAAGAGCTTCGCCTCGCCTTCGACGACTTGGATTACTGGATCGACCGCTTCGCCCGCTATCCCCTCGTCCAGCTCATCGACCTCGACGCCGCCAAGCGCACCGGCGATAACCGCGTCCTCATCGAGCAGATCGCGCAGCGCCTCCCCGTCCAGGTCGGCGGCGGCATTCGCACCGCCGAGCAGGCACAACAAATCCTCGACTGTGGCGCGCGCCGCGTCATCTTCGGCTCCGCCCTCTTTCATTCCACCGGCGTAAACCTCGAATTCGCCGCGGGGATCTCCGCCGCCATCGGCCCCGAGCAATTTGTCGCGGGCATCGACACAAAATCCGGACAGATCGCTGTTCGCGGCTGGCGCGATCAGGTCCGCGTCACGCCCGCTGAGGCCATTGCCGCCCTCTCCCCCTTCTGCGGCGCCTTTCTCTACACCCACGTCGATACCGAAGGCACCATGACCGGCTTTCCCATCGAAGCCGCCCGCGCCCTGCGCCCACTCACTGCGCGCCAGCTCATCGTCGCCGGCGGCATCCGCGCCCAGGCGGAGATCGACGCGCTCCACGCGATGTGTATTGACGCCGTGGCCGGAATGGCTGTCTACTCCGGCCTCATCGATGCCTGAACCCGGCGCAATTTCACCCAACTTTGCCCGCAGCATCTCAACAAAATGCCGTAAGCTGATACGTCCGGCGGAGCGGGCCGGCCAACATGAACAGACGGGGTCCCATGCGCACTGCAAAACGCCTGGATGAAGTCGGCTTCTCCGACATCGTGCAAATTCGCAACAAGATCCTCGAGCTCCGCGCTGCCGGCACGCCCGTGCACGCCTTCCATGGCGGCGAGCCTTTCTTCGAGACTCCCGAACCCATCAAAGCCGCCGCCAGCCGCGCCATGGCTGAGAACCAGACCCGCTACGCGCCGTCGTCCGGCATCGCGCCGCTGCGCGAGGCCATCGCGCGCAAGCTGCAAACCCGCAATCGCATGGATGTGGCGGTCGAAGACGTCATCGTCACCGTCGGCGGCGCGCATGCCCTCCACGCTGCGTTTCAAACCGTCCTCGATCCTGGCGACGACGTCCTGCTCTTCTCGCCCTACTGGACGCCCATCCGAGACATGATTGTCATGGCCGAAGCGCGCCCCGTCATGGTGCCCACCGCGACCGCGCGCCGCAACGGCATCACCGCCTGCCTCGAACACTTCTCCACGCCGGCCACGCGCGCCATCTACTACAACACGCCGCAAAATCCTTCCGGCCTCGTCTTCTCCCGCAACGAAGCCGAAGAAGTCGCCGAGTTCGCCATCCGCCGCAATCTCGTCGTCATTGCCGACGAAGCCTATGAGGACCTCGTCTACGAGGGCGAGCATGTCTCCATCGCCTCGCTCCCCGGCATGGCCGAGCGCACCATCACCGCCTACACCTTCTCCAAAACCTATGCCATGACCGGCTGGCGCGTGGGCTACGCGGTCGCCAAAGAGCCCTTCATGACCGGGCTGCGCAAAATCGTCCTCTACTCCACCAACGGTGTTTCCACGCCCACCCAATGGGCCGCGCTCCAAGCGCTCTCCATACCCGAAAGCGCCATCGCCGCCCGCCGCGAAGAATACCGCCGGCGCCGCGACCTCCTCGTCAAAGGCCTCAATGAGCTCGGCCTCGAATGCCAGCTCCCCGCCGGTGCCTTCTACGCCTTTCCCTGCATCCAGAACATCCACAAGGAGAGCCGCCGCGTCTCCACGCTGCTGCTCGAGAAGGCGCACGTCGCCACCATCCCCGGCGTGGTCTTCGGCGCGCAGGGCGAAGGCCATGTCCGCTTCAGTTACTCCGTTTCGCCGCAATTGATCGAGGAAGGCCTCGAAGCGCTCAGGAAGCTTCTCGGTTGATCCGGCGCCGCATTTCCGCTGAATCCTGTATGAAAATGCCGTAATTTTCGCGTCCGATCCGCTTCTCGGGACTCCTATACAGTGACGGCGAATCTCGCCGAAGCTCCGCGTGTGCCCTGCGCGGATGCCGTTCACTCGTGATCCGGAGGTTCCCCACGTGCCTTTTTCATCGTTGGCGTCGCGTTTGCAACTCGTCTTCCTTCTCGCAGCACCCATGGTCCTGCCGGTTTTCGGCCAGAGTCCTCAAACGTCCCGGAACGCGCTGCCCGACGCCCCCGGCCTTTCTCCGTCGTTGCAGGATGCGTCGCAGACGCAGGCCGCCAATCCACCGGCTCCGCAATCCGCTCAGCCTTCCGGTAGTCTCGAAGGCCAGCAGACCAAACGGATTCTCGGCATCGTTCCAAACTTTCGCTCGGTCTCCGCCGACACTCAGCTCCCGCCGGAATCGGCGAAGGAAAAATTCAGGGAGAGCACCGAAGACAGCTTCGACTACTCCGGTTTCATTTTTGTCGGCATCCTCGCCGGAGTTTCACAGGCTGAAGGCTCCACTCCCGAGTTCCACAGCGGCGCTGCCGGTTTCGGGCGCTACTACTGGCACACGCTCGCCGATCAGGCAGATGAGAATTACCAGGTTGAGTTCTTCTTTCCTGCCGCTTTTCACCAGGACCCGCGCTATTACACTCTGGGTCGCGGCGGATTTCTGAAGCGAACCGCCTACTCCTTCAGCCGCATCTTCATCACCCGCACCGATGCGGGTGGCGAAACCTTCAATACATCGGAGATCGTCGGCGCCGGCGCTGCCGCCGGCATCTCCGACCTCTATTACCCCTCGCCCGAGCGTACCTGGACCAAGACCGGCCAGCGCTGGTTCCTCAACGTAGGCCTCGATGGCGGAACTTTCATCTTCAAGGAATTCTGGCCGGACCTGAACAGCAGGTTCTTTCATCAGAAAAACTGATTGCGCCCGCTGCGGCCGCTTAAGCTGCGTGAGATGGAGAGATTGCGCTCCTGTGTCGCCCGCGCCGGCGGTTAGGATCGAAGTATCCCCGGAGAAATGGAGCCCCGCCCCTCATGCTCAAAGTCGGTCTCTCCTCGCTCGTCGATCCCGCGCTGCACCGCCTGCTCCCTGCGGACATTTCCCTGGAGCTGATCCCGCCCCACCCCGACCGCGAAATCGAAGTCGAGTTCTGGATCGCGCCGCCGGTGACCAGCCACTGCGAGCGCCAGTGGCCCTGGCTGCGCGGCGTGCGCGTCGTGCAGGCCACCGTCGCCGGCGTCGAAGCCCTGCTCCGGCTCGTCCCCCGCGACATCACCCTCTGCGACGGCCGCGGCAATCACACCATCTCCACAGCGGAGTGGGCCGTCACCGCCATCCTCGCTTCGCTGAAATACCTCCCGTTTTACGATGAAGTCCGCCGCGGTGCCGTCTGGTCGCGCCGCAAAGAGGCCGAGGACCGTTACCGCGCCCTCCACTCGACCGACGCCCGCTTCTACCCCGTCGTGCTCAACGAAGAGCTGCATGGACAGCAGGTGCTCATCGTCGGTTACGGCTCCATCGGCCAGGCCATCGAGGAGCGCCTGAAGCCCTTCGGCCCGATCGTCGCCCGCCTCGCCCGCACCGCGCGTCCCGGCGTTCACGC
>JASIAO010000072.1 GCA_030041955.1 Acidobacteriaceae bacterium | reverse complement strand
CCCGCTCCCGCATCCGATTGCACCGCGCCGGCCCGCATGGTCCCGTAAGTAATCGTCTGGAAACGCGGCGTGTTGCCGCCGTGGTTCAGCAGGAAAGCAAACGTGCCCAGGCCCGCCAGTGCCAGTGCCGTTCCGAACACGAATGTCCCCGGCCGCGGCGCCTGGTCCTCCAATATATAAAAGGATGGGACTCCCGACGCGCCTCGCGCCGGAATCGTCGCCGCTGCCGTCGCCGGACCGCGGCGCGTGCAACATCGCGTCTCGGCCGAGTGTGAGTCATCTCAGCCGAGCTTGAATCAGTCTCGGCCGTCCCTGAGTCAATCTCGGCTGTCCTTGAGTCAGTCTCGGCTGTCCCTGAGTCAAACTCGGCCGTCCCGCAACTGACTTGTTGCGAGCGAATTAGCGAGGGATGAAAGCATCATCCCCCGCTAACCAGCTGAAAACAGGCCATGGGGATTTCGCCAGGGGACGCGTCGCTATCGGCGCTCGGCTTACTTCTGCAGCGTCCGGATATAAGCCACCAGATCCCGAATCTGACTGTCGCTCAGCTTGCTCCCAAACGCCGGCATCTTGCCTTTCCCGTCCTTGGTCGCTGCGAACAACTCGGCGTTCGACGCCTTCACCACATCCGGCGCCTGGAAGGGAATCGCCTTCATCGCCTTGCCGGCGGGCGTGTCGCCTTTCCCGTCCGCGCCATGGCACATCGCGCATTTCGACTTGTAGACATCCGCACTGCTCTGTGCCAGCACAGGCACGGCAAGGGAAACGGCCAACAGACTCAGCACTCCGATTCTCACAGAACGATGCACGATTCTTCTCCTGGGTGAGTTTACTGCCTGCGAACCTTACCGCTCGCGCGGCTCGCTGGATGCATGCGCCAGCAGGAAGACCAGCACCACGCCGCCGATCATCACTGCCTCTTCCACGTCCACCGAAACGTTGTGCAGATGATCGAACGCCGCGTGCCGCGGGTCCGTCTTCGGCACATTATCGATCGCGCCTCCGGCCGCAATCCGGTACGTCTCCATCCGCGGGATGATCCAGTACTGGGAGAACGCCGTCAGCCCGATCATCACCAGTGCTACCACGATCCCCGCCAGCGCGCTGCCGCGGTACACGCTCGTCAGCCTCCCAATGGCCAGCAGGATCACGATCAGCACGCCGCAGAACAGGCCTTCGTGGTGGAGCACCCGCAGGCACGTCGCGACAATTGTGCCCGCCGCGTGTGTGTCCGAAATGTTGGTGAACGCCGCTTGTGCGGCAACCGGGAAGAAGAAGAGTCCGCCCAGCCAGACAATCAGCGCCAGCCAGACGATACTGCGCAGGAGCGTTTTCATGGCAGAAACAGCCTACAGCGTTCCGCCGTCACCGTACAGCGCCGGGCTGTCCAGCAAATCCTCAACCGCCAGCGAAGCGCCCCTGCTGATCGCTGTTCACTGATTACCGTTAACTGTCTCTTACCGCGGCGCTCCGTAGATGCTTGGCCGTCCGATGAGCCGCTCGATCCGCTTCGGAATCGGCGGATGGGTCGAGAACAGATTGGCGAAGCTGTTCCGGCTCAGCAGCGGCTGCACGATGAACAGGTGCGCCGTCGATGGCGTTCCCGGCATCGGCATTCGCTTCGAATACGCGTCCAGCTTCTCCAGCGCGCTGGCCAGTGCATACGGGTTGCCGGTGAGGTGCGCCCCCGTCGCGTCCGCCTCATACTCGCGCGTGCGCGAGATCCAGAGCTGGATCAGCATCGCCGCGATCGGCGCCAGAATCAGCATGAACAGCGCGCTGATCCCGCCTCCGCGCCGGTCCCGTCCGCCGCCGCCCCCAAACCCGCCAAAGATCTCCGCCCACCACGTCATGCGCGCCAGCAGCATAATGGCTCCCGCGATCGTGGCCGCAATCGAACTGGTCAGAATATCCCGGTTCCGTACGTGCCCCAGCTCATGCGCCAGCACGCCTTCCAGCTCGTCGTCATTCAGAAGCTGCAGAATTCCGTGGGTCACCGCCACTGACGCGTGATTCGGATTGCGCCCCGTCGCGAACGCGTTCGGCGCATCGGTCGGAATCACGTAGATCTTCGGCATCGGCAGCCCCATCCGCTGCGTCATCCGCTCCACCACCTCGTAGGCGCGCGGCAGTTGCTCGCGCGTCACCGGCTGCGCGTTGTACATCCGCAGCGCCAGCTTGTCCGAATAGAAGTAGCTGAAGAAATTCATCCCTGCGGCAATCACAAAGGCGATGATCATGCCGCCTTCGCCCCAGTGGCTTCCGATCAGAACCAGGAGCAGAGTCAACGCCGTCAGCAGAAATGCTGTCTTGAGGGTATTCATACGTGCCTCCTCGTTGAGGCTTTGCTTTCTATCATTTCACAAAGAGATACGGGCATGCGCAGGGTGTTGTTTGGCCTTAGACGCATTCCAAAGTAATCTCGTTATCCGTAAATGCGAAGGATTCTCCGGTCTGGATATGAATTTCCAGAGAAACGCGCCTCGGGCATCCTCTCACGACATGCTAAACGATTGATTCTGCTGGAGCTGGAATGGAATGCCAATTGCTTAAAAGCATGCATCCATATTTCCCGCCCTCCGCTGAAGTGCCTGGAGCCGGCCAGAACTTTCCAGCCGGCGGAGTGGCAAATCGGATTCATACGGGGTTCCCATCCTCGCGGTTTTCAGGCAGTTGTCAGTACCCACAGCATTACGCCATTTTCGAAAGACTTTTATGGAGGAGCTGTAATGACACAACTGAGGTTGCGGTGGTTATTCGTAACGTTCGTGGCTTTGGGATGCGTCCTTCTCGGCGCAAACCACGCTTGGGCGCAGACGACAAACGCGGGCACCGTGGTCGGCACTGTCACCGACCCGAGCGGCGCGGTCGTTGCGGGCGCATCGGTGACGGTGAGCGGTCCAGGCGTCACCCTGAAAGCAACGTCCAACGGAGCTGGCCAGTACTTCTTTGCCTCGGTCCCGCCCGGAACCTACTCCATCTCGGCCGCCAAATCCGGCTTTTCTGTGGCCAAGACGGTTGGCGTGGTCGTCCAGGTCGGTACCCAGGCCACTGTCAACCTCAAGATGGCGGTTGGCTCCGCGTCGGAGACGGTCGAAGTCCAGGTCACCGGCGAAGAACTGCAGACGCTGAACTCCACCGTCGGTCAGACCCTCGGCTCCGAGCAGCTCACCTCGCTGCCCAGCCTCAACCACGACGCCAACACATTCACCTCTCTGCAGCCGGGCGTCAGCGTTGAAGGCGCTGTGGCCGGCGCGGTGAATGATCAGAGTACGTTCATCCTCGACGGAGGCAATGCCACCAACGACATGGATGGCGGCAACAACGTCTACATGGGTACCTTCGCCGGCGACCCCACGGAAGGACAGGCGGGCATGAAGACCGGTGTCGGGATTCCGACGGGCGCCCTGCCGACCCCCACCGACAGCGTCCAGGAAGCGACCATCAACACCGCGAACCAGACAGCCGACTTCGATAACTCGGCCGGCGCACAGGTGGAGTTTGTGACGCCCCGCGGCACCAATCACTGGCATGGCGGCGTCTATTGGTATTACCTGGACAGCGGCGTGGGCGCGAACAGCTGGGAAAACAATCAGACCGATACGCCGCTCTCTAATTACCACTACAACCGCTTCGGCGCCAAGGCAGGCGGCTTTATTCTGCCCAACAAGTGGGGTGGTCGCACCTATCTCTGGGCCTGGTATGAGGGCCTCCGCTACCCGAACGCGCAGACCGTCGAAGCTACCGTCCCCTCCGCGGCCATGGAGTCGGGAACTCTGACCGAAATAACGAACCCGAACACAGGAGCCACCTCCACGTTCAACATGGCATCCATCGATCCCCGTGGTATCGGCATTAATCCCGATGTCCAGGCAATGTGGACCAAGTACGAACCGACCGGCAACGATCTAACCTGCGCCTCAGACATCAATCCCTATTGCGATGGCGTGAACACCGTCGGCTTCAAAGCCAACATCTCCCTGCCGCAGACCAGTAATGACGCCGCGATTCGCCTCGATCACGATTTCAGCGCCAAATGGCACTGGTTTGCAAGCTATCGGTTCTACCGCCTGAACCTGGCTACGGATTCCCAGTACGACATCGGCGGTTTCTTCCCCGGTGACACCAAGGGCACTCCCGCCGCTCTCTCCAGCCGGCCGCAGATCCCGTCGTATTACGTCACCGGCCTCACCACCAACATCACGCCAAGTACGACCAACGATCTCCACTACAGCTTCCTGCGCGACTACTGGCAGTGGGGCGATGACAACGCGCCGCCGCAGCTTTCCGGCCTGGGCGGAGCCCTGGAGCCGGGCGGTGAGACACAATTTTCGGTTCTCGCCCCGTTCAACGTGAACTCACAGGATATCCGCACCCGCTTCTGGGACGGCCACGACAACTTCCTCAGCGATAACGTCTCCATGCTGAAGGGCAATCACCTGATCCAGTTCGGCGGCCAGTATCAGCGGAATTACGATTACCACCAGCGCAGCGACAACGGCGGCGGCATCAACTTTACGACCACCTACCAGTTGGGCGACTCGGTTGGCGCCGGATTAGTGGACTTCTCGGATCTCGGTGGCGGTTTTCCCACCACGAACACCGCGGCGGTGCGGAATGCGGCTGAAGTCTACGGAATCGTGACGGAAGCTCAAACTGCCTATACGCGCTCCGGGCCGAGTCTGACTCTCCAACCTCCGCTCACGCACGCCTTTGACCAGAGCGTCATCGATTATTACAACGTGTACGTCAGCGACACCTGGCACATGAAACCCAGCCTCACGCTGAACTACGGCATGGGCTACACCATCGAAATGCCTCCGGTGGAAAAGAACGGCAAGCAGACGGTGCTGGTCGATGCTGCCGGTGAGCCGGTGAAGTCTGCCGATTACCTCAAGGAGCGCGAGACCCTGGCAGAGCAGGGCACCGTCTACAATCCGGAGCTTGGCTTTTCTCTCGTGGGGAATGTCGGCGCGGGAGAGAAGTATCCCTACAATCCCTTCTACGGATCGTTTAGCCCGCGCGTCGGGATCGCCTGGAATCCGAGCTTCTCCAAAGGAACGGTCATCCGCGGCGG
>JASIAO010000071.1 GCA_030041955.1 Acidobacteriaceae bacterium | reverse complement strand
TCGGCCCGTCCTCCACCACGATGGCGGTCCGGTCCCGGAGGCGCTCCGCTCGTTCGGCGGAAAACCGAAGACCCGCGTGGAGGACCTGCGCCCTGGGGTTGACCCGCGCGGCATTGGCCTCGATCTCGGCGATGTCCTCCGGCCGCGCCGTGTTCGTCTTGCTGATCACGATAACGTCGGCCATCCGGAAGTTCACTTCCCCTGGATAGTAGGATACCTCGTGGCCGGCCCGGTAGGGGTCGGCGACGACGACCTGTAAATCCGGCCGATAGAACGGGAGGTCATTGTTTCCGCCGTCCCACAGGATGACATCGGCCTCCTGCTCGGCCCGGCGAAGAATCGCTCCGTAATCCACACCGGCGAACACGACCGCTCCGTCGCGGAGATGGAGCTCGTATTCCTCACGTTCTTCGATCGTGCAGTCGGCCCGGTCCAGATCCTCCAGGCCGGCGAAGCGCTGGACCGCCTGCCGGGCGAGGTCGCCGTACGGCATCGGGTGCCGGACGATCGCAACTCGAAGACCGGTGGAGCGAAGGGTCTGCGAGATGAATCGAGTGGTGGGGCTCTTGCCGGCTCCGGTCCGGACGGCGCAGACGCTCAGCACTGGCTTGCTGGAGCGAAGCATCGTCGCCGCCGGACCAGCCAGCTCGAAGCTCGCCCCGGCGGCGAGGACGACCGATGCTTTGTGCATCACTTCGGCGTGCGGGAGGTCCGAGTAGGCGAGCTGAACGAGGTCGACCCTTTCCTGTCGAATCAGATCCGACAGTTCCTCCTCCGGGCGAATCGGAATGCCGTTCGGATAGTCCGGGCCGGCGAGTATCGTGGGGTAGCTCCGTCCCGCAATGTTCGGGATCTGAGCGGCGGTGAACGCCACGACCTCGTACTCGGGGTTTCCCCGGAACATGACGTTGAAGTTGTGGAAGTCTCGACCTGCCGCCCCCATGATGACGACCCGCTTGCGCTGCATGGCGAGAGTGTCGGTCGGCGGCGGTAAATAGGCCTGCTAAACGCGGCTCGACGGGCCGTCTGCTTGGCTCTATGTCCGCCTCCCGCGTTCGTGGTTGGCGTCGGTAGAGAATCCGGCCGAGGGCCGCTCTAGGTTGGTCTCGCTCCGGCTGGTTGGGTCCTGCGCCTTTCGAAGAGGGCTATCAACAAGAGCGCGAGTCCTAACAGGACGAGGAAGTCGGCGACCGGGTAGAAAGCTGCTATAACCGGGCAGCGCAGGCGAGGGAGAACAAAGGACTGGCAACCGCCACTGTAGGAATACCCAACCGTGAACGTCAGCGCGAAGATCACCCCTCCAGCGAGGACTGCCCCCGCACCAACACCATCCAGGAATTGATCGTCGCGCACAGCTCAGCTAGCTTGTCCCGGATGTTAGTCGTTGTCGAGTACCGTTCTCTGCGAGCGGCCCCAGTCCACGCCGTCCCGAATGACCGGTCGAGCGCCCCGCGGGGATACCCGGAGCAACTGTTCCTACGGGCGGGGCAGTCAGGGTCGGAGGCGCGGGAACGCGAGCTTCCTCCTCGACGGACGACGAATTGGGTTTTTGGTTGGGAGGCAGATGGGCTTTGGGACTCTAATCAGATTATACGCGGCGTCCAGTCCTCTAAGGGGCCGGGGGCGACGACGCGCTGTTGCCTACGGCCACGCCTTTGGGATCACGGCTTGCAGACTTCGCAAAAGAAATCATGCCGCAAACCTCAGCCCCCAACCCAAGAAGCAACAGCCCCAGAAGAGCTACCACACCTGGCGCGGCGGCCACTCCCGGCGGGTACGGGGCCCATAGCAGTAGGATCCAGACCAGATACCTCGCAGGGACCAATCCGATCAGCCCGGTCAGCGCGGCTAGTAGAGCCGAGACCCGGGGGCGCACAAGAACCCCGAAGGGTATGAGAGCTCCGATGATCCAAACCATGAACACCGGCCAACCAACAAGGTGGACCGTACAAGCGCATCCGCCACTGGGCGGTGGCCCCATGTAGATTGTTTGGTACGTCGGCGACCAGACGAGGTACGCCGAGGTCATAGAGATCAGTGCCCCAGCAACGAACGCAGCCCCGGCCAGGAACTGGACCGCCGCGGTCGCCGCACGGGGCCTTAGCCGGGTCGATAGCGTCACACTTTCCGCGAGAACGGGAGGTCTCGGTCCCGACATAGATCCTGTACGAAATTGGAAGGGGAATCTGACTACTGCAAGGACATCGGAGCTTAGGCGGTTACGCCCGACTCAGCCTTGACGTCGGGGTCAGCCACCCCGAGACGGTTGGTTCGACTACCGATGCGCTTGAGGACAAATCCTGTCCAATCCATCACTCAGCGCTGGGTCCGGAGTCAATCTTGGAAGATGAGAACCCACTGGCCGACAAAGTCGGAAGGGATGAGCCCGCCTCGCGTCGTTGTATTTGCGTCGACCGAGCAAAGTGCCATGTACTAGGTGCCGGCACCGGGCCAGGTGCCGGCGGCACCCATAAGGTCGTTGTAGTCGCCAAAATCCGTCGGTGGCAATACGGCCGAAGAAGGGGACTGGAAACCGACATCGCCGCAAGCTATCACGCAGTAGTTGTACTGATAGGAAACGGAGAACCCGTCTGTCGGATCGGCGTCAGGTCCAATCGCGGCTTCGGGGGCGGTAAAGTCACAGGACTTCGAATAAAGTCACAGGCAGGCTGCAGATGGGAATAAAATCCCAAAGCCGTCCAAACCCAAAGTTTTAAGGCAATTTGACGACCTATCCGTCAATTGTCAGACAAAAGTGCCAGTTGCGTCTGACATGCTATGGCCGAGACCTCCGAGCGTGTCACCGTTCGCATTCCCCAGGACCTGATCGAAAAACTGCGTCAGATCCAGGAGTCGAAGAGCACCGCGACGATCTCGGACACGATCCGAGAAGCTCTCGAGCGGTACGTCGAAGTGAACC
>JASIAO010000070.1 GCA_030041955.1 Acidobacteriaceae bacterium | reverse complement strand
AGCAGGCCGGGAAAAGGCGCTCGGCCGCAACGCTTATACTTCGCGGTCAGCTTCGGGAGGATACTTATGTCGATCGAAGCAATTTCACCTGCAGATCAGTCCCTGTACGGCCTCGTCAGCGCTCCGGCGCCGGCCACCATTGCAGACGTGATCTCCCGCATGCAGGATATCGACGCCCTGCTGCCCGTCAGCGATGGCCTCAAGTGGTTCAACTGGCTCTACCTGACGGTGACAGAACAGGTCGATTTGCATCCGCCGGGAGGCGCATGGCAAAGCCCAGCGTGGCTCATGCGTCTCGACGTCGTCTTCGCTGGTTTGTACTTCAGCGCTCTCAGCGGTTTCCTCAGCGGAGAAAGTGTGCCCTCAGCGTGGAGTGCGCTCTTCGATGCACGCCACCGCACCGGCATCGACCGCATACAATTCGCCCTCGCGGGGATCAACGCCCATATCAATCATGACCTCGCTCTCGCTTTGTTGGCTACGGACGCCGAACTGGACGTCGTCCCCGCTTCGGACAGCCCCCAGCATGCCGACTACCAGTCCGTAAATGGGTTACTCAACACTGTCCTGCCCACCACACTCACTACGCTCGCTACCGACACCCTGGGCGTTCTTGCCGAGGACACTGGCAAGATCGGTCGTTTGCTTGCCTTCTGGGACGTCCGCCAGGCGCGCGATCTTGCCTGGGATTTCGCCAATCATCTGCGCACCCTCACCGGCGTCGGCCGCGACGCGGCTCTCGGTGCGCAGGACGCACTGACTGGCTCCCTCGGTCGAGCCATCCTCGCCATGGCCTGAATCTGCAAACGATGATTACGAGGTCGACAATCGGTGGACCGCCGTATCGACCTCATCCTGCAGGGATGTACCCGGCAGAGCGCGGAGCCTCAGCTGAAGATCCCAGTATTGCCGGAGCGCCTGCGTCGCTTGCCCGGAGATCTCCAGCAGATTCGCCTGAATGAATTCTTCGGTCAGCGCGCGTAATGGATCGGATCGCCCCTCTGAGCCTGCGCCTTCCAGCCATAAGTACGTCAGCCATGCATCGTGCGGAGGAACGGCGGAGAGCGACTCGACCAGTTCCTCATGGTTAGTGGTTCCAACATTGCAGCAGACATCGAATACTCGTCGTTTCTCTACGGGATTCAGCGGCTCGCCGCCGGCGCGCATGGAATTGGCCACCTTCACCAGTTCGGCGCGGGCGCCGCGCTGGTCGTAACTGTCGACCAGGCCGCCGATCTGCAAGCTCCGCACAAAGGGGCGCGCTTTGCCTGTTGCGGCCGCGGCCTCCAGCTGCTGAATCGCAATGGAAAAATCCCCGCCGTTCTGCAGCATCCAGTCGCCGAGCATTGCGTGCGCGTATACATTTGTCGGGTCTGTGGCCAGCGCCGCGCGAAGATTCTGTTCTGCAGCGGGACCGAATTCCCGCTCGGCGATGCACTGATTCAGCCAGTGCGCCCAGCCCAGATGCGCCTGCACATCCGCTGCTCGGGTTCCTTTGCTGCGCGTCAGGCCCGACTCAAGAATGGGCATCATCTCGTCCAGCGCGCGGCCCGCCGGCTCCGCGGCGCTCTGGCCTTCAGCAACCAGCATGCTGAAGTTCTCCGCCCAGAGCATCGCCGTGTTCAACTGGCTCTCGAGCACCACGCGGTCCAGCGGATTCACCTTGAGAATGGCGGCGTAGGTTTCGACCGATGCCTGGTAATCGCCCTGCGCAGCCTGCGTCTGCGCGAGGGCCAGTTGCGCGGTTCGCTCCCGCTGTTGCCGGTGATGGGCAACGATCCACGTCATGCCGCCGGCGACCGTCGCGCACAAGCCTGCGATGGCGGTAATCCGGCCGATCCAACCCATGAGGAAGCCCCATGTTTTGTCGGAACCTGTCTCCGGGGCCGCAGCTTCATTCGGCATCGCAGAGTCTCCCTCCCGGTGAAGTAAGGTGGTTTTGCCGGCTCAACGCAACCACCAGCGCCGGTCTCAATAGCACGCAACGATGAACTAAAGAATGCGAGACAGCCATCCGCCGGTTTCCTGCCAGGGCGAATTCCCCTTGTCGTCCAGGAAGTAGAACAGCTGGCTCACTGCGTCCAGAGGCAGTGTTTCGCGGTTGATCCGAATCTCAATGAGTGTTGTCGTGTACGGGAAGAACAACCGATTCTTGTCCGATGCCAAACTGGTGATGTCCAGCAGCACGTCCCCATTCTTCGGATCCAGTGGAATCGGCATACCCTGGCCGTCGTACGGCTGGTACTGCAGCAGCGGAGTGCCGGCGGAGGCGTTCAACCGGATGTAAAGATGCTGCTGGCTCCTTTCAGTCGATTGCTGTCCAGCGCCGGAATCCGGCGGCAACACCTCGACCGGCAGGTTGACATGGAAACAGCGGAAACTGGGGTCGGCCCGATACGGATGCACATCGGTTTCGAACTCCTGCAGAACCGCTCCGGGAAGTCCGGTCGCGTCACGGCACAGCGTGATGGAGTAATCCGTGATCGCATCGCGGTTTTCGTCCAGGGCGCGAATGACAAACTGCTGCCATCCTTTCGCATCGCGGTCTCCTGAGGCATCCATCGTCTGCATAGCGCCGCTTCCATAGCTGCGCGCCTTCGCCAGCCAGGAGTTGAACGCATTTTCGGTATTCACGTCCTGCAGGAAATCCGCCACCAGATGTGCCAGCGAAACGCCCCCCACGCTGGTCGACCCTGCATCGGAGAGGATGGTGGCGTGATTGGCGCCGGGCACGCCAATAATCGGGATATCCAGCCGCCCGTCGGCCCATGGACTAATGGTCACGGTTTGTTTGCCGGCGCTTCCTGCGGCGATTCGCGTCAGATCCACTGTCACCTTCCGCGTATTGAGGCCGGCGCCGGCCCAGCGCACTGTCCCATCGGTGCCCGGCTCGTCGATCACCTCGCGAATTCCCGTGTACCCGGTGTCTCCCACGAACACCGCCACATAGGGCGTGTCGCTGCCGGCGGTATAAAACGGCGGATCGGCCAGCAAATCGCGATGGCACAGGTCCCAGGTAAAGCTGCTGCCCAGTTCCAGCGCATCGAGCACGCGGTCGCCCGCATTCAGAAAGTCCGGGCTCAGCGGATCGTGATTCCCCTTAAAGATCGAGCCGAGCAGGCTCCGCCCCTTCTGTGCGAGCGGCGAGCCAAAGGTCGCCGGCGCCAGGCCGACAAGGTGCTTCAACCGTCCGCGACGCGGGCCATAGCTCACCAGCCATGAGCGCAGCACCAGCATTCCCGTGGAATGCACAATCGCGTCGAACTCTCTGGGCTCGCCATCCTTCCACTTCAGCTGATATTCGAGCGCGCGATCCAAAGCTTCGGCAATATCAGGGATCGTGACTTCATTGTTCAGCGAGATATAGGTACAAACATTCAGCGTAACCGGATTGGCTCCAAGCGCAATGAGAGCCTGGCGCCAGCTCTCGAAGGATTGGCCTTTGTCGGAATAACCGTGGATCAGCACGACGGGACGCGTGAAAGGCATCAGGCAACCTCCACCGGGAGTGCCGAGCTGTGGGCAGGTCCCTCCATCATATTCCACTCGTCAAGTAGCACCCAGGACAGTGCCGATCGTAAGCGCGTGACGGTCGGCTATACCTGTCGCGCCGAGAATTCGCTTGACAGCGGCTGCACCCCAGCGCATCATGTTCGCTCAATACTGACGCTAACCTCTCCCGGTGGTCCGCTCGCGGTAGCGCCCGTCTGTCTAAAAGAAAGCAATGACTCGGGGTGCCAGCATGTTCGCACGCAGGCGCAGTCGCGCTCTTGTGCTCATCGCAGCTTCTGCCCTCTTCGTTGCAGGCTGCCAAAAACAACCCCGCCCCGGAACGGTTCAGGATGAAGCGATGCGTGCCCATCGCGACGCCTCATCGTTCCCGGCGGCTGACGAAGACTATTTTCACGACATGGACGGCGGCCTCGCCCTCACGGCGGAGCAGATCAAAGGCCGCAACATGTGGCTGGTCTGGACCGGAGGCAATGACCGCTTCTGGGATACGCTCGGCGTCTCCAGTTTCGGCGCGCTCGACTTTCTCAAGACGCTCTCGTCTCATCCGAGCCTGAAGTATTCGCGGGATAACCGCTGGACCTACTTCGGGCTCATTAACGAACCCTGTTTCATCAAAGCGACCGGACCCGATCCCCAGCGCTACGGCTTGTGGCTCGACAAACGCGATCCCAATTGCCCGCCCGATCCCTTCGAAAACGAAACCAAATACCCCGGCGTGCGCATTGGCGCGCGTGGAGAAAACCTGCCCGTCGGCTCCTACTACGGATGGGGCTCCGGAATTGTCGGCCTTCGGCTCTTTCCGAATCCCGCCTTCGACGCGGCTGCAGCGAAGAAATGGGACCCGGTCCGCTACTACACCGATCCCAGCTACTACAACGATAAGAACCTGATTCGCCCTTATCGCGTCGGCATGTCCTGCGCGTTCTGCCACGTTGGGCCGAACCCGGTCAAGCCCCCCGCCGACCCCGAAAATCCGGCATGGGAGAACCTGTCGTCGAACGTCGGCGCTCAGTATTTCTGGCTCGATCGCATCTTCGACTGGCAGGCCGATCCCAGCAACTATGTATTTCAGTTATTTCACAGCCAGCGCCCCGGAACGTTGGATACCTCATTGGTATCGACCGATAACATCAACAATCCGCGAACCATGAACGCGATCTACGACGTGGGGCCGCGTCTCGATCAGGCGCTGCGCTTCGGCAAAGAAACCCTGGCCGGAGGCAGCCTCAATAACAAGCAACTCAACGATTTTGTGCCCGCTTCGTCGCCCCTGGCGAAGTACTTCATCGCTCCGGCCACTGCCTATTCCCCGCGCGTGCTCAAAGATGGTTCGGACTCCGTCGGCGTGCTCGGCGCGCTCAACCGCGTCTACCTGAACATTGGCCTTTTCAGCGAGGAGTGGCTGCTGCATTTCAACGCGCTGGTGGGCGGGAAGCAGACCACGCCCATCGAAATCGCCGTCGCCCGAAAGAACTCCATTTATTGGCAGGCCACAGAAGCGCAGTCGCCCAATATGGCGCTGTTCTTCCTGGCCAGCACCGCGCCGCACAAGCTGAAGGATGCTCCCGGCGGATCGAAGTATCTCACCGCCGATGCGGCCACACTCAATCTGGGCAAGACCGCTTTTGCTGACCGTTGTGCGCGCTGCCACTCCAGCAAGCTGCCAACGCCTGCACCGGGTCTCGATCCCGGCGGCTGCTCCGGCCCCGATTATATGAAGTGCTGGAGCGCCTATTGGCAGTGGACGAAAACACCCGACTTTCAGAAGAAGATGGAAGCCATCGTCAGGGCTCCGGACTTTCTCGAAGGCAATTACCTCTCCGCCGAGTTCCGCGTGCCCGTCACCCTGCTCCAGACCAACGCCTGCAGCCCGCTGGCAACGAACGCGATTCGCGGCAATATCTGGGATAACTTCTCGTCGGAAACGTACAAGGATCTGCCGTCGGTCGGCACCATCACTTACTACGATCCATTTACAGGCAAGCCGCATGCGTTCAAAATGCCCGCCGGCGGACGCGGTTACACGCGCCCGCCATCGCTCATCAGCTTGTGGTCCACTGCGCCATTTCTGCTCAATAACAGTGTCGGCCGGCTCAACCCGAATGCGCCGAACGACGACTGGAACCCCAGCCCCTCAGTCGACAATCGCATGGCCGCCTTCCAGGATGCGATCACCAAGATGCTCTGGCCGGAGAAACGCGACAAGGATCCGGTGATCGGCAATCTGGTCGGTTCTCAGGTCGCCGGGTCACTGATCGACCGCACCACAACGCGAAGCTACATCCGCATCGCTGCGGGATATGTGCCCGACAATCTGAAGGGCCTCACCGGGGTCGGGCAGCACCTCCTGCCCAGCGTTTTCGAAGCGGGAGGGATCCAGATTGGACCCATTCCACCGGGAACTCCCGTCGATTTGCTCGCCAATATCGATCTGCTCGACGACGACGCGGACCTTGCCGGCAGGCTTGATCACGACAAGAAGCTGCTCGATGTCCTGTTGCGCCTGAAGCACGACCTCGAGGCGCTCGGTCCCAATCCCAGTGACGACGATGCGCGCAAAGTCTTTGCCAATCTGGTCGAGCCGCTCATGCAGGTAAGCAAGTGCCCGGACTTCATCGTGAATCGCGGTCATTACTTCGGCACCAGCTTCGCCCCCGAAGAGCGGCCGCTCAGTGATAAGGAAAAACTGGCTCTCGTTGAGTACCTGAAGACGTTCTGACCAGATGGACCTGCACAACGGATCATAGGGAGTGGCTGTGGGCGACTTCGATTACATCATCGTCGGTTCCGGGGCGGGAGGAGGTCCCCTTGCTGCCAATCTCGCCCGCACCGGGTCGAAACTCCTCCTGCTGGAGGCTGGCGGCGACTCCTGTGCAGCCAGTGATATGGGCCGCATGATGTACGAGGTCCCCATCTTTCACGGTCTTTCCACTGAGTATCCCGGCTGCGCGTGGAATTACTTCGTCCGCCACTATACCGACGACGCACAGCAGGCGCGCGATCCAAAAGTCGTGCAACGCGATGGCCGCGACTGGATCTGGTATCCGCGCGCCGGCACTCTCGGCGGGTGCACGGCGCATAACGCCATGATCACTGTCGTTCCCCAGGACGACGACTGGAATTTCATCGCCGATCTGACCGGTGATGAATCCTGGTATGCAGACAAAATGCGTTCGTATTTCGAGCGTCTGGAAAACTGCCGCTATGTTCCGGCGCCGGGAACGGCAACGGCCGACGTGGACCAGGCTCTGTCCAGTATCGCCCAGCTCTTTCATAGGAAGGAGGACTGGCGCAATCATGCTGACGGCCACGGATTCCATGGCTGGCTAACCACAAGCGAAGCCGACCCGCTGCTGGTGCTCAAGGACAAAGAACTCATCGGGCTTTTGCTGAATGGCGTGCGCGATGTGCTCGCGGATCACCTCGGTTCGCCTGTCCTCGGCGTCGAGACCCGCCTCGATCCGAACGACTCGCGCAATTCCGATTCCAGCCCCGAAGGTCTCGCCTTCACCCCGCTGGCGGTAGACCACGGCAAGCGCAATGGGCCGCGTGATTTCCTTCTGCGCGTAGCACAGCAATTCCCGCAGAATCTGACCATCCAGCAAAATTGCCTCGCCACCCGCGTACTCTTCGAAAACACGCGAGCCATCGGCGTCGAGTTCATCGAGCAGCCCCATCTCTACCGCGCCGATCCGGCCGCAGCTGCTCCGGCATCGCCGCCGCCGCGCCGGCAGGCGACTGCTCGCCGCGAGGTCATCCTTGCCGCTGGCGCGTTCAACACGCCGCAGCTGCTGATGCTCTCTGGCATTGGACCGCGCGTTGACCTTGCGAAATTCGGTATCGAATCTCTCGTCGATCTTCCCGGCGTCGGCGCGAATCTCCAGGACCGTTATGAAATCACCGTCGCTTCCTGTTTCGCGCGCGACTTCGCCCTCATTGATCAAGCCACCTTCGCTCCGCCCGATCCCGCTCCGGACCGCTGCATGCAGCAATGGATGCAAAAAGGCGATGGCGTCTACGCATCCAACGGCGCGCTCATCGGCATCATCCGCCGCTCCAGCCCGAGCCTGAAGGAGCCCGATCTTTATATCTTCGGCTTGCCCGGCTACTTCGCTGGTTATCAGCCTGGCTATTCCAAACTGTTTGAATATCACCACAACCGCTTCACCTGGGCCATCCTCAAGGCGCGCACGCAGAACACCGGAAAGGTCTCCCTGCAATCGGCTCAGCCCTGGGACACACCCGCCGTCAACTTCCAGTATTTTGGCGACGGAAGCCGCGTCAGCGATCCTGACCTTGATGCGGTCGTCACCGGTGTTCAGTTTGTTCGCGAAATGAATCAGCGGCTCCAGCGGGACGGCCTCATTACCAGCGAAGAAATACCGGGGCCGGCTTACTCAACGCCCGATCAGTTGCGGAAGTTTATCCGCAACGAGGCATGGGGCCACCACGCCTCCTGCACCTGCAGCATAGGTCCCGACAGCGATCCGATGGCCGTGCTCGACAGCCGCCTCTGCGTGCGCGGCACCAGCGGGCTGCGCATTGTCGATGCTTCTGTCTTCCCCAAAATCCCGGGCTATTTCATCGTCACCCCAATTTACATGGTCAGCGAGAAAGCCTTCGACCTGATCCGGGAATCTGCCTGACGAGAGAGCTTCCGGTCGGCGCAACCCACGAGGTGCGGCATGGCAACAAGTAGCACAGGAACTGCGGTTAACACAGTCACCAACTGGTTCGGCAACATCGTCTCCCATCCCGCCGTGATCGTGGACGCCAACAGCGTCGATGATATTGTGCCCGTCCTCAAGGATCCGGCGACTTATCCCTCTCCGGTGCGCGCGGTCGGCTCCAATCATTCCACGGCGCCGTCCGGTGTTGCCGATGGCGGCACACTCATCCGCATGAAGATGAACCAGATCCTCAGCATCGGTGCCGGCGGCCTTACCGTCCAGGCCGACGCTACGCACCTGCAGATGGCCCAGGCTCTGGAGGCCCAGAATCTGCAGTTCTATGTCAATACCGAAATCGGCAGTCTTTCCGCCGGCAGCGCTGCATGCGCCGGCACCAAGGATGCCTCCTTCCCCGGCGAATACGGCCAGGTTGGCTCCTATATCACCGGCGTCAAAATGGTCCTGCCCAGCGGAGATCTGATGGAAGTAACTGAGGCCGCCAATCCCGACCTGATGCAGCAGGTGCGCTCCAGCTATGGCCTGTTCGGGATCATTTACGAAGTGACTTATCAGGTGCGGCCGCTCACACCGATGCATGTGCACCACACCACTTATAGCCTTGAGGATTTCCTGTCAGCGCTACCGGACCTGAAAGCACTCGGCTACTCGATCATGTATTACCTCTTCCCCTTCCAGGATAAGATCACCGTCGAGTTCCGCAAATACAATCCGGGCGCCACCGGCGAGCCCAACCACGCAGCCTGGGCGCTGCGCAACCATATCTGGGGAACCTCCGGCCCCAAATTCGGTCACGATGTGGAGCAGAACGTCTCGATTCCATCCATCCGTTACGGAATCATTGATGCATTCAACGCCGCCTGGCGCCTTCAACTCGAAACCATTGTCTCCAGCGACTACACCATCCCCGGCGATCAGATCATCAGCTATCCGCCGGTCTCCAACGACAGTCGCTACACGTTCAGCCTTTTCGCCTTCCCCGAAGACGAATTCCCCGCGGCTATCACCGACTTTTTCGCATTCTGCAAAACTTATTACCAGCAGAAAGGCTATCGCTCCAATCTGCTCTATGTCGGTTACCGCATCGCCCAGGATCAGAAATCGCTGCTTTCCTATTCCTGGGACGGCAATGTTATGACCATCGATCCCGTGTCGACTGCCAATCCCGGATGGGATGACTTCCTGGTCGCTTACAACCAGTTCTGCATGGACCGCAACGGCCGGGGCCTTCTGAATCAGACGCCCGGGTTGACTGCCGATATGGTGCAGAAATTCTGTGGCGACCGGCTGGAGACGCTGAAGGCGGCGCGTGCGCAGTTCGATCCAAACAACCGCCTCCTCAATGACTACTTCCGTCAGTTGCTTGCCTGAGCCTGCCATGCGGAGACTGCGAGCCGCGATCCTTATGCTGCTGTATGCTGCCTCTGCATCTCCTGCCTGTGCTCACGCTCAGGCCATTCCGCTCTCGATACCCGAGACCGTGCGGGTCTGTCCGGGCGCGTTTCCCACCGATCTCACCCAGCTTGACTGCCGCTATACGCCGAAGCAGCGGACCCTCGATTTTGTCACCGGCTCAGTTACCGATCAGGCCGGGCTCAGTGCCGTGGTCTACGGCCTTGGTGCGCAAATCATCCAGTCGCCCTCGGAATGGAAGCGCACCTGGTACGGTTACGGTCAGCGCGTGGGCGTCCGCTACACCCAAACCGTCGGTAAGGGCGCCGCGCAATACATCACGGGCCTCATTCTCGACGACGATCCGCGCTTCCTCGCCTATAACAACGATCCCGGCGTAATCCGTCGCCGCCAGCAGGCGGTTGCGCGTCTTCCAGCCGGCGACACAACTCTCGATCGCATGACGCACGATGGCTGGCAACGCTTCGGCCATGCCTGGTACGACGTCATCACCGTGCGCCGCTCGACCCGTTCCGGAGACGGGCGCCGCATTCCCGCCTTCTCGCGTTTCGCCGGCGAGTTCGCCGGCGCCTATGCGGGCTATCCCTGGTATCCTGGGCCCGAAAACAAATTTCCGCAGGTCGGCGAGCGCGCAGCAGGCGCATTCGGCACTGCTGTTCTCTCCTCCTTCTGGACCGAATATCACACTGAGGTGACCGGCGTGCTCGGGGCCATTTTGCACCGGAATCAGCCGAACAAGGCTGGAGGTAATCCATGAGATTCGCTGCGCGACTGCTGTTGCTCACCCCGGTGCTGCTTCTGCTCCAGGGTTGTCATGTACCGCTGCAGCCATATCGCCTGCAGCATCCTGCAATCGAAGTTCCGCCTCCTGCGCTGAATGGTCCCGCTGTGACGGAAGCCAGGACCGATAAAGACTGCGTTGCCGCCAGCGTTCCCATTTGTCTCGCGTTCCTTGAAGTCGACGACATGGGAGAACTCTGGAACAAGGGCGAACTCGATACCGCGCTCAGCGTCATTCGCCGGGCGAACACCGACGCGCACGCCGATCCGGTCATTCTCGTCTTCGTTCACGGCTGGAAGAACAACGCCGCGCCGGATAACGGCAATGTCGCCGGCTTCAAAGTCGCGCTGCAGGACGTCTACGCGCGACTGCAGCGAACCCGCCCCGTCATCGGCATCTACATCGGGTGGCGTGGCAATCTCATCCGCCAATCCTGGCCCGTGGCGCAGCAGTTGTCCTACTACAACCGCGAAGCGACCGCCACGCGCATTCCCAGCGCCAGCCTCTCCAGCGCGCTGACGCAGATTGCCATGCGCACTCACGAGAACCCTCGGGCTCTGGCCATCTTCATCGGGCATTCCTTTGGCGGCCTGCTGCTCGAGCGCGCCATCAGCGAAATGACGGCGAGCCAAATCGCTCAGGCTACGATTGATTCCCAGGAAGGCGCCGCGCTTCCCGCCGGATCGCCCGAAGCCGCTGAGAAGCTGAGGCTGGCCGCGGCCGCCACCGACGCCCGCGCCGACCTCGTCATCTTCATCAACCCCGCCGGAGCGGCGACTGAAGCCAAACCGATGCTGGATTTCCTGGTAAACAACAGCTATCGCTATCAGCCGTTCCTTGCGCAGACATCCGCTGCCGGAGCCGCTGACCCTCCAACCCCCAACGCTGCCGATCGGCCGCTCTTCGTGTCGCTGACCTCCACCGGCGACCTGGCCACCAAGGTTGCCGTGCCCATCGGCCACGCCTTGCCGTCGCTCCGCTTCAAAATGGCAGGTAGCTTTCGCGATCTCGGTTCAGGCCCCAACGGCCATTACGGCCTTTCATGCTTCGACCCGCATGTACCGCATCCGCACTGGGAACTGAAGACCAAAGAGGACGGCGCGGTCTCACAAAGTTCGTTCTACATGAACACAGCGCCGCACATGCAGGTGCTCCAGAGCCACGTGATGCTGAAGGCAATCGGTGCAACCCAGATGCGGGTAGCCTCCACCGGCGAGAAGATCACAATTCGCAATCCGCAGGCGATCGCGCAATGCAACCGCGACCTCTTCAATGAAGAGCATCTCAACGTCGTGAGCACCTTTCGCCTCGCCGACACGCAGGCCTGTTTCGCCATTCAGGAGCGCCCCAATCGCTGTAACGGGTCGCCCTACTGGATGATGGAAATCGATCCTGACGTCGTGCCCGACCACAGCACCATCTTCACGCAGCGATTCATCCAATTTCTAATGGACACGTTCTTCATGACGCCTCAGGGAGGTCCCATGCAGCGGGTCGCGCCCCGCCTGATTCAATTGCTCCCGAGGAACGATGCCGTTGGAGGGGCGGAGCCGACCGACGTGCGGGAATAGCGCGAGGAAGACCAAAGAAATAGTGCAGCTCCTGGTGCCGTTTCTGACTTCAAAGTGGTGCTGAGCTATCTCCTGCCCGGCGCTGCCGAGATTTTCACCCTCAGAGCATCACTTTCGAGTGACACGAGCAGGCGGGGATAATCTTACGTAATGCGACCCCTTCGATATTCCATCAACGTCACGCTGGACGGCTGCTGCGATCATCGCGCAATTCCCGCAGACGAAGACTTGCATCGTCACGTGATCGAAAACTTCAGCCAGGCCGATGCCCTCCTCTTTGGCCGGGTGACTTACGAAATGATGGAGGCAGC
>JASIAO010000069.1 GCA_030041955.1 Acidobacteriaceae bacterium | reverse complement strand
GCGGGTGAGGAGCGGGGCGCCGGATGCGTCGAAGGCGGTGAAGCGGACGCCGTTGGGGTGGTGGGTGACGGCACCGGGCGGGAGCATCTGGTCGCGATGGAAGAGCAGGTGGTCGGGTTCGCGGAAGGGGATGGGATGCGTGCCGAGCAGGGAGAGCGAAGCGGAGCGGCGGATCGCAGCCAGTTTGGGCTCGATGGTGGCGGGGTCGATGGTGGCAGCTTCTTCGCCGCTGAGACCGAGGAGGATGGCGCGGTCGGTGCCGTGGCCGAGGCCGGTGAGCGCGAGAGAGCCGTAGAGGTCCACCTGGAGAGTCGCCGTCGGCGGGAGTAGGCCGGATTCTTCCAAATTCAGGGCGAAGCGGCGGGCAGCACGCATGGGGCCCATGGTGTGGGAGCTGGAGGGTCCGATGCCGACTTTGAAGAGATCGAAGAGGCTGGTCTTCACAAAGGTCAGGGTACAGGGTATAGCGGACAGCGACCAGTGATCAGTGACCAGTAAGTGCTCGCCGACCCTGGGCCGGGCATGATCATTCGCTCGGAGGAATTTCCCAAAATCATCCCCATCATCCCCTGGTATGTAGTTCAAAACACAGGGTACAGGGTGCAGAGGACAGCGATCAGTGATCAGTGATCAGGAAGTGCTCGCTCGACCCTGGGCCGGGGCATGATCATTTGCCCGGAGGATTTTCCCAAATCATCCCCATCATCCCCCCGGATGATGCTGAAAATAAACGATCGAGGGAACAACATCCCCCTGCCGGCGGGGCAGCGTGCAGGGTGCAAGGTGCAGCATACGGCGATCAGTGACCAGTGATCGGTGATCAGGAAGCGGTCGCTCGACCCTGGGCCGGGGCATGATTATTCGCCCAGAGGATTTTCCCAAATCATCCCCATCATCCCCCGGGATGATGCTGAAAATAAACGATCGAGGGAATAACATCCCCTCGCTGGGGCAGCACGCAGGGTGCAAGGTGCGGCGGACAGCGACCAGTGATCAGGAACTGGTCGCTCGACCCTGGGTCGGGGCATCGGAGGTTCGTGACCGATCGGCCGGATTGTCAAAGAGCATTTGCGCTGAAAACGCGAAGAGGATTTTCCGCTGGCGGAAAATCCCCTACATAACAAGGATCGCGCAGACAGGAAAGAGATGACAAGGGAAATCGGGGGGGGTGAGGGGTTACGGAAGATTGGGGTGGGTGGCGGGAGCGCGGCTGTCTGCGGGAGATTAAGGATTATCAGCAAGCGTGGAAACCACTGCCTGCGGAGACTGCTGGTGAAGGGAGCACGCGCCGTGCTGCGGTGCAGGGACAAACACGGATTGTCGGTCCTTCGCCCAGAACAGTGGGCGATTGGGTGCGAGAGGCCAACTGACAGGTCCCCGATCCGGGCTCGACGAGTGACTTGGCGATCATGCGTCGACTGACTCACCGATCATCTTTTCCAGGACGCTTAGATTTGATTGCGGCGACGATCCTGTCGTGAACCGGTATGTCCTCCTCTGCGGCTTTGATCCCTTTAACAGCGGGCGCCCTGTGACAGCTGTCACTGAGTCCCCCGGTCGGCAGGCGGATAATCTTCTCGACTCGCGGAACGGCGCGCTGTAGGTTCTTTATCTTCCGCTCTGCCGTTTCATCGGGCGACGGTTGTGAAGAGTTCCTGCCGTTCCTGGATCAGGCCAGGGGGTTCCGATGCCCGGAAAAATCAGGCGCGGCCGCCTCTTGAGGATCAGCGGAGTCACACTCTGCACCATGGGCCTGGTCACTTCATTCATTCTCAGAGGTGTTCCCGGCGTCCCGGACAACGAGCTGACAACTGTGTTGGGCTGGCTCGTAATTCCCCTCCTTCTGAGCGGCGCATTCCTCTTCTGGCGTGGACGCCAATACGCGGCACAAGCGGCAGCGCCAGGGATCCTCGCCGGAAGCGGACCGCAGATTCTCTATCTCCGGCCATTCCGGTCAGATACCTCGATAGTCCGCTACGTGCTCTCGTCTCTGCTGACTGCCCAGGCGTTCGGGGGCTTTGCCACCGAGGAAGAGCAACTCCGCGACGCGCTTCAGGCCTTCGGGGAACTTGTGGCGATCGGCCGGCCCGGCGAGAAGCTGCCTACTCCCGGCGCGGCCCGGATCTACGCGTCGGACGAAGAGTGGAAGTCAGTTGTCGCACAGCACATGGCGTCGGCGCGGCTCGTCATCATCCGGGCAGGCTCCGGTCGTGGACTTCTCTGGGAGATGCGCGAGGCGATCAGGACTGTGGAGCCGAGCAGGCTACTCATCCTGTTTTTGCACATGAAGCGGAAACACTACGAAGCTTTTCGCGAGCAGGCGGCCATCTCGCTGGAGCTTCTTCTGCCACCGGCAAAAGAGGTCAGTCGGGTAATCGTGGGAGTGTCGGGATTCCTAGCCTTCTCAAACGGCTGGAGGCCGATTTATCTGCGCCTTCGAGCTCCTTTCTTAAGGAGAAGCTCCTACAAGGCCCTTGTGCGGTTGTTCCGATTCACGCTCAGACCTATTTTCGAGGAGTCCGGCGTCCCGTGGCGGGCGCCTTCCGTTTCCGCACTGACAATCTCCGGCCTATCGGTTCTTGCTCTGATTGCGGCGCTGTTGATGGTCATTGCGGGCATTTCGGCGCGGGAATGGTGGCACTCCCGATTGAACGGTAATGAAGCTCCTGTGGTGCAGGAGACCGCCGCGCAGACAACTGCCCCGTCCACGGCACCGGAGCCGGTGTCGGGGCTGCCGCCGCAGTCGCCGGTTGAAGAAGCGGAAGCCCGCTTTCAGGCGCGCATCATGGAGACCCCCGCCCTGCGCGCCCAGATGGAGAGCATCGCGAATTCGCCTGCCGTCAGCGCACTCCCCGCGGAAGCCGCGGAGCGGCGAGCCGAGGAGATTGCGAGGGAGTTTAGCCATCAGCATGCCCGGGCAGGACTGCTGCGCCTGCAGGATGACGCACTGCTGACGAAGCTGGACCTGGATCGCAAACTCCTCGCGGCGGCCGATCCTGCAACCTGCGCTGCCTACGCGCGCGGAAGCATCACTCACGATCAGTTTGCGGCGCTGCTGGGCCGACTGAAGCCGCAGGACATCGACCTGTGGTTTGATGTGATGTTCCAGGCCCTGAAAGCCGACGTGGAGGGATCCCCAGCGAGGGCCGCCGATCAGCAACGCATTCAGCAATCTCTCGATTCCATGCTGGCGGCAATGCCTGCGCAGGACTCCGTCCGGTTGCGGCGGATATTGGCCAACTACAACGGCGCCTCCGATGCAGAAGTTTGCTGGACTGAGCGTTCGATACGTGAGCAGATCGCCCTGCTTAACCGGAGCGATCAGGTTCTCTGGGCGCTATCGATGTCCCAATAACCCGCAGGAAGCCTCAAGCACCCTCTGCCCGTTGAGGAATGTCCGGAGAAAGTCTTCGCGCTCTCTCCTCTGTTCACCTCATAGCCCTGTCGATGCCCGAGGGGCAATCAGGATGAAAGTGAACGCCTGCTCCGACGCCTCGAAATCACGATTTCAGGGCCGATCTACTCATCGACCGGGTTGCGGGCCGTATGGTCGGCCTTCTGGAAGTTTCGGCCGGTAAAGGCGATTCAAAGGCGGGGCAATCAGCGATGGAGTGGGTGGCGTTCCTCATGAGCTATCGGAAACTGCCAAGCCGACGCAGCGCTTGATATTCTGGGGCGGGTTATTCCGATCTTGAACTTCCATCGCACGATTCCGTCGCTGGTTTGGACTTGCGGCACGCTGCTGCTGGCGTCGATGCTGGCCTGCTCGAAGACGCCGGAGAAGGCTGCGCACTCGGTGGAAGCGGCGGCGCGGGCGCGCGAGCAGGCCATGCAGCAGGAGCGCGCGGCGGCGGCGGCGCGCGATGCGGACCGCCAGCAGCTGGACAGCATCCCGCTGCCCTCGAAGAACGTCTACATGGCGATCCACACGCGGCAGAGCTGGCAGAATCCGTTTCTGGTGGTGACGAAGTCGACGGTGAGCCTAAGCATGCTGTTTCCGGACATGGGGCCACAGAACACGCCGGGGGCGACGTTTCTGCGCCCGCAGGCGGCGCGGCGGCGGGTGCTGGAACTGCGGCTGAGCGATCTGCCGGAGGCGCTGGTGGCGCTGCCGCAGAATGCATGGCCGTACGGGCGGGTGATCGCGATCGAGGAAGATCCAAGCGCGCCGAAGGAAGACCGCGTGCAGGTGAGGCGCAACGTGGAGGCCACGATGCAGGTGCTGAACGACCTGGGCGTTGTGGCCTACGAGTGGCCGGCGAACGGGCGGTGAGAGCGGGCAGGGGTTGCGGCAGACGGCCCTTTGTAGAGAACAAACAGCATCTGACGCCGAATCGTCTCTGAAGGGCGTGACTCCGCGGTCCCCAACTCGCGGCAATGCACCCGTTTCCAAAAGCCAGCCCCATGTCTATATAGTTGGTCTGCACAAAAACACCCCGTCGCCGAAATAACGATGATTCCTCTCACAGATGTCGAGCGCGCCGTCTACTATCCGGCTGACCGCAGATTCATAATCTGGATTCGGCCATCGGTCCTGCTGCTGTTAGCGGTGTGCGTGCTGATACCTCTCTGTCTGGCCTGGGTGCAGGGCGCGGTGTGGGGACTGCCCTATATCGCGCCCAATCCCGCGGCCGCTGCCGGCACCGCGAGCGGCCCTCACGGCTTCCCGGCGTGGATCCGCTGGTGCCATTTCTTCAATTTGTTTTTTGTCTTCATGCTGATCCGCAGCGGATTGTCGATCCTGATGGATCATCCCCGGCTCTACTTCAACGACGGGTGCACGCCGGGCAGCGAGTGGATCCGGTTCACGCCGCTCAAAGTGCCGAAAGACCGCCTGTGGACCGCAAAAGACGATAACCGCTACATCTCTCCCGTGGCTGCGCTTCCCGGCTACTCGCACACCATCGGCATCGGGCGTTGCTGGCATTTCCTGAATGTCTACGGCTTCGTGCTGACCGGAATTTTCTTTGTCTGCGGGCTGCTGACCAGCAGCCAGTGGGAGCGCCTGGTGCCCACTTCCTGGGGGGTGTTCGCGCAGGCGTGGAATACGTTCGTTTACTACGCCAACTTTCATCTCCCGCCCGAGCCCGATGGCTTCTACGGCTACAACGCGCTGCAGCAACTGGCTTATTTCGCGACCATCTTCATCATGGCTCCCCTCTCAATCCTCACGGGAATGGCCATGTCGCCAGCGCTGGTGAACCGCTTCCCCCGTTACGTGCGATTCTTCAGAGGCCGCCAGGGAGCGCGCTCGATCCACTTCCTGATGCTGGTCGGCTTTGTGGTGTTTATCGTTGTTCATGTCACCCTGGTCGTGCTGACGGGTTTCCGCCGCAACATGAACCACATCGTGCTCGGGGTCGATAACACAAGCTCGATGGGGATGGTTCTCGGCCTGATCGGCCTGAGTCTGGTGGTGGCATCGTGGGTGGCCGCCCACTACATCTCCTGGTATTTTCCCCGCGGCCTTCAGCATGTGGCCAGAGCCATCACCGAGCCGGTGAAACTGCTCACGCTGGATCGTCTGGCGCCACGGCAGCGCTACACGAAGGAACAGATCTCTCCCTACTTCTGGCCCAACGGCAAGCTGCCGCAGCGCGAGGACTGGAAGCAACTCGCGGCCGGCGGATTCAGGGATTACCGTCTGAAGGTGGGCGGCCTGGTGGAGAATCCCGTGGAGCTTTCGCTGGAAGATCTGCGCGCTCTGGGCGAGGAAGAGACGATCACCATGCACCATTGCATCCAGGGCTGGAGCGGGATTGCACAGTGGGGAGGCGTCCCGCTGCGCAAGGTCATCGAATACGTACGGCCTAAGCCCGGCGCCGGCACGATCGTGTTTTATTCCTTCGGCCCAGCGCTTTTCGGCGGCCATTATTACGACACGCAGAGCCTCTACAACGCGATGAAGCCGGAGTGCATGCTGGCCTGGGAAATGAATGGACAGCCCTTGCCGGCCACGTACGGAGCTCCGCTGCGGCTGCGTGTGGAAAACCAGCTTGGCTACAAGATGGTGAAGTGGATCGAGCGCATCGAGTTCGTGGAATCAGAAAAATTGTTGGGCAAGGGCGAAGGCGGCAGCAATGAGGACGAGGAGTACTTCGACCTGCTGCCGAACATCTGATGGATGGGTACGCGGGAGCGAACTGCGCTCTGATGCTCCAGTGTGAAGAGATGCGGCTTAGTATTCGCCAGTGACGATGTTCTGCAGCGGCTCGCCGCGCAGATAGCGGCCCACCTGGGTCGCGGCCAGCGCCATGGCGCGCGGCATGAAAGCCGGCGTGGAGCTGGCGATATGCGGGGTGAGCAGGAGATTGGGGGCGCTCCAGAGTGGATGGCCTTCAGGCAGCGGTTCGGGATCGGTGACGTCGAGGGCGGCGCGGATGCGATTCGATTGCAGCGCGGCGACGAGCGCGCCGGTGTCGACGACGGGGCCGCGGGCGGCGTTGACGAGCAGCGCGCCCTGCTTCATCAGGGCGATTTCACGCTCGCCGATGAGGCGGGTGGTTTCGCGGGTGCCGGGGACGCTGAGGACGACGATATCGGCGGCGGGCAGCAACGCGGACAATTCGCCGA
>JASIAO010000068.1 GCA_030041955.1 Acidobacteriaceae bacterium | reverse complement strand
CTGCGCCACTTCACGGCACATCTGGAGCCGGTGGGGGGAGTGGTGGCACGGCCCGCGGGAAATACGGCGTGATCTCGCCCGCGTCGATGCGATTCGGCTGCAGGAGCCAGACCTGGCGCCCAGGGAAGGCCGCCATCAGGGCGCGATCCGAGGCGTTGCTGATGCTGCGCGCCCAGACGATGCGCGCGTTGGCGAGGCCGGCGCGGTTGTAGAGCCATTCCTCATCGGGGCCGGGATCGCCCGACGCGTAACGGACCAGGCAAAGTTGCGGGCCGGGATGGCTGAGCAGCAGGTGCACGACGCGGGCACGATCGATCGTGGCATAAAACGGCTGCCCGGACGTAACGCCGGCGAAGAGATGACCCCACCCAATGCTGGCTGCGAGGAGAATCTCGGCCAGAACGTAGCCGCGCAGGAGATTGGGGCCGTTGACGCGTGGCAGGTGTAGCCGCTGCACCCCATAGACGCCGAAGGCCGCGAGCAGAAGCAGCAGGGACGCTGCCGGCGCGCCGTATTGCGGCGACGGCCGAAATGCCATGAGAGAGACCTGTACACAGAAAGCGACGAGCGCAAGCAGCGGCGCCCAAATCAGCCCCTTGCGGCTCCGCGAGAGCAGAAGACCAACCCCGGCCAGCGCCAGGAAGCCGCAGCCCAAAAGAAAAACGTGGTAGTCGACCAGGAATTTCCACGTGAGAAAGCGGAAGGGATGATGCCTGGACCAGAGGTAAGTAGCCAGTTCCCACTGTATATAGTTCACACGCATGGAGGCATGGCGGTAGTGGGGGATGGGGCGCAGGCGCGAAAAGATAAACGGGCCGACCATGTGATACATGCGGTAATTGACAACGTAGGGCGTAAGCCACGGGTCGCTGGTGCCGCGCCAGTTATAGAAGCCGATCCACGCGGCGCAGGCGACGACGACGGACAGGGGAAGGGACGCGAGCACGGCGATGCGCTTCCATCCGGCGCGGCGGAGAAGGATGACCAGCACCACGATGCAGGGCAGCGCGAGCATCGCACCCTCAAAGGGGCGGGTGAGCATGAGGATGGCAAGGCCGATGGCTAGCGGCCCCGTGGCGCTCGAACGTCTGCGGCGAAGGATGCGCGGCAGGCTGCCCAGCACGAGGCATCCAGCCAGCGCGGGAAGGCCGATGCAGAAATAATTGTCGAACCACCAGTTCCCGTTGCACGCGATCAGAGCAGCGAGGAACGCGGCCAGCAGCGCAGTGGAGCGGGGAAGCCAGCCGGCGACCATCCAGAAGACCGATGTGCAGAAGGCCGCGGTGGCGAGAAGGACGGCGATCCACGGGCACCCGGCAAGCTGACCGGCGGCGAGAACGAGGCCGGTTCCGGGCATATACATCGACTGGAACGTAGGCCAGACGTTGATGTGGATCGTCTCGAATGCGGCGGGCACGGGCGGTACGGGATTGGTGAGACGGCCGAGCGTGAAGGTATCGGCGGCGAAGAGGTAGCTGAACTCGTCGTGAAAGACCGGTTCAGGCACGGGCCAGAGGTGCAGCAGCGCGAGGCGGAGAAGTACGAGGGCGGCGAAGATGACCGCGACAGTCAGCGCCGGATGCGCAGCAAGCCGCCGGGTGCGCGCTTCCACCGCGGCACAGATGCGCAGCCACCGTCGCCATCGCGCGGCGGCAAGGGCCACGAGGAGCAACAGACATTCGACCAGGGCGTAGTGTGCGAGCGAGTGAACCGGCACTCATGGCCTCCGCAGATCATCGTTCGCAAACGACGCTGCCTGCAGGAGGAGCGCAGTTCGGAACCCGTCCAGAGTACATGCATCGAGTCAATCGAACGGAAGGGCAAGCCCTGGCGACTACGGTTTGTGAAGGCTCTGAAAATACTCCTGCGCCTCGGCCACATCGCGCAGGATCTGCTCGCGGAGCGCGTCGGGGGAAGGGAAGCGCCGCTCCTCGCGCAGCCGCTCCAGAAAACTCAGCTCGATCGGCGTCGTCTCCGTCAGCTGCACCGGCGGCGGACCATCCAGCAGATGCGCTTCGACGGCGAATCCAGCGCCATCGAAGGTGGGCCGCGATCCAACGTTGCTCACTGCGCGGCACAGCGGCGTATCCGCGCCCTCGCCGATCCGGACTTCGGAAACATAGACTCCATCCGGTGGCAGGAGTTCGCGATACGGCGCGAGGTTGATTGTCGGCGTCGTCAACCGCGTGCCGACGCCGCGGCCGGGAACCGGCGTGGAGAGAATCGAGAATGGCCGCCCGAGCAGCGCCCGTGCCATCTCCATCTCGCTCGCGGCAATCCGCCGCCGCACCTCACTGCTGGAGACGACGACATCCCGGATCCTGAGCGCGCCATGCGAGACCACCGCGAAGCCCAGCTCCTCGCCCAGCTCGCGCAGCTCTGCGATGCCCGCCGCGGCGTCATGCCCAAAGCGAAACGTATCGCCTTCGTGCACCTCGGCCACGCGCAGCGCGCCGCACAGTACCTGCTCGGCGAATTCCCGCGCGGAGAGCATCGAAAACTCCCGCGTGAACGGGACGACCAGCGTCGCGTCGAGGCCCGTTTGCTCCAGCAGCCGCAGCTTCTCCGGCGTCGGCGTGATCAGCTTCGGAGCACGCTCCGGATGCAGTACCGCGACCGGGTGCGGATCGAAGGTGACGGCGATCGCTTTGGCATCGAGCGCGCGAGCCCGATCCAGCACGCGGCCGATAATTTCCTGGTGCCCGCAATGCACCCCGTCGAAATTTCCGATGGCCGCGACGGTATGCGCACCTGTCGCGATGGACGCCTGCGCCTCGTCGATGGAACGAAACAGTTGCATCGTCTTATAGCTCAAAGGGAATCCGCAGTCCGTCGTAAGAGAGTCGCACGTGCGGCGGAAATGCCGCCTCGGTTGCTTCGTGATCGATTTCGTGCGACATGTGGGTGAACCACGCCCGCCGCGGCTGCACGCGCTCTACCCACGCCAGGGCCTGCTCCAGATTTGCATGGCTGGGATGCGGCTGCGGCCGCAGCGCGTCGAGGATCAGCACGTCGAGATCCTCAAGCTGCGTCAGGCTGGTTTCCGGAATGCTGCTCATGTCGGTGAGATACGCGCCCTTCCCGAAGCGAAACCCCGCCACCTGCAGGTCGCCATGCATCACCGGCACGCGCTGGAACCGCGCTCCCGCAATCTCGGCGGTATCCCTGTTGTCCAGGTTGCGTAACTCGACACGCGCGCGCAGCGGATACTTCGAATCCGCCGAAAACGTGTAGTCGAAGATGCGCCGCAGAATCGTCGCCGTTACCTCGTCCGCGTAGAGCGGCAGCGAATTGGGCTTGTGGCGGAAGCTCAGCGGGCGCAGATCGTCCATTCCCATAATGTGATCGGCGTGGGCATGGGTGAAGAGGACCGCGTCGACATGGCGAATCTTTTCGCGCAGCGCCTGCTCGCGAAAATCCGGGCCCGTGTCGATCACGACCGTGTGTGCCTGCCCGTCGTTGTTCCATTCCACGGCAATCGAGGGCCGCGTGCGCCGGTTGCGCGGATCCGCCGACGTGCATACCGCGCAGGCGCAGCCCAGCGTGGGCACGCCCATCGAGGTTCCGCTGCCAAGGAAGACGATCTCTGCGTTCATGCGCCCCGTTTGTTACTTTTTCGCGTCGGCGGGGCGCTGCGCCTGTTGCGCAATCGCGTTGGTGATTTCCAGGAACATCATGCGCAGCTCGAAGAGCACGTTCTGCAGCATCGCTTCTTCTTTCTGCGTCAGGTTGCCCTTCGTCTTTTCCTGCAGCAGCGCGAGCATGTCGATGCTCTGCCGCGCGCCGAGGATGTCGATGCGCGCCTTCTGCCCCGGCTCCGTGCCCGCGCCCATAGCCAGCATCGCGGAGACGTAGAACGACTGGATGATGTGCTCGAAAGTGATCGTCCCCGTCTCGCCGATTCCGGAGTTTGACTGGCGCAGCATCTCGTCGATCTGCCGCGAAGATTCCTGGTAGGCCGCGTTCTGCTCGGCGGTTTCGACGGCGGTAAAGAGTGGGACGTCGTCGGCCTGCGGCTCTTCGCTCTCGCGCGCCTCGGGGGCGGGCATCGTGACCACTTTCTCTGACTTTTCGGGGCTTTCTGGTTTTGCCTGCGCCGCCGTCTTTTCTTCGGCCTGGCCGGGCTGTTCAGACTGTTCGGTTCGTTCTGCGGCGTCGTCGCGCAGGTCGCCCTCCAGCGTGAACTTGCGCCGGTCGGTCACGGTAAACGTGGGTTGCTTTTCATCCATAAGTGGGGATTCTCCAGATGTGACTCACAGGGCAGGCGGCGCAGTCAGCGGCACAGCCGTTCCTCCGTCGTATTCCAGCGCCGCGTTCGCCTCAAGAGCTTCCACGCGCGCCACGCCCAGCGCCAGCTTTTTTTCAAACCCTGACAGAACAACGGCCGCCGCGCTGGTCAACTCGCCGACGGCAGCGCCGGCAGCCCGTAGTTCCATCTTTTCGCCGAGCCCCAGCCGCGGCACATCGCCGGTCAGCTCAAACTGGCGCAGGGAGCGGTGCACCGTCGCCCGCGAGCGGATCCGCTCCACAATCTCCTGGCCGATGTAGCAGCCCTTGGTGAAGTTCAGCGCCCGGTCCAGGTTCGTCTCCTGCGGCAGGTGCTTGTCGCTGAAGTCCACGTCAAACTGCGGAACGCCTTCCAGCACGCGCAGGTCGTGAAGCGCTTCGACGCCTGCCGGCGCTGCGCCCGCCGCGACCAGCGCCTTCCAGACCTTCACCGCCTGATCGACCGGCATATGCAGCTCAAAATGAGGCACCAGCGGGCCAAACCCGTGCGCCACCATGCCGTCGACGCCGGCCAGCTTCGTCGCGCAAAAGGTGCCGGACCCAGGCACGGCTGCGCCGATCTTGCCCAGAATCTCCGGCGCCTGAGGTCCCGCGATGCCCAGAGCGGTCGCTGCTTCGTCTAACCCTTCGAGCTTCACATCGTCCATGATGATGAAGCGGCGCAGATGCGTCAGGAGGCGGTCCGCCTGGGAGCGGTCGGTTTCGAGAAACAGCACGTCTTCATGGCAATACACATCGCCGTCGCCCTGGATACGCCCCTGCGGGCTGAGCACCAGGGTATAGCCCACCTGCCCGGGCGTCATGGTTTTTACTGCCTGGGTGATCATGCCGTTCAGCCAACGCAGCCGATCTTTGCCCGTCGCCCGCAGAAAGGTCCGGAAACCCAGGTCGAAAACGCCCGCCCCGCGGACCAAAGCCTGCAATTCATGGGCTTTTCCGGCAAAACGGAGCGGCGTCTTCGCTCCCAGATGCATCTCCAGTTCGAGTGCGGTGCCGGGTTCGGCTGCAAGTTGGGCCGCCAGAGGAGTTTCCGAGACGGCAATGTCGGCAATCGGGATCGTCTGGCTCATGCAAGGCCCTCAAAAAAATTATAGTCTCGGGAGAGCGCGACACG
>JASIAO010000067.1 GCA_030041955.1 Acidobacteriaceae bacterium | reverse complement strand
CGCTGGGTGGCGGCTGAGTCTTCCTGGATGAAGCTGGCCAGATCCTCGGTTTGTTCATACTGCTGGCGGAAAATATACGACGGGTTCTGCCAGATGGTCTTGCCGTTGCGGTCGACGACCGCCAGCCGCGCGGTAATCGTGACCAGGTAGCTGGAGGTTTGGCCGGTGGTGTTGTCATACGTCAGCGGCACGATCTGAAAGCTGGTGATGGTGCCGCGCAGGGTCGCGTCGGCCTCGGGATCCTCGCCCGCAACAATGTGGTACGAGGTGCGATTGGTGAACTCGCGGATGACGGCCTGGGTGAACGCAGCCTCGGTCTGGTATGACTGCGTGCTGTTCCTGAAGGATGGAATCGCCAGCGTACGCGCGCCGCTGGGCAAATGTGCAGCCGAGCCGACGGTGTGATAGCCGGCGCATCCGCCCAGCAGCAGCAGCGGGAGCGCCAGCAGAACCGAAAGACGAAAAGACATGCTGCCCGTATTGTCGCAGATGCAGCGCAAAGCAAAAGGCAGCCCTTGCGGGCTGCCTTTGCGGGTGATTGAGTGGGCCGGGCCTAAGCCGGGCTGGGGCTGCCTTCCGGTAATCCGCCGGTGCGTCCCGGCTCCGGCTTGAGCACCTGTTGCACGTCGGCGACGGCCGAGCCATTTCCGCCCGAAGGCTTGAGCGGCGGCAGCTCCCTGCCCTCAATGATGGCGCGAATCTCGTTCGCGTCCAGCGTCTCGCGTTCCAGCAGCGCCGAGGCCAGGCGGTGCATCACCGGCTGATTGCCGTTCAGGATGTCCCAGGCGGCCTTGTAGGCTTCGTCGACCAGGCTTCGGACTTCGGCGTCAATCTGGCGGGCCGTCTCCTCGGAGAAGTCGCGGTGCTGCGCGATCTCACGGCCGAGGAAGATCTGCTCTTCCTTTTTGCCGAAGGTGAGCGGACCAAGGCGGCTCATGCCGTACTCGCAAACCATCTTGCGCGCCATGTCGGTCGCGCGCTCGATGTCATTGCCGGCGCCGGTAGTCATCTGCTTGAGGAAGATTTCCTCGGCGATGCGGCCGCCCATCAGGATGGCGAGCTGCGTCTCGAGGTAATCCTTGGTGACAGTGTGCTTGTCGTCTTCCGGCAACTGCATGGTGACGCCCAGCGCCATGCCGCGCGGGATGATGGTGACCTTGTGCAGCGGGTCGGCGTGATCGCGGAGGGCTGCCACCAGGGCGTGGCCGGCCTCGTGATAGGCGGTGACGCGCTTCTCCTCGTCGGTGAGCAGCATCGACTTACGCTCGGCGCCCATCAGGACCTTGTCCTTGGCCTCCTCGAAGTCGAGCATCAGGACCGATTTGCGGTTGGCGCGCGCTGCATTCAGCGCCGCCTCATTGACCATGTTGGCGAGGTCCGCGCCGCTGAAGCCCGGAGTTCCGCGGGCCAGGACGCGAAGATCCACGTCGTCGGCGATGGGAACCTTGCGCGCGTGGACGCGGAGGACTTCCTCGCGGCCACGGACGTCAGGGCGTCCCACAACCACGCGGCGGTCGAAGCGGCCTGGGCGCAGCAGAGCGGGATCGAGCACGTCGGGCCGGTTGGTGGCGGCGACCAGGATGACGCCGTCGTTCGACTCGAAGCCGTCCATTTCGACGAGGAGCTGGTTCAGCGTCTGCTCGCGCTCGTCGTGACCGCCGCCCAGGCCGGCGCCGCGATGGCGGCCCACAGCGTCGATTTCGTCGATGAAGATGATGCAGGGAGCGTTCTTCTTGCCCTGCTCGAAGAGGTCTCGGACGCGGCTGGCGCCCACGCCGACGAACATCTCGACGAAGTCCGAGCCCGAGATGGAGAAGAACGGGACGTTGGCCTCGCCGGCGACCGCGCGGGCCAGCAGGGTTTTGCCGGTTCCCGGAGGTCCGACGAGCAGCACGCCCTTGGGAATGCGCCCCCCCAGTTTTTGGAACTTCTGCGCCTCGCGCAGGAATTCGATAATCTCCTTCAGCTCTTCCTTGGCCTCGTCGACGCCAGCCACATCCTTAAACGTGACCTTCTTCTGCTGCATGGAGAGCAGCCGCGCCCGGCTCTTGCCGAACGAAAGCGCCTTATTGCCGCCGCTTTGCATCTGCCGGATCATGAAGAACCACAGCAGCGCGATAAGGATGAGCGGGGAGAGCTGGATCAGCCAGGCCCACCAGCTATTGCTGTTGTCGTTCTTCACGGTGACGGCCACGTGGTTCTGGTCGAGAACGTCGTAAAGATGCGGGTAGTTCGTGGGAACGAAGAGGTGGAAGGCATCCTTGTTGCGAAAGTGGCCGTGGACGTCGTTGCCGGTGATGGCCACGTCGCTGACCTGGCCACCCTCCACGTCGCTCAGGAAATTCGTGAAGGTGATCTCCTGCTCGTGGCCGCCCATCGCTCCGCCCTTTTGAAAGAGCTGCCACAGAACGAGCAGGCAGGCAATGATGAGCACCCAGAACAGGATTTGTTTAACGGTCGAATTCACCAGGGATAACCCTCTCTATCTTCTCGAAAGCAGCCCGCCGATCGCGCAATCCCACCCAGGGTGGTTCAGTCCAGGCCCGCTTACCCACTTGAATTAGACGCCAGACAACCGCCTGAGGAGGCGGAAGTCAGACCCGAATGTCAGAATATTCCTCTTTGCGCCTGCGGCCGGGCCTGACAGGTAACCCATATTGTACTCCGCAGGCCCGGTCTGGCGCAGCCGGAATTCCCATGAGAGCTGGGTTCCTGGGACCGCTGGACCAGCCGAGGCGCTGGACTGGCGTTTTGGGATGGCCTCCGAGGCTTCATGGCGGCTCTATCTTCCGCTGTTACAATGGCCCATCCTTCGGTTCAACCAATGAGACGCCGTTTTCTTCTGCTCTGCCTGCCCGCAACGGTGCTGTTCGGTTTTTCTTCCGCGTACCCGCAAAACTCCTCGCCGCTGCTGGACGCGATGTCGTCGGAGCTGCACCGGGCCATGACGGATCTGGCCGCCCCGGCTTCGGCGGGCGCCACAGGCACTGCTCCTCGGCAGGCTCCGTACTACATCAGCTACGCCGCGCACGACCGCTACGAATCCGTGGTGATGGCGCAGCAGGGCGCGCTGATCGGCTCCAACATGGAGCACTCCCGAAATGCGGACATCGTGGTGCGGGTGGGCGATCACCAACTGGACAACACGCACGGCGAGCATCGCGCCAGCGCGGTACACACTGTGGCGTTGCCGCTGAATAACGATCGCGTGGCCATCGAGCGGAGCCTGTGGTGGGCGACGAACTCCGACTACCAGCGAGCGATGGAGACGTATTTGCGCGTGAAGACCGAGGAGCAGGTCCGCGCCACAGAGGAAGACAATTCGCCGGACTTCTCGCAGGAAACGGCGGTGACCGCGAACGGGGCGCCTGCTCCGCCGCCGGAGTATGACAGCGCGGCGTGGAAGGAGCGGACGCGCGCTCTTTCCGCGGTCTTTCGCAGGTATCCGCATATCTATGCCAACTTCGTGATGCTCTTTGTCACCGACGAAACGAGCTACTTCGTCACCTCGGAGGGCACGCGGGTGGTAAAGCCGTACCGCCTGGCGCGAGTGGTGGCGGTCGCTATGACCCGGGCCGACGACGGCATGGACCTCTATCGCATGGCCGGATTCGAAGCCGAAGCTCCGGCGGGGCTGCCCGGTCAACCGGTGATGCTGAACTCCATGAATCAACTTGCGGCAAGCCTCGAAAAGCTGCGGACCGCGCCGGTGACCGAGCCTTTCAATGGTCCGGCGCTGCTGAGCGGGCGCGCCGCTGCGGTGTTCTTCCACGAGGTACTGGGGCATCGGCTGGAAGGCCAGCGACAGCGCGGCGATCAGGAGGGCGAGACCTTCACCAAGGACATCGGCAAGCCAATCCTTCCGAACTTCATCTCGGTCTACGACGACCCGACGCAGCAGAGCTTCCAGGGCACCTGGCTGATGGGCAGCTATCAATACGATGACGAGGGACAACCTGCGCGCAAGGTCGATCTGATCGACGACGGGGTGCTGAAAACGTTCCTGATGTCGCGGCTGCCCATTGCGGCGTTCTCCAACTCCAACGGCCACGGCCGCGCACAGGACGGCCTGCTGCCCACCGGACGCCAGGGCAATCTGTTCGTCGCCTCGAAGAAGATGGTGCCGGAGGCGAAGCTGCGTAAGATGCTGATCGAGGAGGCGAAAAAGCAGGGCAAACCGTATGGGCTGTATTTCGAGGACATTTCATCCGGCTTTGCGCTGACCACGCGCGGCATGCCGCAGGCGTTTTCGGTGGTTCCGCTGGTCGTGTGGCGCGTATACGCCGACGGTCGCCCGGACGAATTGGTGCGGGGCGTGAGTATTGTCGGGACGCCGCAGGCGGCGCTCAAGAGCATCGTGGCCACCGGCGACAAGAGCGAGGTATTCAACGGCGACTGCGGCGCGGAATCGGGTTCGATTCCGGTCTCCGCGATCTCGCCGGCCATTCTGCTGAGCCAACTGGAGACGCAGCGAACGCCGCAGGGCACGGCGCGACCGCCGATTTTGCCGCCGCCGACAGCCGACGCCACGCCGGAGGTGCAGCAGTGATCGTCCGCAGAGTGTTCATAGCCATCTTTGCTCTCACGGTCGTTGCGCCCGTCTTTGCGCAGACCGCCGGGCCGACTGTGCACCCCACGGCCACGCGGGCGGATGCGGAAAAGGATCCTGTTCTGAGTGCCATGCTCGCTGAGCTGGAGCGCAGCGAGGCGCATCTGCAGCTGGCCGGCATGCAGAAGCCGTACTTCATCGAATACCGGATCGACGACGTCACACGGTATGAGGCAAGAGCCGCATGGGGCGCGCTGACGAGCGAGGACGAGACGCGAGTGCGCGTAGCGCGGGTCACGATCCGGGTGGGCGATTACAAATCGGACAACTCCTCGGCACGCGGCGAAGGAAGTGTGCAGATTGCGCCCACCGACAATAACGCGATCGGACTGCGTTTCGCGCTGTGGGCCGCGACCGATGAGGCTTACAAGAACGCCCTGAATGCCTGGGCGCAGAAGCAGGCGGATCTGAAATCGGTGCAGACGCCGCCCCAGGCGGACGATTTCTCGCACCAGAAGCCGACGATCTTTCTCGGGCCAGACGTGCCGTTGTCGCTGGACCGCGATGACTGGAAGCAGCGCATCGTGGAAGGTTCCGGACTGTGCCTCACCGATCCCACGGCGAAGGCCTACACCGATCAGGTCGAGGTATCGCGCGGCGAAGTGGAAGGGATGGTGCGGACGGAGTATCTGGTGAACTCCGAGGGCACGGTTGTTCGCGCCAGTACGCCTGAATACCGCGCGGAAGCGGTGGTTGAAGGGCAGGCGCCGGATGGGATGCGCCTCGAGCGCTCGTTCCCGGTCGACAGTCCGGACGCGGCGGGACTTGGCTCGGCGGATCGTTTCCATCATGGCGTGCTTTCGATCCTCGAAGGCCTGCACGAATTGCAGCAGGCGCCGGTGATGGGCGATGAATATCACGGGCCGGTCCTCTTTTCCGCAAGCGCCGCGGCGCGCAGCTTCGACCAGTTCTTCGCTCAGTCGGTAGGGGCGAACCGGCCCGAGCTGGGCTCGACGGCGCGTACCACCGGGGCATTCGCGACCGCGTATCAGTCGCGCGTGCTGCCGGACTTCCTGAAGATGGTCGACGATCCGACACTGACCGAGTTCGACGGCAAGGCGCTGCTGGGCGCGTACGCCATCGACGACGAGGGAGTTCTCGCGCAAGCGGTGACGCTGGTGGACGAGGGCAAGCTGGTGAACTATCTGATCGGACGCGAGCCGGTGAAGGACTTCCCTGCTTCCAACGGACATGGGCGCTCCGGGCCGGCCGGAGCTGCGCGACCGATGATCGGAGTACTGCGGATCGAGGCGACCGGCGGCCTGAGCGACGACGACCTGACGAAGAAGCTGGTTGCCATGGGCAAAGACGAGGGTCTGGACTCGGTGTATCTGCTGCAGACGAAAGGCGGCAGCGAAGCGCGGACCATCTACCGGATCAAGGTCGCGGACGGTTCGCGGCAGCTGGTGCGCGGGGCGCGGATCGCGGATTTTGACCTGCGCTCCTTCCGTTCGGGGACTGTCGCGGCGGGCAGCGATTCGCGCGTGGACAATATGTACGGGCCGGTTCCGACGACGATCATCGCCCCGGCGCTGCTATTCGACGATGTGACGGTGGAACGGACGCAGACGCGAAATGAAAAGCTGCCGTATTATCCTCCGCCGCCGCAGTAAACTGGACCCCGCTCAAGCCATGAAAAGGCTTGAATGGGGCATCCAGTGGCTTTGTTATACTTGGGTGAAGATCGGCCTGAAGTGCGGAAGTGGTGAAATTGGCAGACACACCATCTTGAGGGGGTGGCGCCCAAAAGGCATGGGGGTTCAAGTCCCCCCTTCCGCACCAAGAATACCGCCGCGCCCAAGAAGGTTGAAAACAGCGTGATTTACCTCATAACTGCAATCCACATTATTGTTTGCATCCTGCTCATCGTGATCATCCTGCTGCAGCAGGGCAAGAGCGCCGATCTGGCCGCGGCCTTCGGCGGGCAGGGCTCGCAGACAGCGTTCGGACCGCGTTCGGCGGCCAACCTGCTGACCAAGACCACGGCGTGGCTGGCGGTGGTGTTCGTGCTGACGTCGATTGCGCTGACGGTGATGATGCAGCACCAGACGTCGCACCACACGTCGGTGCTGTCGGGCACGACGACGTCGCAGCCAGCGAAGAAATAGAGTCCCGACACAGGATTCAAGGCGGGCAGGCCATAGAGCCTGCCCGTCTTGCGTTCAGAAGCGCAAATAGACCCCGATCATCGGTTCCGAGGTGTGGGCGAAGGTGCTGGTCGAGGAGAAGAGCTTCGTGACATTCGGCGCGGAGTAGAGATTGCCACGGTACTGCAGGCGCAGGCCGAGGTGCGGCAGCAGGCCCCAGTCGAGACCGGCACCATAGACGTAGACTGCCTTGGTGCTGGTTTGGGTGGGGCTGGTGGTGGTGGTTGTGACGGTCGAGCCGGCGGCGCACTCCAGACAGCATTGCAGGCCCTCACAAGGCGCCGTGGTGGTCACCGTCGCCTGGGCGGTGGCGGGCACGTTGAGCAGCAAACCGACGCCGAGCACGGCGAAGGGGCGCAGATTGGCAATGTGCAGCGAGGGCACCCAGTCGGCGGTGATTTCGTGGGCATTGCTGCTCACCGATTCTGTCGAGATGGTGCAGCCGAACGCGGGACACGCGCCCGGATGGCTGGTGTAGGTCTGGTCAGCCCTATTGAAGGAGTAGGTGGCCTCAAAGCCGAAAATCGGATTGGCAATGTGGCGTAGCTCGATGAGACCGCCCGCCTGGTTTGCGGGGCTCTGCTGCGTGCCGTCGCCAGTGGTTGTGCCGCTGAAAGCGCCGTAGATGCTGGCACTGACGTCGGTTTGCGCCAGGGCGAGCTGTGGGACGATGAGGACGGTGAGGGCGACCAGCAGAAGGGCAAAAAACGGACGTTCAGAAAGCCGAACCGACGGGAGCATGGGTTACCTCCTGATCCAGAATGGACAGCACAAGGGTATTCGATTGGACTCGAAAACCGCGTTGTGTGTTGCGGTTCGGGTGCTGCGTGGAGGGCCAACGAGATTCGCTGGGGAACGATGGGCACTGCGCGGCAGTCAGGCGACGGAGGATTCGTGCGGATCGTGACGCCGTGATTCCAGCTCGGCGATGGTGCGCAGGAGAGAGCGACGCAACTCGACCAGCCGAGGATCGTCGGGAGCCAATTCCTCGTTATGCTCGAGGCGCTTAAGGGTGCTGCGGAGCACGTCAACGAGAGAAGGGACAGAATGCATAGCCTGGACCCCGAAAGGTCAAATCGTGACATAAGATGCCAGGGAGCGCCCCTGCGGTTGACCAGGATGCCAGGATTTTCCTGATTAACGGCTGACGGCAGCCTATTCTGAAGTCAGGGGGCGGAGGGAAATTCCCCTCCCGGTGGAGAATTAAGTCGATGATTCTTGAGACATTTCCGGTGGGTCCGCTGGCCTGCAACTGCATCCTGGCGGGCGATGAGGCGACGGGAGAGGCGATGGTGGTCGATCCGGGAGACAATATCCCGCATATCCTGAGGCGACTGGCGGAGATGGGGCTCACGCTGAAGCAGATTGTAGTGACCCATGCGCATATCGACCACGTGGGTGGGGCGCTGAAGCTGAAGCAGGCCACTCGTGCTCCTATTCTTCTGAATCAGAAAGACTTGCCGCTGTTGCGCATGATGGATGTGCAGGCCGGATGGCTGGGAATACCCACGCCCGAGGTGGCTCCGCCGGACGAGAGCGCGGAGGATTCCATGGTGGTGGGGCTGGCGGCGCATCCCGCGCAGGTGATCCACACGCCTGGGCACACGCAGGGGAGCATCTGCCTGCATTTTGCGGCGGAGCGGCTGCTGCTGGCCGGCGACACGCTGTTTGCCGGGTCGATCGGGCGGACAGATTTGCCGGGCGGCGACGGGCGGCAGATCCTTCGGTCGCTGCACGACCGGCTGATGACGCTCGAGGACGAGACGCGGGTGATTCCGGGGCACGGTCCGGAGACGACGATTGGAGAAGAACGAGCGACCAATCCTTTCCTTAGGGGGTAGGGGATAGGGTATAGGATGTAGCGAGAAGCTGGTAGCCGGTAGCCCCCCAGCCCCTGCCTCCTCACCCTGTATCATCGAGGCATGACGCAGCTCGACGTGCAGTACCGCTATGAGGGGCATCCGACCGAGGCCGCGATGGCGGCGATCGGGAATTTGCGCGAGGTGTACGGGATCCGGCGCATTTCGATTGACGAGGAATGGAAGACGATCCGCGTGGAGTTCGACGCGACCCGGCTCACCCCCCCCACCATTTTTCAGCTCCTGCGGCGTGCGGGGATTGCTGTGGTGGAGCAATTGCCGTTGGCGGTTCAGCAGGCAGCGGGTTAGCCAGTTGGCAGGCCCCAGGTTCGTTGGTGTCCTCGAAGGCAGCTCCGCTGGTGTTGCAGACCCATCCCGCATGGCCGTTCCCTGTTTTCGAAATCATCCCCCTCATCCCCCGGCAAGTTATTGAAAACAGGGATCAGGGATCACAGGTCAGCGGTTGGCATCTAGAGCGCGGTTGCCTTCGTTCTCTTCCAGTTTTGCGAACCTCGGGAAAAGAGTAGTCAGCGATCAGATGTCAGTGATCAGTAAATGCCGTTCGTCGGATAGATTGCCTTGCCCTGTTCTCGAAAATCATCCCCCTCATCCCCCGGGAAGTTGTTGAAAACAGGGGTTAGGGTTTAAGGAACAGGTTCAGTGTGCAAAGAGAAAAGCCTCGCCGGCGAGCGAGGCTTTTTGTTTTTCACCCTATAAGTTCAGAATACCAAACCGAAGGAATAGGCCTGCCAAATATGTTGCGGAGCGGCGGCCCGGAAGTTATTTCGTATCAATGATTGTTACTTTAGATTTTTCCACATACTCTTGACGAGTTTTGGGAGATTGGGAGATTTGGAGGATATTGCGGGGCGGGAGTCAGCTTTTGGCGAGGATGATTTCGAGGGTGCGGGGGCCGTGGACGCCGCGGACGCGGGTCATTTCGATGTCGGATGTGGCCGAGGGGCCGGAGATGAAGGTGGTGGGCAGGGTCGCGCTGGCGGCGAGGCGCACGAAGGCTTCAGGAACGGTGTCGACGATCTGGCGATCGAACACGACGCACAGGTGATAGTCGGGGACGAGCGAGAGGCGGCGCGGACCCTGGCCGGGCGCGGATTGGAGGACGATGGTGCCGGTTTCGGCGATAGCGAGGGTGCAGGCGGTGAGGACACCCTGGAAGGTTTCGAGCGCGGTTGGATCGCAGTCGTCGGCCGGCTCGAAGAGAAATCCGGAGGGAAGCCACTCGGCGGGGAGGCCGCCAGGGATGGCGATGCGCGTGAGAGATCGAGCGGCGAGCGAGCAGGCGACGGCTTCGGCGATGGTGTTGGGGGATGCGTAGGCGACTCCGGCTTCGTAGTCGCGCAGGTTGTGCTCGAAGAGAGCGAGACGGTCGGCGGGGGTACGGGGCGCGGCTTCGCGATAGAGGCGGGAGATGAGATCGTCGCCCCCGGAGCCGGGGCCTGGGCCTGGGCCGGCGAGACGTTCGGCGGCGCGGAGATTTTCCTGAATGCTGCGGAGGATGGTGTCGCGCGCGGTCATGGGGTAGTGCTCCGTTTGGCCCACCACTCGCGGAAGGATTCGGCGGGGAGGGGAGCGAGGTCGCGGAACCGGGTCCAGCCGGAGAACATGAACGGGAGGCGCTCGATGAAGCCGCTGGAGCGGACGAAGGGGCGCTGGCCGAGGCGGCCGAGGGTTTCCGCGAGGGCGAGGCGATCGCCACTGACGAAGATCTGCGCGGCGAGTTGCATGCCGAGGTTCCATGCGCCGAGTTTTCCGGTGAGTGTCGCCTGCTGTTTGCGGACGACCTGGCCGCGCAGGTGAATGAGGACTTCGGGGATGTCGATTTTAACGGGGCAGACTTCGTAGCACGCGCCGCAGAGCGATGATGCGTACGGGAGCGACGCTCCCTCCTGGAGCCGGTGCAGTTGCGGCGTGAGGATGGCGCCGATGGGGCCGGCGTAGACGGAGCGATAGGCGTGGCCGCCGGTTTGACGGTAGACGGGGCAGACGTTCTGGCAGGCTCCGCAGCGAATGCATTTGAGGGTTTGCTGCGCTTCGGGGTCGCGGAGGATGCGGCTGCGGCCGTTGTCGAGAAGGATGACGTGGAACTCCTGGGGGCCGTCGCCGGAGTGGACGCCGGTCCAGATGGAGTTGTAGGGGTTCATGCGCTCGCCGGTGGCGGAGCGGGGGAGGGTTTGGAGGAAGACGTCGAGATCGCGATAGCGGGGGATGACTTTCTCGATGCCGGCGATGGAGACGAGGACGCGCGGGAGGGTGAGACACATGCGGCCGTTGCCCTCGGATTCGACGATGACGACGCTGCCGGTTTCCGCGATGAGGAAATTTGCGCCACTGACTGCTACAGAAGCGGAGAAAAACTTTTGCCGCAAATACTGGCGGGCGGCGGCAGTGAGGTCTTCGGCGGTGTCGCCGAGGGAGTCGAGGTGCATTTCGCGCTGGAAGAGGTCGCGAATCTGCCGGCGATTCTTGTGCAGCGCAGGGACGACGATGTGTGAGGGCTGGTCGCGGCCGAGCTGGATGATCAATTCGGCGAGGTCGGTTTCGACGGCGGCAATGCCGTGAGCCGCGAGCGATCGGTTGAGGCCGATTTCTTCCGTGGTCATCGACTTGATCTTGACGATCTCGCGGGCGTTGTGGCGGACGAGGAGATCGAGGAGGATGCGGTTGGCGTCGGCCGCATCGGCGGCCCAGTGAACCTGGCCACCGGCCTGGGTGCAGGCGGATTCAAACTGTAACAGATACTGATCTAAATGGCGCAGGACATGCTGGCGGATGGCGCTGCCGGCGTCGCGGAGGTCCTGCCAGGAGGAACATTCGGCGACGACGCGATCGCGCTTGTTGCGGATGACGTCGGTGGCGTGCGCGACGTTGCGGCGCAATTGCGAGTCCTGAAGGACCTCGCGAGCGGCGTGGGGAAAATCGGCGGAGCGGGGCTCGGTCATGAGGCGCCCTCTGCTTCGGAGGCGAGGATTTCCGCGAGGTGCGCAGTGCGGAGGGGCGTGCGCTGGCGATGGAGCGCGCCGTAGAGGTGCATGAGGCAGGAGTTGTCGACGGCGGTGCAGACTTCGGCGCCGGTATTGAAGACGCAGCGAGTCTTGTCGGCGAGCATGGCCGAGGAAACGTCGGCGTTCTTGATGGCGAAAGTGCCGCCGAAGCCGCAGCACTGGTCGAGACCTTCGAGATCGCAGAGGGTGAGGCTGCGCACCTGGCGCAGGAGGCGGAAGGGAATGTCGCCGAGGCGCAGGCTGCGCAGCGAGTGGCAACTGGCGTGGTAGGTGACGCGATGCGGGAAGGTTGCGCCGACGTCTTCGACGCCGAGACGGTTGACGAGCAGCTCGGAGAATTCAAAGACACGCGGGAGAAGAGCGTCGACGTCGGCGATGAAGTCGGGATCGCCGGATTCGCGGGCGGCTTTGGGGTAGTGGTCGCGGATCATGGCGACGCAGGAGGATGAGGGGATGCAGATCGTTTCGGCGTCGCGAAAGGTCGAGACGAAGTGACGGATGATAGGAACAGCTTCGCGGAGGTAGCCGGTATTCCAGTGCATCTGGCCACAGCAGGTTTGGGCGGAGTTGAAGTCGATGGTGTGGCCGAGGCGCTCGAGGACGCGCACGACGGCCTGGCCCGTTGCGGGGAAGAGCGCGTCGTTATAGCACGTGATAAAGAGCGAGATGCGCAAGGCGGATCCTCGGAGGTGCGGGCGGGCCAAGTTGAGTGATGCCCCGATAGTTCATTGAACCATTGGGCGAGTGAAAGCCGCCAGCCTGAGGGGGTGGGCTGACGGGGGTTGAAGCGACCGGAGCCAGAGATTGCGGCTTATAATCCCGCCAGGAAACGGCGCATGCGCTCCCGCCTCATTCCGGTCCTTACCCTCTCGTTGCTTGCTCCGCTAGCGCAGGCGGCCCAGCGCGTCACCGTCGCCCAGATGGAGCAGATCCTCAGCGCCGACGGCGGATTGTCCGACGACGTAATGCCGAGCCAGCTCGCCGGTTTTGCCCTCACCGAGCGCGTCACCGCTGAGCGTCTCGCCGCATGGCAGGCCCGGTTCCCCGGGACGCACACGCGGAACATGCTTCTGATTCTGGCCGACGGATCCGCCTTCTATTCTTTACCTGCGTCGGACGTGTCCCCCGATCCTCCGCCCGACGCTTCCGCGCAGAAAAAGATCTTCGACTCTGCTGTCGAGTATGCGAACCGGACCATCCACAACCTGCCCAACCTTCTTGCCGTCCGCCAGACCCTGCACTTCCAGACCGCCGAGGCCTCCCTGGATGCGGTAATGGAACAGGCTCGCGACGCCGCGGTCTCCGCCCATCAGGACGCTGCTACGTCGACCGATGAACTGGTCGGATTGGACCTGCTGCCGCTGTCGTTTACGGTCCAGGTCAGCGCCCCGGTGACCTACCGGGATGGCAGAGAGGCGCTCAACGGCGAGACTGCCGCGGCTGGCAATTTGGGCTTCACGACCAGCGGCGAGTTCGGACCCATTCTCGCCATTGTCCTTGGCGATGCCGAGCAGGGCTCGCTTACCTGGGGCTATTGGCAACGCCGCCAGGAGACGCAGCTTGCCGTATTTCGGTATCAGGTGCCTGCGGAGAAATCGCACTATGTGGTCGATGTGGGGGTGACGCAGATGCGCCCGCGTATCACGGCGAGATCGCCGTCGATCCCAGCACGGGCAGCATTCTTCGCATCTCCATCGTCTCCGACCCGGCGAAGCTGTTCGAGCCGGCCAGCGGCATCCTGATCGAATATGGTTCGGTCATCCTCGGCGGCCGCCCGTACATCGTCCCGCTCCACGGCGTCGCGCTGGGCAGGATGCCCATCCTCCCGGGCGTCCGATTCGGCCCCACCACGGTCATCCCGGTGCAGAATTACCTGAACGACGTGACCTTCACCCGCTACCGGCTGTTTCGCGCCGATGCCCGCATCCTCAGCGAGGAGGAATCCCAGCGCCTGCGCGACAACACGCCTGCGACGCCTGAGCCGCAATAACCGCCGGGCAAACGGGAAGCTTCGGCCCTCTCGCCACCTCAGGCTTCCGCGGGGTTGGTGAGGCTGGTGGCGCGGGGGCGGCCCATGCGATGTCCCACATAGGAATAGAACGCGACGACGACGTAGCAGCCGAGGGGGACGAGGTAGGCTTCGGCGATGCTGTGGGTGATTTGGGAGAGCCAGCCCATGAGGGGAGTGAGGACGGCGCCGCCGACGATGGCCATGACTATGAAGGAGCCGCCGATTTTGGTGTTGCGGCCTAGGCCTTCGATGCCGAGGGCGAAGATGGTGGGGTACATAACGGACATGAAGAAGCTGGTAAGGAAAATGGAGCCGATGCCGATCCAGCCGGGGGCAAGGACGCCGATGGCGACGAGCACGACGTTGATGACGGAGTAGAGACCCATGAGGCGGTCGGGGCGGACGCGACGCATGATTTCCGCGGAGCTGAAGCGGCCGACGCCGAAGGCGACCAGGGTGCCGGTGAGGATGTAGCCGGCGGTTTTCTCGGGCTGGTGGGTGGTTTCCTGGATGTACTGGATGAAGTAGCTCCAGGTGCAGACCTGGGCGCCGACGTACATGAACTGGGCGAGGACGGCGAAGAGGAAGTTGGGCTGGCGGAGGAGCTCGGCGAAGTGGCCGTGGTCGCCGGATTCGCCTTCGTGTTCGCTTTCGATGCGCGGAAATTTGGTGAGGGCGATGAGGATAGCCCAGAAGATCACTACCGCGCCGATGACCAGGTAGGGCGTGACGACGCGCATGGTTTCGCGGCGCAGGTAGGCGTGGTACTTGCCCGCCAACTGCATAGCGGAAACCTGCGCGGGGGTGAGCTCGATGCCGGAAAAGATGAAGACCGTGCCGATGAGGACGCCGGAGATGGCGCCGAGGGGATTGAAAGCCTGAGCAAAGTTGAGGCGGCGGGCGGCGCTGGCGGGGTCGCCCATCTGCGCGACGAAGGGGTTGGAAGCGGTCTCAAGAAACGAGAGGCCTGCGGCGATGACGAAGAGCGCGGCGAGGAAGAACCAGTAGCGGTCGACGGCGGCGGCAGGCCAGAAGAGGATGGCTCCGGCGCCGAAGAGGAGCAGGCCAGCGACGAATCCGAATTTGTAACCGTATTTACGCATTAACAGCGCGGCGGGGGTGGCGAGAACGAAATAGCCGAGATAAAAGGCCGACTGCACCAGGCCGGCCTTGAAGCGGGTGATCGCAAACGACGTCATGAACTGGCGGATGAGGACATCGTTGAGGTTGTTGGGCATTCCCCAGAAGAAAAAGAGGACGGTAACGAGAAAGAACTGAAGCCCCATGCCCGCGGGGATCATTTTGTGAGGAGCATCGGTTGACGACTGCGATGCTGCCGGGCCGGAAACAAACATGAGCGGTGCTCCCTGCGACGATTTTGTAACCGTGATCGTTACGTTGCGGAACCCTCAGGGGTTCAGGCGTTGCCATCGATATATTGCGCCGCGACGGCTCAGTGCGAGTCGGGCGGAGATGAGGCCGGGGCGGGAGGTGAGGGGATGGGATGGGTTCGCCCTGGGCGTTGAGGGGGGTGCCGTAGCAGGGGTCGACGCGGATGGTATCGACGACGGGCGTGGGTAGCGGGGGCCGGAGCGGCAGCAGGAAGGAGAAAAAGCAGCGCGGAGAAAGCGAGGACCAGCCGGTAGCGCATGGATTCGATGATAAGCGGCGCGGCGGATCGGGCGGGGGGCCTAGCTGCCGCTGCGATGGCGACGGGGGCCGAAGGGGGTGAGCATGCCGATGCCGGGGAGCAGGAAGGCCACGCCGGAGAGGACCTCAATGCCAGCTTCTACCTGCCATGGAAGCTGCTGAGGTGTTTGGGCGTGGAGAGTCATCGTTTCGGCGGAGAAGTTCCAGGTATAAACGGTGTTCAAGGCTGCCAGGAAAAGCAGCGCGGCTGCCAGGATGCAAAGCCAACCGGTCGTTCTCATGGGAATCCCCTCGTTCCGGCCGGGGGACAGCCTGCGGCAAAATCCAGAAACGCCGGTTTGTTTTTCGATGGGTCGAGGGCTACCGCGCTGTGGCGGTCGCGGGGACCTGAGCCCTGCGGGATCCTGGTTTTGTCCGGTACCGGACATTGGAGCACAGTTCGGGTGCGGCTGGGAAGTGAAAATTTGGTGATTTGGGGTGGAGTGGGCCTCAGCGACTGAAGCCGCGCTCTAATCCGAATGCAAGGCGCGCGGGTTGAAACCGGCGCGCCGCCCAGGGGCGGTCGCCGGGCTACGGCGGCCGGCCAATCCGTCTGGCGAAACAATAACACCGGCGAAAACGTGTTACCTATCTGCCCGGTCTAAGCTGTTAGCTATCTCCCGGTTCACACAAGAAAAGTGGAATCAGGCAGGAATCGTACCGTCTCATTTCTGCCAACATGAGGCAGAAGTGGGACACTCGAATCTCGCCTGTGTCTAATCGCCGTCGTCGTCGCCGTTGATGTTTTTCTCATGGAGGAGCTGCGGGGGGACGGGTTTGTTCCCCATCGCGTCCTTCCAGAGGATGATGTTCAGAGTGCGGACGGGAGCGCGGTCCTCGTGGGAGAAGTCCATTTTCGCGGATTGTTTGGCGCCAACGGCCCGGGGCGAGTTGGCGGTGTAGATGAGACCGTTGTCGCGATTGCGGTAATCGGCGGTATAGGGCGGCTGGTCGCCGGCTCCGGAGAACTCGGGGGACATGAGCGGGGCGAAGGCGTCGTTGTTGTTCATGGGCGGCGCGCCGAGGAGGGTGAGGATGGTATGCACGGCGCTGACCGTGGTGTAGAAATTGTGATCCACGAAGGGCGTGGGGTTACCACCCCCGTCGGGGGAGCTCGCCGGGGACCCGGGGCGGCGGGGTGCGTATTTGCTGACGACCAGGCAGATGGAGCGGTGGGCGTCGACGTGATCGGCGCCGTCCTGGGCGTCATCTTCGAGGATGACGAAGGCGGTTGAATCCCAGAAGGGCGAGTGGGAGACGGCGTCGACGACGCGGCCGACGGCGAGATCGTTATCGGCGACGGAAGCGCGCGGAGTGGGGCTGCCTGGGCGCGTGCCGGCGGTGTGATCGTTGGGCAGGCGCAGCATGACGAAGGCGGGCATGGTGTCATGGCCTTGTTTGAGGTCGGCAACCCACTGATTGAAGTGGGTGATGAACTCGCTGGCGCGGAACTGATCGGGGAAGCTGAGCTCGAAGTCGGCGCCCTCGGGATCGAAGTGGCCGACTAACTCGGGCATGGTGGCGATGTCCTTATAGATATAGGGAATGTTCCAGGGGTATTGGCTGATGCCGCCGCCATAGTTGGCGGGGATGGGATCGCCCCTGCGGATGAATGGATGCGGACAGGGATGGTGGCCTTCAGGGGTCCCGGCCTGTTCGGGGAGCTGGGCTTTGCGCACGGTTCCGGCTTCGTCGCAGAACTCGGAGGAGATGAACTCGCCGAAGTGGTAGTAGGAGATGTGGTGGCGGGCGAGGTCGGTCCAGATGTAGCCGGAATCGGGGGTGTCGATGTCGGGGATGTGCTCGAGGAGTGGGTAGCCGCCTTCCACGACGCCTTCGAAGTCGTAAACGCGCTCGCGGCCGCGATAGCCGACCTGCCAGGTACGCTCGGTGTAATCGCTGGTGATGGCGGCGGTGGACCAGACGTGGCCGTCGCCGGAAACTTCGCCGGAGTCGTAGAAGTTGTCGAGGACGCCGAACTGGCGGGCGAGAGCGTGGAGGTTGGGAGTGATGTTCTTGCCGTACATGGTGAGGGCGGCGTCGCCGTCACCCACGCCGAGGTCGCCGAGGATCTGATCGTAAGTGCGGTTCTCTTTGATGATGTAGATGACGTGTTTGATGGGATCGCCACCGTTCCGGAAGGCGACGGTCTGCTGAGCGGCGTGCATCATGTTGCTCTCGACCACCTGGCGGGTGAGGTCGTCGAGATTGGCGCGGGCCTGGGCGATGTCAATGGTGGCCAACGAGCCGTGGAGCAGCGAGGGGATGTAGGTGCTCTTGCGGCCGACGAGGCGGTTATCCTGGTGCGGCGAGGGGTTCGCGGCCGGGGCCTGGGCGAAATCATTGGGGCCGGTGCCTTTGCCTTTGGCGGTAGCGACGTAGAGGTGCGTAGCGTCGACGGCGAGGGCGGTGGGATACCACTCGGTGGGGATGAATCCGATGTGACGCGGGGAATCGTGGACGGTAGCGGGTGCGCGCAGATCTAAGAGAGCGACGGCGTCAGAGCCGGAGTTGGCGACGAAGAGCGTGGCGCCGTCGGGTGAGACAGCGACGGCGTCGGGCATGGCGCCGAACAGAGTCTGGCCGGGCAGGCGGGTGTCATAGAGCGCGGCGAGATGCATGCGGCGGCGCCCGACATCGATGGCGGCAACGGTGTCGCGATTGGCGAGGGCGACGTAGAGGCGGCGGCCGTCGGGCGAAAGGGTCATGGCGACGGGGTGGGAACTGGGATCCACTTTGTGCGCGGGTGGCATGAGCCTGAGGCGCTGGAGGACACGGCCGGAACGGAGATCGAGTTGGGCGACGGCGGAGCCGTTCCAGAGAGAGACCCAGGCGCGGCGGCCATCGGGCGCAGCGACGGCGGCGATGGGGTAGGTGCTGGGGATGATGGGGCCGCTGGAAAGATCGAAACGAGTGAGGAGCCTGCCGGTGGAGGAGTCGAGGAGGACGGCGTCGTCGGAGTATTCGTCGGCGACGAGAATTTTGTCGGGGCCGTTCGCGGTATGGACGACGGCGAGCCCGGCAGGCGCTGGGATGGCGTCGGTTTCGGGCGTTTGGTATTCGCCGTGGTGCTGGATCTGGTCGCCTTCGAGAGCACGCAGAGGAACGGGGAGGACGGAGTCGGGGGTGAGTGTGGGCGCGGCGTCACCGGAGGCGGGCGTGAAGCGGTAGACGACGATGGCGTTGCCGGTCTGGTCAGGCTGGCCGCCGCTGGGGGCGCTGAGCGAGTCGAAGCTGACGTAGAGACGCGAGCCATCGGAGGAGAAGGCGATGCCGGAGTACATCGTCTGCGGGGTAATGATGGCGGTGCGGGGATCGGGGAAATCGGTGAGCTTGCCGGTGGAAGTGTCGAGGATGGCGATGGACTGCTCGTAGTCGGACTCGACGGTGCCGAAGCCGGCGTTGACGAAGGCGAGATAGCGATGGCCGGGAGACCAGGCGGCGGTCATGGGCAGGCTGTTCATCTGCTGCGGGGAGCCGGGGACGGGACCGAGGATTTCTTTGCTGGAAGGCAGGTGGATGGGCGGATGCGAACTTTGGGCGGCGGCGACGGCGGCGAGCAGGAAGAGCGAAGAACAGAAGGCGCGCAGAGAGCGGGGAATCATCGCAGGATTATGGTCTCCCGTGGGGGTTACAGATTCGTAAACGACGGGGCGGTGCGGGGCCCGGGTGCGAAGTTCAGGATACGCCTGGGAGCTGGGGTTGTTGGATGGCGAATACGCGAAGACGCTGGAGCAGTTGCGAACGCAGACCAGGGCGGATGTCGAGGACGGGGCCGTGACGGCCGACGGTCCTGCCAGTGCGGAGAAAGCGTGGGAGGCCTATCGCAGCGCGTGGGTCGCATTCGCGCGGCTTCGGTACCCCCGCGAGGTCGCGGCGATTCGCGCGGAGATCACGCTGGATCGGTATCGGCTGGTGGAGACGATTCGGTAGCGACCTCGTCGGTTGCCCACTCTGTCGCACCAGAAGCGCGCGGCGAGGATGGGGCACCCCGGGATCCGGGCGGCTTACAAAAGTGTTACAGCCTGGGCGGGGGTGCGGCTGGTAGGGTGAAAAGAGGCGTCGCAGGTTTGCGCGGGCCAAGGTCTCGAAAATCCCCCCGGAAGACGACTTTTTCATGCCTATGAATTTGGAAACTGCAGTGCCCCCCGTGTTCGTGGAAGGTGTCGATGTCTCGGCCTCCGCGGCGGTTCGCCCGACCCTTATTTCTACGCCGAAAGCCGACACGCACCCTATGCCAAAGCTGGGGCGCAAGTCGCAGAGCGGCGTGAACTGGATCACGACGGTGTTTATGGTCGTGTTTCACGCGGGCGCGATTGCGGCGCTGTTCTTCTTTACGTGGAAGGCGCTGATCTGCGCGCTGGTACTGTGGGTGCTGGCGACCAACGTGGGCATCGGGATGAGCTACCACCGGCTGCTGACGCACCGCGGGTATCGCGTGCCGAAGTGGCTGGAGTACGCGCTGGCGGTGTGCGGGACGCTGGCGATGGAAGGCGGGCCGATTTTCTGGGTATCGCTGCACCGGGTGCATCATCAGCTGTCGGACCACGAGGGCGATCCGCATACCCCGCATGAGGGCGGATGGTGGGCGCACGCGGGCTGGATCCTGATTGGCGACGCGCTGAGCGGGGAGACGGATGCGCTGGCGCGGTATGTGCCGGACCTGATGCGGGACCGCTTTTATGTATGGCTGAGCAAATACCACTGGGTTCCGATGGTGGTGGTGGGCGGGATTCTGTACGCGATTGGCGGATGGCCGTGCGTGCTGTGGGGTATCTTCCTGCGGACGACGCTGGGGCTGCACGCGACGTGGCTGGTGAATTCGGCGACGCACATGTGGGGATCGCGGCGGTTCCAGACGCGGGACGACTCCAGGAACAACTGGTGGGTGGCGCTGATTACGGGCGGCGAGGGATGGCACAACAATCACCATGCGCATCCGGTGTCGGCTCGGCATGGCCTCAAGTGGTATGAGTTGGATCCGAATTACTGGGGGATCTGGCTGCTCAAGAAAGTGGGCCTGGCGCGAGAGATCAAGACGGCGAAGTTCGATCCGCAGAATCCGCGGCCGGCTGGGGCGTAGACCTCTTCAGGGTTTGAAGGAAGGCCGTTCGCGTTTGCGGACGGCCTTTTGATTTTGAGGGCAACTTTTCACTCCAGGGAAACGCAACGATCCGGGCTTCGCGTGAGCCGGCAGGCGGAAACCGGTGGACAAAGTGTCCGGCTGGGTGAAGCAGATCGAACTGGCACCACCCGGTTTTTCCGCAGGCTGTGCGCCCGGCCGCCACATCTCGCCCCGGTGCCGCGGCTTCTGTGGTAGTTTCGTTCCTTGGTTCACAATTACGCCGCCACACCAGAGCGGATTGCCGCACCACCATTTCTTTGGGAGCAGGACAACATGCATCCAGCAGTTCGCCGCCTTTCGTGTGTCTTCTTCGCGCTGGCGCTCGCCGCCGGCCTCCGCGCGCAATCCACCTCCGCCGTTCAGCAGAATCCCAACTGGTGGAAGAACGCCGTCATCTACGAAATCTATCCGCGCAGCTTCCAGGACTCGAACGGCGACGGCATCGGCGACCTCAACGGCATCACCTCCCGCCTCGACTATCTCCAGCGCCTCGGCATCAATGCCATCTGGCTTACGCCGATTTATCCGTCGCCCCAGGTCGACTTCGGCTACGACATCTCCGATTACTACTCCATCGACCCGCAGTACGGGACCCTGGCCGACTTCGACCGCCTCGTGGCCGAAGCCCGCAAGCGCAACATCGGCATCATCATGGACCTCGTCCTCAACCACACGTCCGATCAGCACCCGTGGTTTAAGGAGTCCGCGAGCTCGCGCACGAATCCCAAAGCCGACTGGTACATGTGGCGCGATCCCAAATACGTGAACGGCCATCGCGAACCGCCCAACAACTGGCTCTCCGTCTTCGGCCGCTCCGCCTGGCAATGGGATCCCGCGCGCCAGCAGTACTACTACCACCGTTTCTACATTCAGCAGCCCGACCTGAACTGGAACAACCCCCAGGTGCGCAAGGCCATGTACGACGTGGAGCGCTTCTGGATCAGGCACGGTGTCGCCGGCTTCCGTCTCGACGCGATCACCGCGCTGTTTGAGGATCCTCAGGACCGGGACGAGCCCTACATCCTCGGCCCCGACGGTAAGCCTCTGCTCGATGCGTGGGGCGACAAGGAAGTCGAGTCGACCTACACCGATAACCTTCCTGAAGTACACGACGTTCTCCGCGAGTTGCGCCAGGTCGCCGACGAGACCACCAGCCGCAAAGTCATTCTCATCGGCGAAACGTATCTGGATTCGGTGAGCGATCTGCGCCGCATGTACGGCGCCCACAACGACGAGCTGGAGCTGCCGATGGACATGGAAGTGGGCTTCATTGGCAAGCTCGACGTCCCGCTCTTCCGTGCTCGCATCAACGAGGCTGAAACCGAAATCAACGGCGACCAGCCGCTCTTCGTCTTCGACAACCACGACAATCACCGCTGGGATCGGTTCGTCACCGACGATCACCGCATCGATCTCGGCCGCATGCTCGCTGCCGTCCTCTTCGCCTCGCGCGACACCGCCATGATGTACTACGGCGACGAGATCGGCATGGTCACCACCGTGCCGACGCGCAAAGAGGATGTCCGCGACCCCATCGGCATTACCGGCTGGCCCAAGGAAAAGGGACGCGACGGCGAGCGCACGCCCATGCAGTGGGATTCGGGCATCGACGCCGGCTTTTCAGCCGCCGCGAAAACCTGGCTGCCCATCCCACCCAGCTACAAAACTGTCAATGTCGCTGCGGAAGAGCGCGATCCTGACTCCATCCTGCGGTGGTACGAGCAGATCATCGCGCTCAAAAAGTCCGATCCCGCACTCCATTCCGGCGAGGAGATCATGCTGAACACGACTGACAACAACGTTCTCTCCTGGCTGCGCAAATCGCCCGGTGGAGAAGCGGTGGTCGTCGCCTGCAACTTCACCGCCCAGCCACAGACCGTCAGCTTCGATCTGAGCGCGCAGGGCATCTCCGGCGATCGCGTGAAGACGCTGATGAAATCCCCCGGCGAAGCCGACACTCACACCCTGCGCCACATCGCCCTCGGCCCCTACGGCGTGTACATCGGCAAAGTGGAGTAACACGCAGGTCCTTCTTCATCGGGGTTCCCACTTCTGCCCGCTTTGGCAGAAGTGGGAACGCGCACCTCCGCTAACTCACCAACCTGCTACCTTGCCGCGTCGCCGGCCGTCTCACCGCTGGCCGTTTTTTCGCTGCTTCTCCACGGACAGTGCCGGCACCCTGATCCGCAACAATACCCCCGGCGCCGGTGATACGCCTCAGTGAATACCACGTACGGCCCCTCGCGATAGAAATCCTCGCCCTCCACGAGCGGCCGCTGCCCGGATGTGGACGCCGGCTCAGGCAAGCGCGCCACCTTCGGCCGCTTCCCACGCAAACGTTCCCGGCGCCGGCATCTCCATCACGCTCACCTCCGCAGACGGCTGCGCCACGGGATACGTCACCGTGTTTCCCGCAATGCACGCCGGGCTCTCCCCGGGAACCACCACGCCCACCAGATTCATCGGATCGGCGGCGGCGATGGTCAGCGGCGCCATCTCCTGGAGCGTTCGCGTTCGGCCTGCGCGCAGCGAGTCGGCCGCCTCCGGCAACGCAAACTGCTCGCCGCCGAATCCCGACACGAACCGCCCGCCGCGCACCAATCCTCTGGCCTCCAGCCGCCGGAACATCCCCACCAGCTCGCGCCAGGGCGGAGCCGTCGTTTCCCGCGCCAGCACATCGCGAAACACCACGCCATAGCGGCGCAGCAGCATGCGGCAGGCCGACTCCAGCCGCGCGTCCCGCCGGGCGGCTGCCTCGGCATCCGCGCCCTTCGTGAGGTTCGTGCCGCCCGGGTCCCCGCTGGGGTGGTTCAACAGACTCCATCGCCCCGCTGCGTTTCTGTTTGTGCTCTTCGCTCCCCGCGGAGCCGCCAGCGCCCGTTTCTTCCTGGGATCGATCAGTGCCCGCAGGCTGTCGAAACCATCCGCCGTCGCCAGCCCCGCCGCCACCAGTTCCCACAGCGCGCGATGCGCCTCCTCCGGCGCCAGGCCCAGCATGCGGATCAGATCGCCCGCGAACATCGCGCCGCGCTCGCTCAGGCTGGATCGCACCCGGTTTCCCAGTTCGCTCAGGCACGCCGTCAGCGTGGTCTCCGGAATTTGTCGCCGTGACAGGCACAAATCCATCCACAGCGCCTCTTCGCGAATGAAAAACGTCACCGGCGCCATGCTGGTCGGCACCACGCGCCGCGGGCCGCCGCTCGCGACGTCGGCAAATGCCGGATGGGGCGAGATCCGCCCCCATCCCACCGCGCCGGTCAGGCACAGTGCGTCCAGCCAGCGGGGATCGTACCCCGCAACGCGCTGCGGCAATATCGATCGCTCCCACTCCACCGCAGGCGCCTCGAACCCCTCGAGGCCACGCAGCGCCTCCAGCAATCCCTGCTCGCCGGTCATTTGCCGCCGCTCGCCAAGGTGTTGCCAGTCGAGCAGGAACCGCAGGTACGCCGCCGGAGTCACCGGCTCAATCTGGCGCCGCAGCGCGTGCAGCGTCCGCTTGTGGATCCGCTGCAGGATCCGACGCTCGCACCACTCGACATGGGAGTCGGCAATCTCCGCTTGCCCTGGAGGGGCTTCAAAGACTCCGCGCAACGCCGTCCCCGCGGACTCCAGGCGCAGCATTTGCTGCCAAATCGCCTGCGTTTCCAGCCCCAGCCGCTCCGCCAGACGCGCCGAGGTCACCGGGCCGATAATTTGTAACCATCCCTGGCACGTTTTCGCCAATATGTCACAGGTTTGGGGCAATTCCGTGTCGCTTATCCACATTTCCACAGGGAATTCCACTTCCGGCCAGAGTTCCCGGAGCCAGGTGGCGCGTTCTGACGCGACCCAGTACGCCCGTCCCTGGCGCTGCACGCGCATCACGCGCCTCGTTCTCTCCAGCCTTTCCAGAAAAAGATCCCAGTGTTGAGCATTTTCCTGCGCAAACAGGTCTTCCGGGGCCACCACCAACGCGCACAGCAGATCGTGCAGCTCGTGCTCATCGCGAATGTCCGGCCAGATTTCTTCCCGCACCTCCGCAATGGCCTCCGGCGACAGCCTTCCCGCCTCGCCCAGCAGCGCATCCGGCACCACGCCGCGCATCTGCACCGCGCGCGTGCGCCGCTCTTCGAGACCCGCATCGTCCAGGAACGCGTATGGATTCGCATTCACCAACTCGTGCGCGAACGCCGAGGGCGTTGTCGTGTCCACGGCCACGCACCGAATGCGCCCCTCGCGCATCGCGCGCAACACATTCCGCAATCCATCCAGATCCATCGCTTCCTGCAACACATCCCGCATCACTTCCTCGACCAGCGGATGGTCCGGAATCTGAATGTCTCCCTCGATGTTCTCGAAGCACGCCGCGGCCTGCGGAAACACGCTCGCCAACAGATCGTCGCTACGGATGCGCTGTATCTGCGGCGCGACTTTCTTTCCTTTCTGGAACCGCAGCAGTTGCAAACTCCGCGACGCATCCCACCGCCAGCGCGTTTTGAAGATCGGCGACGCCAGCGATGCCTGCTCCAGCAGTTCGCCCGCGGTCTCCGGTGTCAGGAAATGGAAGACATCGCTCAGCGGAAAGCTGTGCTGTTCCGCCAAGCAGATGTTCAGTCCGTTATCCGTCGCCGCCGCCTGCAGCTCGAAATTGAATCCGCGGCAGAAGCGCTTGCGCAGCGCCAGGCCCCACGCCTTGTTGATCCGCCCGCCGAACGGCGCATGCAGGATGAGCTGCATCCCGCCGCCTTCGTCGAAGAACCGTTCTGCAACCACCGTTGTTACAGATGGAACCGTCCCCAGCACCGCGCGGCCCGCCGCAACGTAAGCAATCAGCTGCTCGGCCCCGGCATCGCAAACGCCGCACTCGTCCTTGAGGAACGCCGCGGCCTCCGCCACTTCCGGTATCGCCTGGCTGATATATCCCGGCAGCACATTTCGCGTCCTCCGGTCGATCTCCAGCCGCAATTCCGACACGAACTCGCTCAGCTCACGAGTCCGCAGGGGGGCTTCTCCGAACCAGAAGGGCAGGGTGGGCGGCGCTCCCTGCGCGTCTTCCACCAGCACCCGCCCCGCGGACTCGATCCGCTGGATCCGCCAGCTTGCATTGCCCAGTTGCACCACGTCGCCGGGCGACGAATCCACCGCGAAGTGCTCGTCGAGCGTTGCAATTTGTACGCCCTCCGGTTGCAAAATCACCGGAAACAGCGCCGTATCCGGAATGGCCCCGCCGTTGGTGATCGCTGTGGTGCGCGCACCGCGCCGCGCCTGCACCCGTTGCTGCACTCGGTCGCGCAGCAGATACGCCCCGTACCGACCGCGGCTCGACTCGATCCCCTCCGTGAGCAGTCGCAACGCTTCGTCAAACTCCTCCCACTGGAGCTCCTGATAGGGCCACGCCCGCCGGAACATCTCGTACAGCGCGCGCTCCTCCCACGGCTCCGCCGCGCACGCCGCCACAATCTGCTGCATGAGCACATCGAACGGTTTCGCCGGAATCTCCAGCCGGTCCAGCACCCCGGCGCGCATGGCGCGCACCAGCGCGGCCTGCTCCATCAGGTCGTCGCGGGTCACCGCAAAAAATCTGCCCCTGGGAATCGCCCCGCGCCAGTGACCTGCGCGTCCCACGCGCTGCATCCCCACCGCAATCGCACGCGGCGACTGGATCTGGCACACCAGGTCCACTGTCCCAATATCGATTCCCAGTTCCAGCGACGCCGTCGCCACCAGCAGCCGGATTTCGCCCGCCTTCAGCCGCTGCTCGGCGTGCAGGCGCAGCTTTCGCGACAAGCTTCCGTGGTGGCACGCCACGTTTTCCGCGCCGAGGCGCTCGCCGAGCTGAAACGCCAGCCGCTCCGCCATCGACCGCGTGTTCACGAAGACCAGCGTCGACCGGTGCTCCATCGCCAGTTGCGCCAGGCGGTCGTACACCGACTCCCAGATGGCCATCGTCGCGACAGACCCCAGCTCATCCGTCGGCACCTCGATGCCGAGGTCCAGTTTGCGGCGCTGCCCCGCCTGCACAATGGCGACATCATCCTCGCGCGCCCCACCCAGGAATTTTGCAACCAGTTCGATTGGGTTCTGCGTTGCCGACAATCCAATTCGTAAGGGGCGTGGGTGCGAAAGCAGGCTTGCCCCGGCCATCAGCATGTTCTCGCCCGTTACCAGCGCGTCGAGCCGCTCCAAACTGAGCGCCAGATGGGAGCCACGTTTGTCGTCGGCCACCGCGTGGATCTCGTCCACAATCACCGTGTGCACGCGCCGCAGATGCTCGCGGCTCTTATCCGCGGTCAGCAGAATGTACAGCGACTCCGGCGTTGTCACCAGAATGTGGGGCGGCGTTTTCAGCATCGCCCGGCGCTCGGCCGCCGGCGTGTCACCTGTCCGCACCGCCGATCGCACCGGCGCGCACAGGTAGCCGCGCTCCAGCGCGAGTTGCTGAATTTCCCGGAGGGGCATCTCCAGATTCTTTTGGACGTCATTCGACAGCGCCTTCAATGGCGAAACGTAGACCACCTCGGTCTCGCACCCGAGCCGGCCCTCGAGCGCCTTGCGGATCAGTCCGTCGATACAGATCAGAAACGCAGCCAGCGTCTTGCCCGACCCAGTCGGTGCGGAGATCAGTACCGGCCGTTCCGCGTGAATCACCGGCCAGCCCAGTTCCTGCGGCTCGGTCGGCGTCCCGAAGCGCCGCACGAACCACTCCTGGACGAGCGGATGCGCCCACGCGAGCGCTTGCGGCACAGGAAAATCCGGGGTGGGGTCGGGGACTGGGGTCACCGGCGACAGCATCCTCCGATTCTACGCCGATTTTCGTTTTGTCTTCGCCCATTGCTGCTATTCGCAACTGCTTCCGATTCCATCGCCCACTCGGAATCCAAGCGTCACATCCCGCAAAGCCTTTACATCTCCCCTGGCGGATTTTTATGCTCCCGGCGATTCAATAAGACGTGCCGGCCCCGTTGCCGGCGGAGGAACCATGAGCGCATTTCGTACATGCCGGCCCCTGTTGGTCGACGCCACGAAAGCCACCGAGCCTGCGACCGTCGCTACCGATCTCGGATTCGTCAACGTGAAACCCGGCCAGTGGGTCGTCCGCGACGAGGACGGGGAGTGCTACGTCGTCGACGACGCCTTTTTCCAGCGCACCTTCGTCCCCATGCAAAGCCATCCCTGGATTGAGGAAGAGCCCCGCAGCTACGGCTGCTGACGGACCCGGATATTTCCGAGGTCCTCGCCCCGGAACTGTGCCCCGGTTCTCCATTTTGATTGCCTCTCGATCTCACCGGGCGTATACTCCCGTCCGTTTCCAGAGGAGGCAATATGGGCAAGATCAACTGGAGCCGAGTGATCCTCGGTGGTATCGTCGCTGGAATCGTTGCCGATGTGCTGGGATTCCTGGTCGACGGGGTCATTCTCGCGCCGCGCTGGTTCGCCGGCATGCGGGCGCTCGGCCATCCCGGGATGTCGACGAGCGAAATGATTGGCTACGAGCTGGTCGGCATCGCCATGGGGCTAATCGCCATCTGGCTCTATGCCGCCATTCGTCCCCGTTATGGCAAGGGCGTAAAGACCGCGATCTGCGCGGGGTTGGCGGTGTGGGCGCTGGCCGGGCTGTTGCCCAATCTCTGCTTCATGGTCATCCCGCACCTCTTCTCGCGGCACCTCGCGCTGTACACGACGGCCGGCTTCCTGGTGGAGATCGTTGTGGCCACCATCGTCGGAGCCGCGCTCTACAAAGAGCCGCCGGCCTCGGCAACCGTCGAGACGATACAGACGCAGCAGTCCGCGCACGCCTGATCGGCTGCGCGCCGAACCGAAACCTGGCGCAGAAACCGCAGCCGGCGGTCATTGTCCTACTTTTGCGCCTGAGGCTTCTCCGGCGGAAACTCTGTGTGCTGAAACCCGGAACCCCGCTGAGCCCATCACTCACCTCCGAATCGGATTGTCTGTGTACTCCAGGGCGGCGCCGGTCGTGTCCTGGAAACGGGAACTACGTTTCGCGGATACAGTGCCGCGATATTCCGAGACAATCCTGTGCTGGCCTGTGGGGAGGCTGACATCGTAGATTCGCGCGCGCCGCATTGGCAACCGCGCGCACTCTATCTCGCCGCGCCCCTGCCTTTCCGCTATAGTGCTACCAATCTTCCTGCACCCTCCAAAGGAGAACCCCACGATGTCGCTTATCCGATCTCTGCGCCGCGTCGCCGCCGCGCTCCTCTGTCTGTCCCCCGCCATTGCGTTCTCGCAAACCGCGCCCTCGGCTTCCCTCACCGTCGTTCACTGCCCCGCGCTGTTCGACAGCGTTGCCGGCACGATGCTCGGCCCCACCTCGGTCTTCATTCAGGGCGACAAGTTTCAGAAAGTCGAGCCGGGTGTCGCCTCCGCCGACGGGGCCACCGTCATCGATCTCAGCGGCGTCACGTGTCTGCCGGGGCTCATCGACGACCACGTCCACCTCGACGGCCAGTTTGGCAAGAACACGTACATGGAAGCCGCGCATCTCAACTTCGCAAATCAGGTTCTGCGCTCTACACTCTACGCGCGCCGCACCCTGCTCGCCGGATTCACAACCGTCCGCAACGTGGGCGACACCGACTACGACACCGTTGCGCTCCGCGATGAAATCGCCGCCGGCAACGTCGTCGGCCCGCGCATCTTCACCGCCGGACCGGCGATCAGCACCACCGGCGGCCACGCCGACCGCACCAACGGCCTCAGCCTCGAACTCCAGGGCGACCCCGGCCCGCTGCAGTCGATCTTCAACGGCCCGGACGAAGCCCGGAAAGTTGTCCGTCTTCACTACAAGAACGGCGCCGACCTCATCAAAGCCATGCCCTCCGGCGGCGTCATGGATCTGGGCACCAATGGCTCCGGCCCGCAGATGTCCCAGGACGAGCTTGACGCTCTCGTCGCCACGGCGCACGACTACGGCATGAAGGTCGCCGTTCACGCTCACGGGGCCGAGGCCATCCGCCGCTCCGTCATCGCCGGCGTGGACTCCGTCGAGCACGGCACGTTCATGGACGACGAGGACATCAAGCTGATGGTCCAGCACCACACCTTCTACTGCCCCACCGTCTACACGGCGGTATATGTCACCGAGCAGGCGAAACTAGGTGCCTATCCGCCCGCCGTCACCGCCAAGGCCCTGACTGTGGGCCCGCAGATCATGAACACCGTCTCTCGCGCGTATAAAGGCGGCGTCAAATTTGCGTATGGCACCGACGCGGGCGTCTACCCGCACGGCCAGAACTGGCACGACTTCATCTATCTGGTCAAAGCCGGCCTGCCGCCCGCCTACACACTGCAAATGGCGACCATCAACGCCGCGCAACTGCTCGGTCACGATGACGAACTCGGCAGCGTCACCGCCGGCAAGTACGCCGACCTGGTAGCGGTTCCCGGCAATCCGCTCGACGATATCTCCGTGATGAGCAAAGTGAACTTCGTGATGAAAGCCGGCGTCGTATATAAGCGCGATGGCCAGGAAGTACTCACGCTCGAATAGCTCTTCAGTAACTGTGCTCGCGGCCGGATCGCACTCCGGCGCGAACGGCGTGCGGAACGTTAACTCCAGCGCGTCTCCACCGTAGTTTTTCATTGCGCCTGCTCCCGGGCGCGGTTATCCTACGCGCGTCCCCCACTGGAGGAGGAAATGACAAAAGTTAATCTAAGACGTGTACTACTCGGCGGTGTTCTCGGCGGTCTGGTCGTCGATCTCCTCGGTTACGCCGTCAATGGCCGCATGCTTGGAGCCGAGTGGACCGCCGAAATGCATGCCCTTGGTCATCCCACTGTCTCCACCTACGAAATTATGTGGGTCAATATCCTCGGCATCCTCGGAGGCGTCATCGCCGTCTACCTCTATGCAGCCATGCTCCCCCGCTTTGGCGCCGGAACGCTCACCGCGGTCCGCGCGGGTCTGATCGTGTGGGTGGTTGGAGCGTTGATTCCCAACGCCAGCTTCATGTATCTGAGCGGACTCTTCACGCAGCGGCTTGCCGTGGACACGACGGCCGGAGCGCTGGCGGGAACGCTGGTTGGCACGATCGTCGGATCTGCTCTCTATTCAGAAGCCAAAGCCACCAAGCCCGCACCGGCACCCAGATCCGAGCAGCCCGCTTCCGCTTAGTTTGCATTGGCGGCTTTGCCTCGGCTGCGGCTGAGGCCGTCGCCATGCGGCCAGCCGCTCAGTGCGCTTCGCTCCAGGCCTTGCCCACGGGAGTCATCTTCCCGTCGCTCTCATTGGTTGAAAAATACGGCTGATTCGTTACCGCGCCGTACCACGCATAACGCTCCACAAACGGCAGCTTGTCCATGGCGGCTGTCGACTCCCGCACGAAGTTCGCCTCCGTCGCCGCATCCGGAGTTACCGGCTTGCCCTCCCAGTTTGCGATCGCATATTCCGTCACCCAGATGGGCAAATGGTAACGCTCGTGCATCTCCGTCACTTCGCGCACCAGGTCGCGCGCAGCGATCTGCGGATCGAAGCTCGACTGGTAGGGGTGCAGGCACAGGAAATCGACGCGGTACCCGCGCTGCTTCGCGCCTGCCATAAACCGCGCCAGCCATCCGTCCGGTTTCACGTCGTCACCTGTTCCCACCGCCGGACTTCCCAGGCGCATGCCCAGCGCCTCGAGCTTCGGCCAGGCATCCAGGGCCTCTTCCACGGTCATGTTTGACTGCGATGGTTCGTTCGGTTCGTTAAAGCCCAGAACGATGCCCGCGCCGCCGGCCTTCGCCGCCTGCAGATCCGCCTCGTTAAGGTTCTGCGGACCCCAGATCATGGGGATGAACTGCACGTTCGCGGGCGCTCCCGCAACGTCCGGCCGTGGTTTCCAGTCGTAATACCAGGAGACTTTCAGCTCGGTAAGGACCCTGGCGCCATGAGGCTGCGAATACTCGCCGACGCCTTTTTCAGGAGAAGCGGCCAGAAGAGGCCGGGAGGTGAGAGTCAGACCGAGTAAGACAATTACGGGAAGAATTGCGGACTTCATGTTTATCCTTTTGGGCTCGGATGCACTGGATGGGCCGCGGCCGCCCCACCGAGCGGGGGCTGAGCCGGGCCCATTCTTATCCATTGCCCTTCTCCTCCGGAAAGATCAGAAGAGAATTTTCAAAGCCAGCTGCAGTTCACGCGGACCTCCGGACTGATACTGCGCGGAGCTCGCGCCGGGAGTCAGTGCAGCGGCCAGGCTGTCGGTGGCCTGTCCGAAGGTCAGGTCGGGAAGATAATCGTCGATCGCGCCAAAATTCGCACGGTTGAAGAGGTTGAACGCTTCCGCCCTGAACTGGAGATGAGTCCTCTCGTAGATGGGAAAGTCGCGACGAAGGGCGACGTTCCACTGGCTCATCCCGTAGCCGCGGAAATAATTCTGGGGCACGGTACCGTTAACACCAACCGGAGCTGACGTGAAGGCCGCCGGATTCAACTGCACGCCGCTGGGTATCTGCGCGCCGTTGTAAGTGCCGTGGAGATACAGCGGCTGGTTGGGCACGAAGTCAAGCCCGGGAGAAACGCTCTGGCCATCCGACGCTGCAGATGACCCTTTGGCGCCGTAGAGGGTAATGGGAAATCCGGTTCTCGCCATGAAACGAATATCGGCGCCCCAGTGCGCGGCAAGAGCGTCCACGAGGTGATTGCCGGAGGCGTAAGGGACATCCCAGGTGAGAACAGCGTTGAAATTATTCCTCAGGTCGGCCCCGGAGTTGCCCTTCTGGTACGGGGTAAATGAGTTGATCTGATTCTGCGTGATGTCGTGCGACCAGGTGTATCCAGCATAGGCATAGAGGCCGTTACTGACGCGATGCTGAAAGGTGAACTGGCCCGAGTTATAGGCGGAACGTAATGCATTTGTTTCGAAATCGACAAACTGGAAGTTCGGGTTATAGGGATAGACATAAGTGTCGTTGAACTCGATCCCTTTCCTGTAGAAGGCCCCGACGTAGTCGAAGGTGACGGCGTTATTCGCGCCGAAATCCTGCTGCACGGCGATATTCCCCTGAATCGTATACGGATTGGCAAAGTGTGGCGAGACCGCATAGTACAGGGAAGTAAACGGAGGCACCGGCGGGTACTGAATGGGCGTGTAAAGGTACTGAGCAGGCAGGGGGTAAGAGTACGTTCCCACGATGTTGCAATAGGAGTACGGGCAGAAGGAGTTACCGTCGGAGAACCCCGGCGAGTAGAAGCCGATCTGCGCGTTGCCCTCATTCACGGCCGAGTCATAGAACACGCCCACTCCGCCGCGAACCTGGGTCTCGTAGCCGGGCGCTGTCCGGGCAAGATACGTCACTCCCAAACGAGGCGCAAAGTCGTCGTCATACGTATCGTAAGGCGCGGCAGGCGAGCCTAAGGCGAGCGCGGAAAGATTGTTCTGATTGACGAGGGTATAGGGAACATTGCCCCGCCTCACGGTTGGGGGAGGCATCAGATCCCAACGGAGACCGTAGGAAAGGCTGAGCCTGTGGTTCACCTGCCACTGGTCCTGGGCGTATGCCGCGAAGTCCCAGACTCCCGGGTAAAAGCTCCCATAGGAGTAGTTGTAGATGTAATCCGAGGTGTTCGCGAGCAGAGTTGCCTCGCTGTAGTACTCGTAGCCCACCAGCGGGCTCTCCGGAAGCTGGGTGGAGTTGAGGATGCGGTAGTCAACGCCGAACTTCATCTGATGGCGACCTACCACCCACGTCAGGTTGTCGGGAACATCGACCTGGCGAGTTTCGTTCACTCCCAGGTAGGCCTGGGAATAAAGACTGCCGACGGCCGGATAGTAAAAGACGCCGATGTAGATGTTGGGGATGTTCGCCGGATAGCCGCCGCCGGTGATCATGTTGAAAGGATCGGCGCCGGGCTGGACGTAATCGCCGCCGGACTGGGGGCCCGCGCTCAGGGAGAAGTTAGCGCGGAACTGGTTGGTAATGCGCGGACCGAAGGAACTGGTGAGACCGGCCGTGTACATGCGGGTGTTCTGCTTCAGGTGCTCGATCTGAGCGAGGAAGTAGGAGGTGGCCGTGGAGTTGGTGTTGCTGGCCCGCGCAAATAGTTCTTCGTTTTTCGTGAGGTCCTCGTCAATGCGCAGGTCGTAGGTGTTCAGGTTATTGAGGGAGGGATAGCCGGCGACGAAGGTGGTGAGGCCGTCTCCCAGGTCGGGAGCGTTGGCCACGTTCGACGTGGGGAAAGAGTTGAGAAAAGCCGCCATGGTGCCGGTGGCCGATGCACGGGCGGCGGCGGTGGGAACGTACTGCAGGTACGATGCGCCGGGCAGGTTTGCACGGAGCCCTTCGTAATTGACAAAGAAGAAGGTCTTATCCTTCCCGTTATAGAAGTGGGGAATCTGTACCGGGCCTCCGAGCGTACCGCTGAAATCGTTCTGCAGCAGCGGCTGCCTGCGCGTCCCATAGTAGTTGTTGAAGTAGTCGTTGGCGTCGAAAATCGTGTCGCGGTAATAGTCAGAGGCGCTGCCGTGGAAGGTGTTGGTTCCGGAGCGCGTAACGAAGACGAACTGACCTCCGGAGTAACCTCCATACTCGGCAGCATAGCTGTTCGTCTCCACGCGGAATTCCTTGAGATCGTCGACGGGCACGAGGGCCTGGGTGGTTCCCAGAATGGTAGCCGCGGCCAGGCCGCCGGCGCCTCCGATGCCGGCGAATCCGCCGTTATTGTCAGAGCCGAAGTTCGCGCTTACCCCGTCGACGGTGAAGGCATTGGAGTAGCCTGAGCCGCCGTCGACCTGGATCAGCGAAACGCCATTGTGGTCCGAGAGCGAGCTGGCGGTCTGGGGGTTCACGGTGGTCACACCCGGCACCATCAGCATCAGGTCCTGGAAGCTGCGGCCGTTCAGGGGCATGTTGGCGACTTCCTGCTGGTTGACGACAGTGGAAACCGCCGGGGATGTCGTGAGCAGTTGAATGGCGCTGCCGTTCACGGTGACGGTCTGGGTTGCGGTTCCAACGGTGAGCTGAATGGGGATCTGTTCGTGGGCGCTAACGCTCAGCACGATCCCGTTCACCTCGGCCGACTTGAATCCCTCATGGGCGACGCGCACCGAGTACGTACCTGGAATCAGTCCGACCACGGTGAACTCTCCGGCGCTGTTGGTAGTCAGCGAGCGCGCCACTCCGGTGGCTGCGTTGGTGACGGTCACCTGCGCCTGAGGGATCGGTAACGCTGCCCTGGAGGGTCGCATTTTCGGTTTGCGCCCTGCCGGTGCGGTTCAGGAGCAGAATGGCCAGCGCAAAGAGGAAACTGTAAAGGGTCAGCTGTAAAGGTTTTCTTATCTTAAATGGAGTTCTCATTGAATTTGGCCTCGCGCTCAAAGCTGATTTTTTGGACTATCGAAGGTACTTCCGCGGCCAACGGCGTGTCAAGCGGAATCCCGGAAGAGTTTACCGGTTCGTTTTCCGGGGCCGGATCGCTGTGCCGAGGCTTCGATCCGCCCTTAGTAAGCCTTCTCTTGACGCGATCATGCCCGGTTCCGGCAGTGCATCCGACGGAACCTGCTCCGCGACACTAGACTCGTAATCAGCTATGCCCGAACTGCCTGAAGTCGAAACCATCGCCAACGGCGTCCATCGCCGCATCCATGGCGACACCATCCGCTCCGCCTGGCTCTCCTCATTCAAACAGCCCTTCAAGACCCCGCCCGATGCGATGGCATCCGCCCTCGCGGGGCGGCGCATCGACCGCGTCCGGCGCGTCGGCAAACACATCGTTTTCGACCTTGCGAATCCCCGGTCCCGCAAAGCTCATTCGAACCAGGCTCAGTGGCTCGTTCATCTTGGCATGACCGGACGCCTGCTCGTCTCTGTGCCCGAAGTCCCACTCCCGCCACACACCCATGCCATCCTGCACCTGGCCTCGGGCCGCGAGCTCCGCTTTGTCGATCCCCGGCGATTCGGCCGACTGGCCCTCGTGCACGACTTCGCCGGCCCCGGCCACGAGCCGCTCACCATATCCCGCGACGAGTTTGCCGCGCTCTTCCGCGGACGCAAGCTCACGATCAAAGCCGCGCTGCTCAACCAGTCTCTGCTTCACGGCGTGGGCAACATTTACGCCGACGAAAGCCTCTTCCGCGCTCGAATCCGCCCTACTTGCCCCGCCGGCCGGCTCACCCGCCCACGCCTCGACCGGCTCCGGGATGCCCTGCGCTCCGTCCTCCGCGCGGCCATTCGCGCCGGGGGCTCCTCCGTCTCGGATTACGTCGACGCCGATGGCTCGGAGGGATTCTTCCAGATCCAACACTGCGTCTACGGCCGGCAGGGTGAACCGTGCCGCGTCTGCGGAACCCCCATCCGCCGCATCGTCCTCGCCGGCCGCGGAACCCACTTCTGCCCTCATTGCCAGCACTGATCTGCGGCGTTCCTTTATGGATTTATGGAAGGCCCCCTCGACGCTCTACGGGAATCGGAAGCGTACGCGCCCTCACTTTTCTCCTAAGTTATTGATTTTCCGGAGCAATCGAAACGGCCCGCCAATTGCTCTTATGCACGATGCCAGCGACGCACAGGCCCTCCACAGAAGGGTCACTGCGACAGAGAATTCCGGCCGCCGAGAGCATCCCTTACAAGGTTTTGCCCCGGCCGGAATGCAAGCATCCCGGACACCGCGAGGAGGAAGGGAATTTTAGGGAGGCCAGTGACTGGCCATCGAGAAGCCATCCGCCCATGCGGATGGCTTTTTGCTTTCCCGCCTACCCGATTCGCCGCCCCGGAACCCGCCCCATCCCTCCGTGCATCGCCCCGCTCCCTCCCACGCATCAAATAGCTTGCCAGTGCAGTGCTCTCGGAGTAGTATTGGACTTACCTATCGAGCGGCTGACGCCATGCTGTGAACTCGGCGAGGCTCGCCGCATTCTCGAGAGTCTGGAATCGGCCCCGGAACCCGCCCCGGCAGTGTGCTGGCTGCGGAGATCCGGTGGCGAATGGTGAATCAGGATCGGACGGCGATTTCGATTGCGTTCCGTTGATCGACGTGGCATTTCGTGGTGTTCCGCCGGCTCCCCCGTTCAGTCGGGAGCCAGTTCGGTGCCGCTTTGCCGCAAACTTAACTTTCCGGGGATATCCGTCAGTTTCTGTCAGGGTGTTGACGCCGGAGCTTGACCTTAGACCTAACACCGCGTTCCTGCATTCCGCTTTGTGACCCCGCCGCTCGAGCAATCGCCGACAGCGTCGGGATGGGACCAGGGACCTTATCTATCGCACCAGGAAGTGCACGCATGACATCAGAGCAGAACCAGTCTCAGCCTCCGGCGGAAGCGCCGCCCCAGGCTCAGGCCTCGAATCAGGCGCAAGCCCAGAATCAGGGACAATTTCCGGGCGGCCGTCGCCGCCGTCGCCGCCGCAAGCGCAACAAGGGAGCAGCCGCGCACGCCGGCGGGCAGCAACAGCCCCAGGCGCAGGGCCAGCAGCCTGCCCAAGCGCAGCCCCACCAGCACAAGCAAAAGCCGCCCAAGCCGCAGCCTTCGAGCCAGCAGCGCTTCTTCAAGAGCAACGGCCAGCCGCAGGGAGGCCAGGGCGGAGGGGGTCGCCGCCGCGGCAAGCAGCGCCGCGAGCGCGTCTTTGTCGGTCCCATGGACCACAGCTACCGCACCGTCAACGGCAACGTTGCCGACGCGCCCCCCTCGACCATCGAGCTCCGCAACGGCAACGTGAACGGCAACGGCTATTATGCGGAGCCCGCGCCATGGGAGCCGCCCGCGCCGCCGGTCCGCGAGGACGCGCCCACGCGCATTTTCCTTTTCATCGAGGACCTGTTCTTCTTCGCGAAGATCAACGAGACCGCGCGCAAAATCGGGGTCAAAGTGGCCTTCGTTAAGAACGAGCCGGAGACGCTGGCCAAAATCGTCGAGGCGCCCGAAGAGGAGCGCCCGTCGCTGATCGTCTTCGATCTGAACAATGCCGCGGCCAAGCCGCTCACGCTCATTCCGAAACTGAAGGCGAAGCTGAAGCGCGGCACCTCAGTCATCGGATTCCTCTCGCACCTGCAGGGGGACCTGAAAGCCAAGGCGCTGGAAGCCGGCTGCGACATGGTGATGCCGCGCAGCGCCTTCTCGCAGAACCTGCCCACGCTGCTGCGCCGCCACGGCCTCGACGAAGAGCAGGAGATGGAATACGCGGAAGCCTGACGAGCAGCGGTTAGGGTTTAGCTTTTACCGGTTGGAAAGCCCCTCCGCACGAAAAGCCCCGGCTCATTGGAGTCGGGGCTTGTTTGTTATGGAAAGAGCAGTCGTCCTGAGCGAAGAACCAAGGCGACGAGAAACGGCGCCGTCTTGCTCTGCCCCTACACCCCCACCGCCTGTTTGTCCTTCGCCGCCCGCCCCGTCTTTTTTCCCATCCGCAGCGTCTTGCCCTTCGCGAGCCACGCCACGCCAAATGCCTCGAGCGCCACGAACTCGCAGCAGAAGATTGACCCCACCGGGCCCCACATGGGGATCGGCTGCATCCGGTGGCAGATGAACTCGACCACTCCACACAATGCCATCACCGTGCCGCACACCGTGTACACGCGATTGCGCCGCCGCTTGTTCCGTGTCAGCGTGCGGTTGCGCGCCGTTGTCCGGAACAGCGTCAGGCACATTACGGCAAGGGTGATGAAGAAGACTTCCGCGAATGCGTTATGCGCCGCGCTCAACGCTTGCTCCCGCGCTGTCCATGGGCCCGCCGGCGGCAGCGTCGGACAAAAGGCCGCGCCCAGCGC
>JASIAO010000066.1 GCA_030041955.1 Acidobacteriaceae bacterium | reverse complement strand
TTCATGCTGGACGAGGTGGACAAGCTGGGGCGGGATTTCCGCGGGGATCCGGCGTCGGCGCTGCTGGAGATTCTCGATCCGGAGCAGAACAACACGTTCCGCGATAACTACCTGGATCAGCAGTTCGATCTGTCGAAGGTGCTGTTTATCTGCACCGCGAACATGCTGGACACGGTGCCGGAGCCGCTGCGCGACCGCATGGAGATTATCGAACTGCAGGGCTACACGGAAGAGGAGAAGAAGCACATCGCGTTCCGGTATCTGATCCCGCGGCAGATTAAGGAGAACGGGATCAAGCCGGAGGATATCGAGTTTCCGGACGAGAGCGTTGGCTACATCGTGCGGCACTACACGCGCGAGGCCGGCGTGCGCAAGCTGGAGCAGCAGATCGGGACGATTTGCCGCAAGCAGGCGCGGCGCATCGCCGAGGGCCACACGGACAAGCTGGTTGTCAGCCAGGAGGTGATCCACGAATTCCTGGGCGGCATCAAGGTCCGCGTGGACACGGAAATTGCCGAGCGCACCAGGCGCGCGGGGGTAGCCGTGGGCCTGGCGTGGACGCCGGCGGGCGGCGACGTGCTCTTCATCGAAGCGAACCGCATGAAGGGCAAGGGCGGGTTCACGATGACGGGACAGATCGGCGAGGTGATGCAGGAATCGATGCAGGCCGCGCTGACCTGGGTGCGGTCGAACGCGAAGTCGCTGGGCCTGGACGAAGACGTGATGAAGGACACGGACCTGCACATCCACGTGCCCGCGGGAGCGATCCCGAAGGATGGTCCTTCGGCGGGCGTGACCATGGTGACGGCGCTGGTGAGCCTGCTGACGGATCGGGCGGTGCACCCGCTGACCGCGATGACGGGCGAGATCACGCTGAGCGGCAATGTGCTGCCGGTGGGCGGAATCAAGGAGAAATTCCTGGCCGCGAAACGGGCGGGGGTGAAGCAGGTGATCCTGCCGGCGGAAAACAAGCTGAACGTGGACGAGGATCTGACGCCGGACCAAACCGACGGAGTGTCGATCCGCTACGCGAGCCGCATCGAAGACGTGCTGGCCGTGGCGCTGCCGCGGTCCAGCGCGGAAAAACGGCACGACGAGGAAGTGCGGGAGGAAGTGCTGCAGAAGACGGCGTAAGAAACGGTTGTCAGTGGTCAGTTGTCAGTGATCAACGGATCGCGCGCTGGGAGAAACCGGTAATCAGAGTTCAGAACAGAAGAAGCGCCGGGCGAGGGGTCGTCCGGCGCTTTGCTTTTTTAGTGATCAGTCGTCCGTGATCAGTGATCAGGAAAGACAGCTGGCGGCTGAAGACTGATCTCTGATCACTGGTTTTCAGTGCTTGCTGTACATGTCTTCGACGATCTTCTGGAAGGCGATGCGGCTGGGTTCGCGAGTGTAGAACATGTGGCCGCCGGGGAACTCGTGCACGGAGACGCGCGTGGGATCGCCCATGACCGGCATCTGGTTCACGGTGAGGATGGAGCCCATGAATGGGCAGGAGAGATCGTCCCATCCATGGGCGATGACGACGCGGAATTTCGGATCCGCGGCGATGGTCTGGCGGAGCTGCGAGACTGAGCCTTCGCGCGTAGCCGGGCTGTTGCGGTCCCACGCCTCGTTCACCGCGTAGGAGAGCGTGTTGTACTGGGCATCGGTCTTCCAGCCGACGACCTGGGTGACGAAGTTAACCATGGCGGTGGTGGTGGGGCCAATCATGCTGGCGAGGAGCGGATCGTTCGCCTTCGGCCACGGCGACCACGGGAAGGGATCGAACATGGTCACGTTGGAGTCGTAGACAGAGCCGACCTTGCCCTGCTCGCGCCACACCTCGCGGAGATAGGCTTCGGTGTCGAGACGGCCGCCGGATTCCTTCACAAACGTGGGATCGAGGCCGGTCATCTCGGTGACCTTCGCGATCATCGCCTGCTGAAGCGCGGGATCCGAGTTGCCCTTAATGATTGCCGTCGCGTAGTCGCCCAGCGTGTAGGCGATGACCGCCTGCATGGCTTCCGGCGTGAGCTGATGTTCGCGCTCGAGATGCGCGGCGGTGATGGATGGCAGCGTGAGCAGCCACGGCAGCGGCGACAGGTCAGGCTGGGAATCGACGGCCGGGTTCATATAGGGAGAAACGAGCACTTCGCCGTTCATGGCGACGCCGAGCTGCGACTGGAGCTCGTAAACGATGCGCGGAACGCGGTAGCCGCCATAGCTTTCGCCGACCATGTATTTGCGCGAGGTGATGCGGCCGCTCTTGATGAGCCAGTCGTAGATGGCGTGGGAGAGATAGTCGACGTCGGAGGTGGGTCCGAAGAAGAGCTTCTTCGCTTCGTCGGGAGCAACCAGCGAGCGGCTGAAGCCGGTGCCGATGGGATCGAGGAAGACGAGGTCGGTGAAACCGAGCCATGTGCCCTGATTATCGGAGAGGACGGTGGGATCGGAGGCGCTGTCGTCGGCGTTGCCGACGCCGTTGAGGTGCTTGGGGCCGATGGCGCCGAAGTTGAGAAAGACGGATGCCGCACCCGGACCGCCGTTGACGGCAAAGGTGACGGGGCGGTTCGGCTCGTCCATGGTGTAGGCGGTGTAAACGAGATCGCCCGCGACCTTGCCCTGCTCGTCGCGGACGGGCAGCGTGCCGACGGTGACGGTGTAGTGGAGGGTCTTGCCGTCGACGACGGTGGTCTGATCGGTGTGGGCGTCAGCCGGGAGCGGCGGCAGCTTGTTGTAGTCAGTGTCGTCGGAGGCGGGTTTGGCAGCGGCTGCTGGAGGAGCCTGGTCGTGATGATGTTCTTCCTGCGCGAAGGTGGGCAGGCAGATGAACGCGGTGAGACACAGCAAAGCGCAGGCGGAGGGCAAACGCCTGGAGATGCGGAGGGCGGGAAGATTTTTCATGTGCTCCACGATATATCAGCGGACAGGGTGGAGGGTACAGGGAGCAGGCGCGGCGAAAGTTGCAGGGGCCAGGCTACAAGGTGCAGACATCCGATCGGTTTCCGCTAATTCCGTGCCGGCCATGTGACATTTTAGCGGCTACAACGAACTTGTCATCGCTGGGCGTGCTCGGAGGAGACGCGGTCGAGCTCGCGGTAGATTTCCTCGTTGCGCAGGATGGCTTGCACGTATTCGCGGGTTTCTGTGAAGGGGATGGATTCCACGAACTCGTCGATGCCGTGATAGTTGCCGATGCTCTCCCAGTCGGTCACGCGATCGTCGCCGGCGTTGTAAGCGGCGAAGGCGTACTCCGGCTGGTTGTTGAACTTGTCGAGCATGAGGCGGAGGTAGTGCGTGCCGAGCAGGATGTTGGTGGAGGGGTTGAGCAGATCGTCGGTGCGGAAGTGGCGGACGCCCTCGTCGTGCGCCATGGCGCGGCCCACCGAGGGCAGCAGCTGCATCAGGCCGTAAGCGTCCTTGTTGGAGACCGCGCCGGGGTTGAATTCGGTTTCCTGGCGGATGAGCGCGGCCACCATATAGGGGTCGAGGCCGTTCTTCTCGGCGTCGGCTTTGATCTCGGGCCAGTACGACTCAGGAAAGAGGATGCGCCAGTAGGCGACGGGGATCGATTCGATCGGCGCGGAGGTATAGAACGGGATGGCATGCTTGAGCAGACGCATGGCGCGCCAGGATTCGCCGTAGGAGGCGTAGATTTCGGCTTCAGCGAAGGCGCCCCACTCGTCGCTGCCATCAGCGGCGCGGATTTCGGGAGCGATGTACTCGTTGAGGCCGGCATTGGCGAGCAGCTTCGCCTTGATAACGTGCGGATCGTCCTCGGGCACATCGTCGGTCAGCTCAGGGATGGGTTCGGGCTGCATGGCATCGAGCGCGGCAATGCGTTCGGGCGCGACGGAGCCAAGCTCGTCGAGACGCTGCTGCGAGAGCGCGGCGTAATAGTAGTGCGGGAAGAGGCGCAGGACGGTTTTGTAGTACTCGGCCGCGGTCGCTGCGTTGTGCTCCTGATCCTCATAAACGCGAGCGCGCCAGTAGAGCGCGGCGGGGATCTGAGCGGTTCCGGGAAAAAGGCGCAGTTGCTCACCGAAGAGCTGCGCGGCGTCGGTGTAATTGCCGAGGCGGTAGTTGAGCCATGCGGCGTGCCAATGCGAGAGCGGCGCGTACTTTGAGGTTGGGAAGCGGCGCGCCAGATCGGAGTAGTACTGGATGGCGTGAGGATAGTCCTTAGCCAACAAATACATGTTGCCGCTTGAATAGAGAGCTTCAGCGAGCCAGGGACTGTCAGGGAAACGCGTCTCCATCTGGCTAACGATCGACTGCTGCGTGGCTGTGTCGTTCTGGTCGCGAGCCAGTTCCATCTCGAGATAGAGGCGGCGCGCGCCGGCATCGTCATTGGAGTCGGGGATCGAGTCGAGCTCGCGCTGGGTGAGGCGATGGAGCTTCCAGTCGCACTCGGCGGCAGCGACGAGCAGCCAGTTGCGGGTGACGCCGTCCGTGTCAGACCGCGCGGCGAGGGAGCGGTACTCGTCTTCGGCGTCGGAATAATGTCCGGCTTCGTAGAGCGCGTCGGCGTGGCGGCGGCGCTCGTCGGGGGGCAGCGTATCGAGGACGCCGGTGGTCTGGAGCTGCGCGCGTGCATAGCCAGCCTCGATGCTGAGCGGGTAATTCAGATAGACGTGCTCGTAGAGCTGTTGCGCCTGCGCGGTGCGGCCGGCGAGCAAATCGGCTTTGGCGAGGGCGAGCTGGAAATCGGCGTGGCCCGCGATGGGTTCGCCCTGATGGCGATCGAGGATGGCAAGCGCGCGCTGCGGATCGCCCTCCTGCACGAAGAGATTCGCCTGGAGCACGGGGACGCTGGTGACGAAGATGCTGTCGGGATACTTCTGGACGAAGTCGTTGAGGACGTCTTCGGCCTGCGGGAGCTGATTGCTCTGCAGATACGCCTGGGCGGTGAGGTAATCGGCGTAGTCGGCGAGGACGCCGTCAGGCTGGGCGGGCGTGGCACCGGCGAGACGCGCGGAACGCAGCGCGGAGACGGCGTCAGGGTACTTGTGGTCGAGGAGGTACGCGTGGCCAAGGGCGAGATACGCCGCGGCGGCGGCTTCTCCGCGATGGCTGTGCGCCCAGGCAGACACACCGGCGAGGGCGGCAGGAGTGGGCGACTGCGCAAGCTGCTGGGCCATGGGCCGGAGCTCAGAGGACGCGACGAAGGCGCGGTGCAGGCGGCGACTGCGGGCGAGCTCACGCACGGTGAGATGGTGCGGGCGACGATGATGGCGGCGCGCCGATGCGACGGTGCGGGTGCGGGCGGATGTGCGGGTGGGATGACCGCCGACACGGTGCGAAGCGTGGTCGTTGCTGGGAACTTTTTTCTTCGAAACGTGGTGCTTGTGGTGGGTTTCTGTAGTGGTTTGGGCGTGGGATGGCGCGGGAATGAGCAACGCAGCAGCCATAATCAGCGCGAAAACTACCGAAAGGCCGCGCGGAATGAAACGCATCCGGGTACCCTCGCTGAATTTGCACTTCTCTGTCCTGCGCATCTCCCCGAAAACCTGCTCGCCAGCCGCCGACCACCGAACCAACGACATCCACACCCCTCTGCTCCTACTGTATGACGAAAAGCGCGGCGGTCCGCGGAGAAAAAGTTGCCTGGTTGAGTACCGGGGTGCAGGAGCGCTCTCCTTGACAGTCTGGGAGAGGCAGAGCTACTCTCCCAGACAAACTGGGAGAGTGAGACGGATGGAGAAAAACGCCGGGATCGATTTGCTGCAAGGGACTCTGGACATGCTGGTGTTGAAGGCGGTGTCGCTGGGACCGTTACACGGGTATGGAGTGCTGCTGCGCATCCAGCAATTGTCGCGGGAGCGGCTGGAGATCCAGCAGGGGTCGCTGTACCCGGCGCTGTACCGGCTGGAACATGAGGGCTGGATCGCGGGCGAATGGGGCCAGAGCGAGAACAAGCGCCGGGCGCGCTTCTACCGGCTGACGGCGACGGGACGGCGACGGCTCGAAGCGGAAACGAAAAAGTGGAATGAGTTCGCGGGAGTGGTGGGAGCGATCCTGAGCACGGAGAGCGAGTAGCGGCGACCTGACAGTGATTCAGTTGTCGGTGATCAGTGATCAGGAAAGCCGCCGCTTGCAGAGGGGACGAGGATGAGCTTGCGGAGCCGGATTTCGACGTGGTGGCGGGCGGTGACGCGACACGCAGACGTGGACGCGCAGGTGGATGAGGAGCTGCGGTTCCACATCGAGAGCTACGCCGAGGATCTGATGCGTGGTGGGGTTCCGCGCGAGAAGGCGATGCGTCGGGCGAAGGCGGAGCTGGGTAGCCTGGCGGCAGCACGGGAGCGGACGCGGCAGGCGTGGGGGACAAGGGGTTTCGACGAGCTGCGCGGGGATTTGCGGTATGCGCTGCGGATGCTCGCGAAGAGCCCTGGATTTGCGCTGATCGCAGTGGGATCGCTGGCGCTGGGGATCGGGGCGAACACGGCGATTTTTTCGATCGCGAAGCACGTGCTGCTGGACCGGCTGAACGTGCCGCATCCGGCGGAGCTGCGGTTGTTCGAGTGGCATTCGGCGCGGAAGAGCGCAGTGCACAGCTCGTGGGGCGACTGGCTCTCGACGCCTCAGCAGGTGATCAGCACGTCGTTTTCGTATCCGGTGTACGAGGTGCTGCGGAAGCAGAATCATGCTCTCGCGGATTTGTTCGCGTTCAAGGACCTGGGACAGCTGAACGTGACGGCGAACGGTGAAGCGGAGGTGGTCGAGGGGGATCTGGTCTCGGGAAATTTTTACGAGCAGATGGAAGTGCAGCCGCAACTGGGACGGGCGATTGGGGCGGCGGATGACCGAGTGGGCGCGCCGCCGGTGGCGGTGATCAGCGATGGATATTGGGCGCGGCGGTTCAACCGGTCGGCGAGCGTGATCGGGAAGACGATCGTGGTCAATCTGGTGCCGGTGACGGTTGTGGGGGTGAATCCGCGGGGATTCACGGGGGCGAGCGCGACGATGACTTCGCCGGAGCTTTTTATGCCGTTCAGCGTGCAGCCACTGGTGATTCCGGACAATACAAACGGGCCGCTGCTGACGAGCACGAAGCGATGGTGGATGCAAATCATGGCGCGGGTGAAGCCGGGGACGGATGCGGCCAGGGCGCAGGCGGCGCTGAACGTGGTGCTGCAGGCCGCGGTGCGGTCGACCATGCCGGTGAAGAAGGACGAGTCCGTGCCGCAACTGGTGCTGATGGACGGGAGCCGGGGGATGAACCACATGGGGCGGCACATGGCGCAGCCGCTTTGGTCGCTCATGGCGCTGGTGGGGCTGGTGCTGCTGCTGGCGTGCGCGAATATGGCGAACCTGCTGCTGGCGCGAGCGACCGCGCGGCAACGGGAGATGAGCGTCCGGCTGGCGCTGGGCGCCGGGCGGCGGAGGATTCTGCGACAGGTAATGACCGAGAGCCTGTTGCTGGCGGCGCTGGGCGGACTGGCGGGGCTGGGGGTGGGATGGCTGGGGCGGAACGCGATTTTAGCGATGCTGTCGAGCCCGACGGAGCCGCTGGCGGTGCAGGGCGGGTTCGACTGGGGGGTGTTTGCGTTTGCGGCGGCCCTGTCGGTAGCGACGGGAGTGCTGTTTGGGGTGGCTCCGGCGTGGAAAGCGACGCGGACGCAGGTGAGCACGACGCTGAAAGAGTCCGCGCAGACGGCGACGAAGCGGCGGCATGGGTACGCGGGCAAGGCGATTGTGGGGTTCCAGGTGGCGCTGTCGATGCTGCTGGTGGTGGCGGCGGGGATTTTTCTGCGGACGCTGATCAATCTGGACCGCGTGGACCCGGGGTTCGACACGAAGAACCTGGTGCTGTTCGATCTGCAGCCGCCGTCGTCGGAGTACACGGGAGAGAAGCAGGTGCAGCTGGTGCAGGAGATCACGGAGCGGCTGGCGGCGGCGACGGGGGTGGAATCGGTGGCGGTGACGAGCGTGCCACCGCTCTCGGACAGCTACGACAGCGACGATTTCACGCCGGTGGGGGCGAAGGAAGATCCCGAGAAGGATTCCGCGTACAACGCGGCAGTGGGCGATGCGTACTTCACGACGCTGCGGATCCCGGTGGTGGCGGGACGGGGCTTTGCGCCGACGGACACGGAGACGTCGCCAAAGGTTGCGGTGGTGAACCAAGCGCTGGCGAAGGAGTTTTTCCCGAACGAGAGCGCGGTGGGCAAGAGCTTCAGGACGGAGGACATGAAGAGCAACAAACTGACTTATCAGATTGTGGGGGTGTGCGCGGACACGCATTACGCGAACCTGCGCGAGGATCCGCCGCCGGTGTTTTATGTGGATTACCAGCAGGCGCCGGGGATGGACTGGGGGATGACGTTTGCGGTGCGAACGCGGATGGCGCGGGCGGCGATTACGCCGGAGCTGCGGCGGGCGGTCGAGGGAGTGGACCGCAATTTGCCGCTGACGGATGTGCGGACGGAGCAGGAGCAGATCGACGAGCTGACGAAGAACGAGCGGGTGTTCGCGGACTTGACGAGCGGGTTTGGAGTGCTGGCGCTGGTACTGGCATCGATTGGGATCTACGGGATCATGGCGTACTCGGTGTCGCAGCGGACGAACGAGATCGGGATTCGCATGGCGCTGGGCGCGGAGCCGGGGCAGGTGCTGCGGATGGTTTTGGGCGAGGCGTCGTGGGTCGCGCTGATCGGAGTGGTAGCTGGTCTTGCCGGAGCGCTGGCGCTGGGACGCGTGATCGCGTCCATGCTCTACGGGCTGAAGCCGTGGGATCCGGCGACGCTGGTGGGGTCCGCGGTGCTGCTGGGACTGGTGGCGCTGGGGGCGAGCTGGATTCCGGCGCAACGGGCGGCAGGCGTGGAGCCGATGCGGGCGCTGAGGCACGAGTGAGACGAGCGTGCAGCGTGCAGTGATCGGCGATCAGTGAACAGTGATCAGCAAAAGCAAGAGCGTCCGGTGCTTCCCTGCTATCGGCCGGAGGGTTGATTCGGCGCCGGATTCGGTTCGATGACGATGGCGCCGATCATCTGGTCGTGGCCGCGTCCGCAGAGAATGCTGCAGTGCATGGGGTAGACACCGGGTTTGAGGGCGAGGAAGCGGATGACGGCGGGCTTGCCGGGCTGGACGGGCTCGTTAATGGCGAGGCCAGGGACGGCGAGGCCGTGCTCGACATCGGCGGTACTGACGACCAACTCCACGTGGGCGTTTTGCGGGATCTCGATGCGGTTGGGGACGATCGCCCATTTCTTCATGAGGATGTGCAGCACGAGATTGGGCGGTCCCGAATAGGTGGGCGTGCGGCTGCAGGCGGTGAGCGCGAGGAGGAATGGGGCAGCGAGAAGCGCAGCGCATTTTGCCGCGGTTCCGGCCTGGCATTTAGTATGAAGAAAGCAAAGGCCCCGGTGAACGCGAGCAAAAGCAGCTGAAATTCTGAAGCCAATCATGTCTCCTTCCATCCAATCACAAGGAACGGCTGAAATTCACCCTGACGTGGCGCTGGTAGAGCGCGCGCGGCAGGGGGACATGGCAGCCTTCGAGAAGCTGGTGCGGCAGTACGAGCGCCAGGTCTTCCGGATCGCGCAGCATATCGTGCAGAACCGGGAGGACGCGGAGGATGTCGTTCAGGACGCGTTCCTGAAGGCGTACGAGAAGCTCGACCAGTTCCAGGGGAATTCGAAGTTTTATACCTGGCTGGTGCGCATCGCGGTGAACGAAGCCCTGATGCGGCTGCGCAAGCGGCGGACGGGCCGGATGGTTTCCATCGACGAAGACGTGGCGACCGAAGAAGGCTCGATGCCGCGGGATCTGGCGGACTGGAGCCCCGATCCGGAGGCGCTGTACGGGCAGTCGGAGCTGGCGGAGATCCTGAAGAAGACGATTCAGGGATTGCCGCCGGGATTTCGGGTGGTGTTTGCGTTGCGGGATGTGGAAGGATTGTCGACGGAAGAGACGGCGGAAGCGCTGGGGCTAAGTATTCCGGCGGTGAAGTCAAGGCTGCTGCGGGCACGGCTGCAGTTGCGGGAACGGCTGACGCGGTACTTCAAGCGCGGCGCTCGCGGGCAGTCGAAGGATGGTGTGAAGTGACCTGCACGGAATTTTTGCAGCAGCTCGATGAGATGCTCGATCCGGCAATTACCGGCCCGCTGCGGGCGGAGCTGCAGGAGCATCTGCATTGCTGCGAGCACTGCGAGATCACGCTGAACACGACACGGCAGACGATCGAGATCTACCGCAAGCACGAGATCTATGCGCTGCCGGAGGATCTGCAGGAGCGGCTGCACCAGGCAATCCTGGAGAAGTGCCGCGGATGCGGGAAGTGATTGACGGCCAGCGATCAGTTGTCAGTGATCAGTGATCAGAGGAAACAACTGCTTTCACCCGGGTGGGCCGTGCTCGTGGCCAGCGCTTCCGCCTGAGTGCCTGATACGGCAACAATCTCCATTCAATAACTCTGGGAAATCGATCACGCGGCGGTTAAGATCGCGGGCATGCGCGCGCCCATTGAGCGACGGCCCGACTTCACGGACCTGATGATTAGCCTGGCCTGCGGGCTGGCCATGATGATGACCGTCCTGGTGCTCGGCGTGATGCCGTTCCTGCCGCATCTGGCGGGGGCGCGGGACTTCAAGATCTACTGGGCCACCGGCCAGCAACTGGTGCATCACGGGGACCCGTATGACCCGGCAGCGATGCGGCAGATCGAGCATACAGCGGGCTTTCTCGGCCCCGCCCCGCTGGTGAATTACATGCGCAATCCGCCGTGGGGATTGCCGCTGGCGCTGCCACTGGGATTCGTGGGCGCGCAGGCCGCGGCGCTGCCGTGGTCGCTGCTGATGCTGGGATTGTTGGCGATCTCCGTGCGCATGCTCTCAAAAATATTCGGTCGGCCGGGCACGCATTCTGACTGGCTGGGCTACTGCTTTCCGCCGGCGCTCACCTGCGTGATCATGGGGCAGACTTCCCTGTTCCTGCTGCTGGGGTTCACGCTGTTTCTGCGCTTCCACCGCACGCGGCCGTTTTGGGCCGGCGCGGCGCTGTGGTTCTGCACGCTCAAGCCGCACCTGTTTGTGCCGTTTGGCCTGGTGCTGCTGTTTTGGATTGCGGTCTCTCGGAATTTCCGGATACTGGCGGGATTGGCAGCGGCGCTGGCGGCGAGCTGCGCGTTGACCGAGGCGCTCGATCCCGGGGCGTGGTCGCAGTATCTGCACTGGGCGGTGAGGTCCGGGATTTCGAGCGAGTATCTGCCGTGCCTGAGCGTGACGCTGAGGGATTGGATCGATCCGCACGCGGCGTGGATCGCGTTCATCCCCTGCGCGGTGGGCTGCGCATGGGCGCTCGTCTACTACTGGCGGCGGCGCGAACGGTGGGATTGGCTGGATCACGGGCTGCTGGTGGTGCTGGTATCGGCGGTGGTCGCGCCGTATGCCTGGTTCTACGATCAGTCGCTGGCGCTGCCGGCAGTGCTGTACGGCGCGGCGCGGACTCAATCGCGCCTGCTGCTGGCGATTCTGGCGGCGATTTACCTGGTTGTGACGCTCGAGCCTCTATACACGACGGCGGAATCGTTCTACTACGTCTGGCCGGCGGTGGCGTGGCTGGTGTGGTATCTGCTGGCGCGGCGAACAACGATGCCTGCAGCAGCAGCAGCAGCGGATGTGGCCGCGGCGGCGGATGTTCAGCCCATCGCGTAATCGACAACGATCCATCACCGGAATGTGGAATCGCCGGGGGCAGCTACGCTGAGTAGACTCACCTAATGGGCCAGACTGACACAGAGCGCGCAAAGGGGCACAAACCGGATTACGCGGAGGTCGCGGTCGCTGTGGTCTGCGGACTGGCGCTCACGTTTACGGCGCTGTTCCTGGGCGTGATCCCGCTGGAGCGGAACTTGTACGGCAGCCGCGATTTTGTCGTGTACTGGGCGACGGGACAGCAGCTTGTGCATCATGCCGATCCCTATGACACGCCGGCGATGAATCGGCTGGAACACGGCGCGGGCTACACGGGAGAGGGCACGTTTTATATGCGGAATCCGCCGTGGGGACTGGCGCTGGCGCTGCCGCTGGGTTTCTTCCCTGCCCGCGTGGTTTCGCTGCCGTGGTCGCTGCTGATCTTCGGGGTGCTGGCGCTCTCCGCGCATCTGATCTGGCAAATTTTGGGCCGGCCGCCGACCCCGCTGCCGTTGCTGGCATATGCGTTTCCGCCGGTGCTGATGTGTGTGGTGATGGGGCAAACATCGCTGTTCCTGCTGCTGGGACTGGCGCTGTTTCTGCGCTTCCACCGGACGCAGCCATTCTGGGCGGGCGCGGGATTGTGGTTCTGCACGCTGAAGCCGCACGTGCTGTTGCCCTTTGCCGTGGTGTTGCTGGTGTGGATCGCGATGACGCGGAGCTACAAAATCCTGCTGGGCGCGGTGGCGGCGCTGGCGGTGAGTTGCGGCGTGACCGAGTTGCTGGATCCGGCGGCGTGGGCCCAGTATCTGCACTGGTCGCGCGTGTCGGGAATTTCCGGCGAGTTTATTCCCTGCCTGAGCGTGGCGCTGCGCAACTGGATCGATCCGCGGGCGGCGTGGATTGCGTTCGTGCCGTGCGCGATCGGGACGGTGTTTGCGGTGGAGTATTTCCGGAGACATCGGCATGAGTGGGACTGGATGGTGCACGGAAACCTGCTGGTGCTGGTGTCGCTGATGGTGGCGCCGTACTGCTGGGTCTACGATCAGTCGCTGGCGCTGGCCGGGGTGCTGTACGGGGTGAGCCGGACGAGGTCGCGGCCGCTGCTGGCGCTGCTGGCGGCGATGTACCTGGGGGTGATGGTGCAGCCCACGTTCACGGCGAATCTGGATTCGGCGTTTTATATCTGGCCGTCGATTGGATGGCTGGTGTGGTTTCTGCTGGCGCGGGGGTTCGGGCGGACGGCGGAGGTGGTTGTTCATGCCTGATTGGGGTTTGAGACCGCCGTATGGCTTATTAATCGAATTCGAGGAACAGACCTCCGGGGGCTAAGGCCCGACTCCGACCCCGTGCGCGCAAGCGCGACGGGGACCCCGGTGAAGTCGTGACCTGATACAAAGCCTGGGATCGACTCCGGGATGGTGTCGTGCTTTCCCATATATGCCAAAACCGGGCAGATATGGGGCACCCGGCACCCGGCAAGCGCGACGGGACCCTGGTGAAGTCGTGACCTGATACAAAGCCTGGGATCGAGTCCGGGATGGTGTCGTGCTTTCCCATATCTGCCAAAACCGGGCAGATATGGGGCACCCGGCACCCGGCAAGCGCGACGGGACCCTGGTGAAGTCGTGACCTGATACAAAGCCTGGGATCGAGTCCGGGAAGGTGTCGTGCTTTCCCATATCTGCCAAAACCGGGCAGATATGGGGCACCCGTCACCCGGCAAGCGCGACGGGGACCCCGGTGAAGTCGTGACCTGATACAAAGCCTGGGATCGAGTCCGGGATGGTGTCGTGCTTTCCCATATCTGCCAAAACCGGGCAGATATGGGGCACCCGGGTGGGGCACCCGGCGGTTCAGGGAGTTGCGGGCTTCTGCGTGACCTCGATGAGGCGGCGCTTCGCGTCGACGGGCGCAAGGATCTTCCAGGAAAAGCGGGGATTGTTCTCGATTTCGAGACGGAACCAGTCTGTCTGCGAATCGTCGAGGACGAGGAACGACGGCTCGGCGAAGATCGTGGAGGCATCGCGGATGTCGTCGCGGAGATAGCCCTGAGCGCGGTAATTTGCGAGGAGCTTCCAGGCGCCGGTGCCCGAGGAGGGTCCGCGCATGGCAGCGTTCCAGTCGAGCGGGTACTGGGGTGGCGCGGGGTCCTGGTTGTAGCGAACCATGGCGAGGAAGTCCTGGAGCCAGTCGCAGACGACGGGGCGGCCGTTGGCAAGCTGGTCGATGCGGGCGACGTCGAGCTTCTCAGGACGGGCGAGCAGCGCGGAAGCAACGGGCAGCAGCAGTAACACGCAGGCGAGGACGGCTGCGGCGCGCGGCGCGGAAAACGTGGCGGA
>JASIAO010000065.1 GCA_030041955.1 Acidobacteriaceae bacterium | reverse complement strand
CAAAGTGGCAATGCGATCTTCGAGAGCCGTCTGAAGGAAGCAGCCGTCCAGCAGAAGCTCGAAAAGACGCTGGAAGCCAGATTGAGCAAAAAGATCGCCGTCATGGTCAGGACGCCGGCAGAACTGCGAGCGACGCTGGAAGCGAATCCCTTCCCCGACAAAGACCCCTCGAAAGTTCTGGTTGCATTTCTGGCCGGTGCGATGCCCGCCGATCCGTTGCGTGGGCTGGTGGCCCCGGGCGGCGAGCAGCTGCACGTCGGTCGACGCGAGGTTTACATCTACTATCCTGACGGAGTAGGACGTTCGAAGTTGAAGCTTCCGCTGGCCGGTGTTTCCACCACCGCGCGCAACATCAATACGGTCGCTAAGCTGGTTGCGCTCTCGGGAGCGTGAAGGCTTAGTTTTCCGTCCTTGTCGGATCCAGGCTCTCGGCGGCCGCCAACTGCTCCATCGTTTCGCGCAGATACTTGTGCGGATTCACCGGCGTGTTGTGAATGCGCACTTCGTAGTGCAGGTTGGGACCGGTCGTCCGGCCGCTAAGGCCGACGTAGCCGATCACCTGTCCGCGCTGGACTTCCTGTCCCGCGGTTACCGCAAATCCGGAAAGGTGTGCGTAGAGGGTCTCGATGCCGTTCCCGTGATCCAGGATGATCTCTCGCCCATAACCGGTAGCCATGCCCGCGGCCTCCACCACGCCGTCGGCGGCAGCGCGCACCGGAGTCCCGAAGCTCGCGCCGATATCCACACCGGTGTGGAACTCGGCCTCGCCGGTGTTAATCGGATCCTCGCGCTCGCCGAATGAACTCGTAATTGGGCCCATCACCGGCCACAACGACGGAGCACCGGCAATGTCCACCCAATTGGTATTGCTGGCTGGAGCCATGCCGGGATCGAATTTGTAGAACCGGCCGGAGAGCGCGTCCGTACGCAGCAGCGCCAGTTGGTCCAGCGATTGCATGTAGGCTTGTTCCGTAAACGTGCCGATGCTGTTGGGATTGTCAGGAGTCGCGATTGTCGCCGGCACGGCCGGCTTGGTCAGATGCCCCTGGCGCAGACCGTAGAGGGCGCTCACTTCGCTTGCCAGGGAACCCAGCGAAGCCGCCTGCAACTCCTTCTCGTGCGCCACCACCTGTAGCCGGCTGTAATCCCGCCGCAGCGCTTCCTGCTGCGACCTTACCTGATTAAAATTGGCGGTCTTCAGCAGCATACGGGTGTACGAACCTGCCATGCCCGTGATGGTAAACGCCCCCACCACCGCGGCAGCCACAAACACGCCGGCATAGTGCAGGGGGACGGGAATCTTGCGGAGAGGTCCATCCTTCTCGCGAGCAACAAAAATGATGTAGTACCTTCTGCGCAAGTTCCTTATTTGCCGGAGCTTTTCCGGAGCACTCCTTGTCAGGACGTTCTGCAACCAGGGAGTTCAGGGTATTGATGTTGCCCTGAACCGTATCAGCCTACCGGGCAGGGGTCAACCAGACTTTCGGGGGATACGGCACTTAGGTAATCACCCTCCGGCCGGTCGCCCGAGCGCCTGATGCCGCTCTTTCAGGATCGATCTCCTTTGATCGTAACAGAGCCTCCGCAGGATTCGGCACCGCCTAACCCTCCAGTTCCATAACCAGACGGTCATCCCCTGATTGCGCCCACGTAACATTTTCCACGCAACCTTTACCAGGCTTCCGCCATCCCAGTAGCGCCGGAAAAACCAGAAAAGAGCAGCCCGGCCGTCTCGGTTCTCTTCCCCGTTCCGCGTAGATCGCTTTGGAGCCTCACGTGTCGCAGCCCTCCGCGTCCAGCACCCAGCGTGTTTACATCGTCGATGACGAATGGGCGATCGCCCAGAGTCTGGCGGCGATTCTCACTCATGAAGGTTTCCATGCCCAGGCCTTCCACAATCCCGGCCAGGCACTGGTGCGCGCGTTGTCCTGTCCACCCGATATTCTCATCGCGGACGTGATGATGCCCGGTATGAATGGCGTCGAACTCGCCGTTGCAATGCGCACCGCCGGCCACAACTGCCGCATCCTTCTCTTCTCCGGGCAGACCGCTTCAGCTGAACTTCTGGCCGAAGCCCGGCGCCAGGGATATGAGTTTGAGCTGCTGGAGAAGCCGGTCCATCCCATGCAGTTGCTGCTCCGTCTCGGAAATCTCCGCGAGCAGCCGATCCGCCGGCGGCTTGCCAAAGTAACCGGATCGCGCACCCATACCACTCGCCGCACTGTAACTGCCGCGTAACTCGATGCAGCCGGCCTGGCCACACAAGAGAATACTTCCCACACGGTGGTATCCTTACCACTTCGTATGCGATTGAATGCTCATCTGTTGCGGAGCACGCTCGTCGGCGCGCTGGGCGGTCTTCTCTTCGGCTTTGACACCGCCGTCATCTCCGGTACCACCCAGCAGCTCACGCACGTCTTCCATCTCAGCGCCGGAGCCCTTGGCCTCACCGTCTCCATCGCTCTCTGGGGTACCGTTGCGGGAGCCATCGCCGCCGGACCGCTTGGCCAGAGGATCGGCGGGCGCGAAGCCCTCCGCATCATGGCTGTCCTCTATTTGCTCTCCGCGCTGGGTTGCGCTCTCGCCTGGAGTTGGCCTGCACTGCTGGCCTTCCGCCTGCTCGGCGGACTCGGCATCGGCGGTTCCTCCGTGCTCGGCCCGGTGTATCTGGCGGAACTCGCCCCCGCGCGGCTCCGCGGCCGCCTCGTCGGACTCTTCCAGATCAATATCGTCGCCGGTATCCTGCTTGCGTACGCCTCCAACTACGCCGTGGCCAGCCTCATTGACGGCGGAGCCGCGTGGCGCTGGCAGTTCGGCGTCGCCGCCATTCCCGCATTTTTCTTCCTTGTTTTTCTCTTCGGCATCCCACGCAGCTCGCGCTGGCTGGTCACGCAGAACCGTATCGATGAAGCCCGCGCCGTGCTTCAGCTAATGGGAACCCCCAATTGCGAAGAGGAACTGAAGGAAATCGTCGATTCCATCCACGTCGAACGTGCCGCGCGCTCCGAGCCGCTCTTTCGCCGCAAATATCGCCTGCCGATCTTCCTCGCGATCACCATCGGCATGTTTAATCAGCTCTCCGGCATTAACGCAATTCTCTACTACGCCAACGACATCTTCGCTTTCGGCGGCTTCAGCGGCCTCTCGGCGGACAAACAGGCGGTCCTGCTCGGCGCGATGAACTTCGTTGCGACCCTCCTGGCGATGTCCGTCATCGACAAGCTCGGCCGCAAGTCCCTTTTGCTGATCGGCTCCGTGGGCACCGCTGTCTGTCTGGCCGGCGTCGCAGCCATCTTCCATGCGCACAGCCACCAAAGCAACCTGCTGGGCCTGCTTGTGGGCTTCATTTTCTTCTTCTCGATCTCTCAGGGCGCGGTCATCTGGGTCTACATCAGCGAGGTTTTCCCCACACGCGTGCGCTCAAAGGGCCAGAGCCTCGGCAGCTCCTCTCACTGGATCATGAACGCCGTCATCTCCGGCTTCTTTCCCTGGGTCGCGGCGCACTCCACCGCGATTCCATTCATGTTTTTCTCGGCGATGATGGTCCTGCAGTTCTTCGTCGTGCTCCTGGTTTATCCGGAGACCAAAGGCATCAGCCTCGAACAGCTCCAGCACCGGCTCGGTATCGATTAATAATCGATCCGCAACCAGCGGCAGGCGTACGCCGCGAGCACTGCAGCGGCCAGCGTGGAAAGCGCATTCACCGCATCGTTGTTCAGCCATCCGCGGCGCTCCGGAATCGCGCCCAGCAGGCTGTCGACAAAGAGTCCCGCCAATCCCGCGCCAAAGGCGATCAGACCCTCGCCGCGGCTCAGCGGGAGTGCCCATATCGCCACAGCCGTGACCGCAGCCGCTCCCGCGCAGCCTGTGACGGTACCCACCAGGCTAACCGCCCCATCGGTTCCCGCCGGAACCCTCCGCAGCGTAGTCACCAGTCGTGGGACTCCACCCACCACCTGACCCAGTTCCGATGACAGCGTGTCCGCCGTCGCTTCCGCCATCGCCGCAACCATCGCCACCAGCGCGGCCCTTCCCAGAAACACCGTGGGACCAAACCCCAGCGCCTCCCGCAGCGGAATCCCCGCCAGCGCGGCGACACCCAAATTCGCTGCTACTTGCGAAGCCCTTCGTCCATGCTTCCCTTCCGCAGTTCCCAGCGCCTCCTTGCGCTTCCTTCCAAAGCGCGTCGCCGCAAACGTAAGGATTACCAGAGCCAGCAGTGGCCACAGCGCGGTATGCCGGCCCGGCGTCTGCACATAGAGCGCGGCTGTGATCAGGCCGCCGGTCAGGGCTCCGCCCGCAGTAGCAGCGCGGAACACGAAGACGAACGCCGCGAACCCCAGGCTGATCACTGCAGCTTCCAACACCAGGCCATGAGCAATCTGCCATGCCTGTCCCGCTGCCAGCGTCAACCAAATCGCAGTCACAGGAATCAGTGCCAGCAACACCGCCTGCGATTGCCAGCGCAGGGTTCGCGGACCTTTTCGTCCAGTCTCTTCGCTCTCAACGGTCATGGGGCTTTTCCACCGCGGGCGCGGACCACGCGCGGTACAGTACAATCATCTTTCTACCAGCATTACAGTCACATTCGTGCCTTC
>JASIAO010000001.1 GCA_030041955.1 Acidobacteriaceae bacterium | reverse complement strand
GTCCACGGCGTCAGCATCATCACCTGCGCCAGAAGGAACCGGAGCGGCGGCAGCTTCACATCCTTGCTGCTCTTCGAGACGTCGGCCAGCCACTCAAGTGTCGGCCAGTGGTAGTGGATCTGCCACAGGAGATTCGGCAATGCCAGCGCCACCATGATCGCCACGGCCACCCCGAACCACCGGCTTGCCAGCATCCTGCGCTGCGGCGTCAGGATCAGCGCGATGAGCATGGCCATGAGGAAGAAGACCACGGTGTCCTTGTTTTCGAGGCCCAGGCCGGCGCTCAGCCCCAGCACGATCCACCAAAAACGGATGACTCGCTCCGAGCCAGGCGTGGCTCCCGCCTGCGCAATCCGGACCAGGGCCAGCGCGCACAGCATCCAGAAGACCGGATCGAACGAATTCATGGAGAGAAAGCTGTCGATGCCGAGGTAGACGCCCGCGACCGTGACGCCGAGCATGGCCAGGGCCGCAGCGCGCCGGCTGCCGCCCATTGCCCATACCAGCGCTCCGCTCAGGAAGACGGTCGCCGCTCCGGCCAGCGCGGATATCAGCCGCAAAGACCACATGTGCTGGAAGCCGAAGAGCAGGTCGGTTAGCCGCGCCTGCAGCGCCACCATGGGTGGCTGATCCACGAAACCGAAAGCCAGATGCCGGCCGCAGATGAGGTAATACATCTCGTCGCGGAAGATGCCGTAGCCCGCGTGCTGCGCAAGAATGTTGCCGACGATCTGGATCGCCAGCTTGACGGCGGCCAGAGCGAGGCAAATCCACAGAAACCGGCGAAAGCCTTCTCGCTGGATGCTGGAGGCTGCGGTCTGTGTCGTCAAAGTGCTCATGGGGATCGGTCGAGAGAGGGTTGTGGACAAGCATAAAATACGCATGGAACTCCAGGATAGTTCCGAGAGTCGACGGCAGACTGCTCCCGTTCCGCCGCCATGATCGAAAGACAGTGAAGGGGGAGCGATGATCTTCCACGATCGCGTTGAAGCCGGCCGCGCGCTGGCCCGCGCCCTCCGCGAGGAGCCAGATTTGGAAGGGGCCGTTGTGCTCGCCCTGCCCCGCGGAGGCGTCCCCATCGCCTTCGAAGTCGCTGGCGAGTTGCGCCTTCCGCTGGACGTCTTTGTGGTCCGCAAGCTCGGCGTTCCCGGCCAGGAGGAACTGGCTCTGGGAGCAGTGGCGAGCGGCGGTCTGGTGGTCCTCAACGAAGATGTGGTCCGAGCCTTTGCCATCCAGCCGCAGGAGATCGATTCTCTGGTCGCGCGCGAGCGTCTCGAGATCGCACGTCGCGAATCTCTCTACCGTGGCGGACGGCCACCGCTTTCCGTTGCCGGCCGTTCGGTCATCGTTGTCGACGATGGCCTGGCCACCGGTTCCACCATGACGGCTGCTGTACGCGCGTTGCGCTCGCAGGTGCGGGTGGTTCTGGTGGCCGTGCCTGTCGGCTCGCACACTGCCTGCGAGGCCCTCCGTGGTGAAGCCGATCGGGTCATCTGTCTCGCTGCCCCCGAGCACTTTCACGCGGTTGGCGAGTTCTACCTCCGGTTCGATCAGGTTTCGGACGCCGAGGTGACCGACCTGCTGGCCCGGGCTCACGTTGGCGCATAAGAGCGGCCATGATTTCGGCGATATTCCCCGTGGGTATCCCGGCTTGCCGCTATCGTTCGCGGCATTGGTACGGATGTGCTATCGCCAACGCCAATCGGTGTTCCTAGACTGATTTCACTTCCGGCAATCCAGGAGCCTTATGAGCGTGAACCCGGTTCATCTTACGCTGTGCGTGGGCTTGGTCTGGGGTCTCCTCAATCTGGGGGCAGCCCTGTTTTTCACCACACTATTTGTTGTGGAACAGGCGGCGTTTGCGGTCATTCAACGACGCATTCGCCGACAGCACGGCCCCGCCTCCGTCATCTCGATCTCAGACCGCTGATAGAATCGTCTCGATGCTGCTGCTCTGATCCGGGCTGCTGCATCTGTGCGTCGCGGGCGGTTAGCTCAGCTGGTTAGAGCGCCTGCCTTACAAGCAGGAGGTCGCAGGTTCGAGCCCTGCACTGCCCACCATAGCCGTTCCGTCATGCGTAATCTTCTGCAGAGCGGCCTCAGCGCCGGCCCAGCCGCTGAGGGTCATCCCTGTGTGTACCCGGTCCGGCCGGGCGGCCCACAATCGCTGGCTGATACGGCTCCAACTTCCTCCAAACTCCGGGAACTCCATTGACCCCGAAGGAAACCGGAGGATACACTTATGTCACGTTTAGCAGCAGAACGGGACCCCGAATGGATGCGGTTCGCCTGGCGCATCCGCCGACTCAGATCGCTTGGTTTGCTTCGGAAACTCTCCCTTCTGTTCTCGATAGACCGCCTGTGTCCGCTATGGCGTGGGCGGGCTGCACTCGAATAGGGCTTAATTGCGGAGTTCTTGCCAGGAACCCTGAATAGTGAGAGGTTTGGTGCAACACTCGATTCGCGGCAAAGTTGTCTCTACCGGTCCTGAGACCAGGGAACTCTCCCTGGCCGATTTGTGGCTGGTGATCCGCAAACGGCGCGTCCTGCTGCTGAGCATGGCGCTCGGCATTGGTCTGCTGGCCGCTGGGTATGGAGTTGAACGAGGCAAACGCTATACGGCGACCGGGGAAATCCAGATCCAGCCCGGCTCTGCGTCAGACCTGAAGGAATCGCTCACCTCCGCGCTTGGTTCCGGCATGGGTTCGTTTGACGACATCATGGAGAGCGACGTTCGCATCCTGCAGAGCGAAACTGTGCTGATGCAGGTCGCGCACACTCTCAATCTCCAGGATAATCCGGAGTTTCTCGGGGCCAAGTCCCCCTTGTTGCACGGGAATTTGGATAACCTGTACCTGCGCAATGCCATCGTCCACACATTGCGCGCTAATCTCGTGGTGGAGCGCGTCCCTCGAACCGAGATAATTTCCATCCAGTACAAGAGCCGCTCACCCAAGCTTTCCGCCGACATCGTGAATGCTCTCGAGAATGATTTCGTCGAGAATAACTTCGTCAGCCACTTCAATACCACCGCCAGAGTGACGAAGTGGCTTACCGGCCAGATGGACGATTTGCGTGCAGTGGTGCAAAAGTCGCAGGATGAGCTGGTCGATTTGCAGCGCCAGTTGGGGGTCTATGCCCTCGATCCTCAACATAATCTGATCACTTCGGAGATCGGCGACCTGGAGAAGGGGACCTCCGATGCCACGCAGCAGCGGGTTCTGGCTGAGGCCCGATATCGCATCCTGGAGTCCATGCCTCCGGACGAGATCCAGGATTCCGGCGTCACGCCTCTTGGGACCGAGAGCACCCTGCTGAGCACGCTGCGCGCTCAGCGCGACGAGGTCGCGGCGGAGCTGGCAAAACTGCGGCCCGTCTACGGTCCCAATTATCCGCAGGTAAAGCAGTTGACGGCCCAGGTTGCCTCTCTGGATCGTCAGCTGACTCAGCAGGAGCAGCGGATTGTCACCCAGGCGAAGGATGCCTATAGCGTCGCCCAGACGGCGGAAGACCGGGCGCAAAATCTTCTTACGAGCCGGGAACAGCAGATATACGGACGGCGGGACGACATGGTTCGCTACATGCTGGTTTCTGAGGAGTATGAGTCCAACCGGCTGATGTACGAGAGCATCCTGAGCCGCCTGCGGGAGGCTGCGGTCGATGCCGGTCTGGATGCCGCCGATATCAGCCTCGTCGATCTTGCAACTTCTCCCGTTGGGCCTTCCAGTGCACCGCCATTGGAGCTCGGACTAATCGGCATGTTGCTGGGCGCCTTCGGGGGGCTCGGGCTCGCTCTGTTCATGGAAAAGATCGACACCCGCCTGCGCGACGCTCACGAGATTCAGGAGATACTGGGCCTTCCTCCGCTTACGATGATTCCTCAGGGTCACTGGAAGAACAGGGAGTCGGAAGTGGAATGGGCTGCTGGTCCGGAGCTCCTGCGGGATCCCCGCTCGCCATTCTCCGAGTCGTTCCGTGCTCTGCGCACGTCCATGCGCCTTTCGACTACCTCCCGCGAGTCAAAGGTGATCGCCCTGACCAGTTGTCAGCCTGCAGAAGGCAAATCGACGGTTTCGGTCAACATGGCGGCGGTGCTGGCCCAGGGCGGCAAGAAGGTGGTGCTGGTGGACACCGATATGCGCCGCCCCACCGTCTATAAGCGGCTTCGCCTGGAGGGTGGCAAGGGCCTGTCGGAAGTCCTGACCGGCTATTACACGCTCGATGAGGTTATACAAACCCACGAGAGCCTCACCAGCCTTGACGTTATCCCTTCGGGCACCGTTCCCCCGCTTCCTGCCGATCTGCTCGCGTCCGATCAGATGACCGAGTTGACGCGGCAGTTGCGCGAGCGCTACGACTACGTCATCTTCGATACGCCACCGGTTCTGTCGGTCACCGATCCCGCCATCGTGGCGGCTCAGGCTGATGGTCTGGTGCTGGTCATCCGTCAGGGTTATTGCACGCGGCGAATGCTGGTTCGCGCGGCGGAGATTCTCCGCGATCTTGATGTCAAGGTATACGGGTTTGTGTTCAACGGCGTCGATACCTCGCTCCCCGAGTATTACGGATATCTCGGCTACTACACGTACGAGTACGGGAAATGACGGAAGATCGCGGTGCTCCAACCAGGCAGGGGAAATGATATGGATACTCAGGTTAAACCGGGACTCTGCACGGTAACTGCTGTCGTGGCGATCCTGATCTGCGGGGCGGGTGCGGCGCATGCCCAATATGAAGGGCCTCCGGTTACCTCGCCGTCGCCCGCCGCCAGCGCTCCGGCCTCGGCCATGAAGGTGCCGTCAAGCAACATAGCCATCGTCCCCGGAGACGTGATTGCAATCGCCACCTATGGCGTCCCGGAGCTAACCACCTCCGGCAGCGGCGCGACGGCTGGACTGAAGGTAGACCCCAATGGCGACATCGTTCTGCCGTATCTGGGCACGGTAAAAGCAGCGGGGATGACGCCTCCCGAGCTGGGTGTCTATCTTGAGAAGGAACTGAAGGATAAGGGTATTCTGGTCGACCCCCAGGTGAGCGTGGAGCTCATGACCTCCCCGGCGCAGACGATTACCGTAGTCGGTGAGGTCATGAAACCG
>JASIAO010000006.1 GCA_030041955.1 Acidobacteriaceae bacterium | reverse complement strand
CGACTTCGACAAGATCACCCGCAACCCAGCCAATCCGCTCACCTATCTGCCTGCTTACGACAGCGGCGACCACCTGCATCCCGGGGACGCGGGTTACGCCGCCATGGCCGACTCGATCGACCTCAGCCTCTTCCACTAGTCACCACGCGCTGTTTTGCGCGAAGCGCGTCTGGCTGGACGCAAAGCCCCTATCCTAGCTAATTTTGCCAGGGTGGGGTGGTCACTTGGTCGTCACCCCACTGGGTGACCGCCGCGCAGCGCTCCCGCCCGGAGGGTCAGTCCCGGCCAGTTCCGGGGAATTGCGCGGGGCGCGTCTGCCTCGATGGCGAGTCGCGCAGCTTTTGCCGCGGAATTGTGTCTAAACTGTGCAGGAAGGTCTTTGAAAACGATGCGTTTGCCTCTTTTCCCCTGGTTCGCTGCCTGCGCCCTCGCACTCACCGCCGCCTCCCCCACTCTGGCTCAGGCCCCGGGGCTGCCCCAGGGCTCGGCCGACTTCCGCCTGGTCACCGCCAACGACGGCAAGGACGTTGGTTCGGCAAATGTCACCATTACCGCTGTTCTTGGCGGTTACCAGGCCGTCTCCCATGGCCACTTGCAGATGGCGAAGTTCACCTATGACTTCAACAACAGCAACCGCCTCGATCCCAACCTCAACATCGTCCATGACGATCTCACCGGCACTGTCAAAGGCGCGCAGGTCACATTCCACATGGCCTCGGATTCCACCGGCCGCCAGTTCAACATCAATATCGACGCCCAGGGAAAAACCACCACCAACACCATCGACCGCCATCAGAACAACGTCCTGCTCCCCGACCTGGACCCCGCTGCGTGTGTCGAAATGGCGCACTTCGCCCTGACGCACCCGCCGACAGCCTGGATCGTCATCCCCAAGCAAAATGGCCTGCTCGTTCCCGCTGATTACGTTCCGGACGCCGATGCTGGCGGCATCTTCCACGGTCAGCCCCTCACCGTGCACCACACCAGTATCATCGTCAGCGCCCAAAACGGCATTTCCGTCGAGGTCTATTACACCTCGGAAGGCCAGCTCCTCGAGGCCGATCTGCCCGAGCAGAATTTCTATGTCATCCGCGACGGATTTGTGCTGAAGGACCGCCCGCACTACACGCCGCCGCACGAGTCCGCCCCGCCACCGGACGCGCAGCAGGGGCCGCCGCAGCAGCCTCAGTAATGGGTCGATCCTGGCAGGAGGAAGCTACGAACCCTTCTGCCGGCTCCGCTCCTCGGCAAATCTGCGGAACGCATGCAGTTCTTCCCTCGCCGCGTGGTAGCATTCGCACGCCACTTGCTCCAATCCCTCCTGGTCGACAATGCGTACCCGGCCTCGGCTGTACTCAATCAGATCCTTCGCCTGCAGCCGCCGCGCCACCAGCGTCACCGCCGGCCGCTCCACGCCCAACATTGCAGCCAGAAACTCCTGCGTCAGTTGCAGCACGTCCTGTGTCACTCGGTCCCGGCACAGCAACAGCCATCGCGCCAGCCGCTGCTGCACGTTGTGCCGCGCGTTGCAGGCCGCTGACTGCCCCGCCTGCTGAATCTGCGACTGCATATACCTCAGGACCATGTCGTGGAAGCAGTTCATCCGCCGAAATTCCCGCTCTGCAGCATCTTTCGGCGCAGCGAATCCGTGCCCCGGCACCTGCACCGCGACGTGATTCCGGCTCGTTCGCAATCCCATCAGCGCCTGCCCGCCGATCGCCGACTCGAAACCGAACATCCCAGCTTCCACCTGCGAGCCGTCGCGAAATACGGTCGTCATCGACGCGATGCCGTCCTCGATAAAAATCAGCTCGCTCATCCGCCCGCCCGGCTTTTCCAGTACCTGCGCCAGGGTCAGCGTCACCGGCTTCAGCTCCAGCCGCTTTACGGCGTCAGCGTCCAAATGCTGAAGGATGATGTTGCGAAATCGGCTCTGCGCCACGAAAACCCCCAACTCTGGGATGCGGTTCCAGGAGACAGCCCCAAAAATGCGGCTTCCGTTCGCTGCAAGACATACTGCGACGGCCCGGGCAACCCATCATGAAAATACAGCGTCGTCGCGAATTGGGGTCAAGTCAGCTCAGCTCGGCGCCACGTTGCGCCCGCTCCCCATGCACACGGCTCTCCAGATCGGAACCGACCCATCTCTGATGCACAGCCGCGCCGGCGTCATCGCCTCGGCCGGCCTCCAGGTCCGCAACCTCGACTTTCACGAACTCGGCGAATTTTTGGCTGCCGGGTCCTGGGACCTTGCCATCCTTTGTCATACGCTCAATCGCGCTCAGCGCGCCCAGGCAGTCTCGGAACTGCGCAAGCGCAAACCCATCGCGCCGATTTTGCTCGTCAGCGGACAAGGTTCACCCACGCTCGCCGAGGCGCGCGTCGCCGACGCAGTTCTCGACCCCAATCCCGTCAAGCTGGTGCACGAAATCCAGCGCATCCTCGCGCTCTCTCGGCAGCTCGGCTCCCGCCCCGGCGTGATTTCCATTGGCTCGAAGCGGCCTCGCAAACCCGATCCGGATTGATGCAGCGGCCGGCGGTACACAGCAGGCAGAGACCCAGCCAAATCGCTCCGGCCCTGGCTCAGCTACGTCGTAAGCTGCGCCACCAGGCTCTCCAGCAGCCGCAGCGCCCGCGGCACCGCCTGCCGCAGCGGGCCGGTCATCTCCTCGCCATAGCCGAGCGAGCCTGCGCCGATCGTCACCGCGAACGCCCGCGCCGGCGCCCTCCCGCACAGAGCCTCCGCCAGCGCCAGCATCGCCGGCGGATCGAGCCGATGTGATTCCAGCTCCGCGTTCCGTGCTGCTACCGGAGCAATCCGGATCGCTCCCGGCTCATCCGTCACGCACGCGTCGACGAAGATTGCCAGCGCGGCCTCCGCCAGGTCCACCGCCATTTCCGGCGTAAATTGCTCGGCAGCGACGATCCGCAGACGCGAGGCGGGGAAGAGTTGTTCTGCCGCCTCGGCAATCCGCAGACCGACGCCGTCATCCTGGCGCAGCGAGTTCCCGCAGGCCAGCAGCAACGCCGGACGATTTGCGGGTGGCCCATTCAAGCCTGCAGTTGACTCGAGTGGGGTCGGTGGCCCATCCAAGCCTGTCTTTGGTGTAATTAGGGCGAATGGTGCGGGAGGCAGGCTCGCTTCTGCATTCTTTGCTCGCATCGCAGCCCACCTCAGCCCCTCCGCACCTCGCGCACCAGCGAACCATCCGGCGCGCGAAGCTCCACCGTCAGCGGCATCTGCCCCATGGCATGCGTCGAGCAGCTCAGGCACGGATCGAAGGTCCTCACCACTGCCTCCACCCGGTTCAGCATGCCCTCCGCAATGTGCTCGCCCTGCACGTAATGCCGCGCGGCCTGCAAAATCCCCCGGTTCATCGCGGCGTTGTTGTGTCCCGTCGCGATCACCAGGTTCACCCAGCGGATCAGCCCGTTCTCGTCCACCTTGTAGTGGTGAATCAGCGTTCCCCGCGGCGCTTCCGCCACGCCCACGCCCTCCGAATTATTCACCGAAGCTATCGCCCGCACGTGCTTGTCCAGAATTCCCTTATCCGCCAGCAGCGCCTCGATCTTCTCCGTCGCGTGCAGCATCTCGATCAGCCGGGCCTGGTGGTAATGGAATGAGCTCAGCAGTGGCCGCGCCGACGTCGCGCGGAACTCCCGCCATTCCGCATCCGCCAGCGGCGTGTCGCACCGCCCCGCCAGATTCAGCCGCGCCAGCGGCCCTACCCGGTACGCGCCCCCCGGATATCCCAGAGGCTTGTAATACGGAAATTTCATATACGTGAACGGTTCCACCTCTTCGCCCAAAAAGCTCGCGTAATGCGCCGGATCCAGTTCGCCCGCAATGATGTTCCCCTCCGAATCGATCACCCGCAGAGCCCCGTTGTAGTACTCGGCCAGCCCACGGTCGTCGATCAGCCCCATAAACAGCGTGGGGAAATTCGCAAAAACCTCGATCTCCGCCGAAAATTTCTCAATCTCCTTCCTGAACCACCCCAGCGTCCGCTGGATTGCCGCCACGGCCAGCGGAATCATACCCAGAATCCGGTCCCGTTTCTCCGCGCTCAGCGGTTCGTTCACGCCGCCCGGAATCGTCCAACCCGGATGAATCCGTTTCCCCGCCATTATCTCGATGATCCGCTGCCCAAACTGCCGCAGCGCCACGCCGTCCGCCGCAATGGAGGGATGGCTGTGCGCCAGGTGCAGGATGCTGCGCTCTTCCGGCGGCGCGTCCATCCCCAGCAGCAGATCCGGCGACGAGAGATAAAAAAAGCTCAGCGCATGCGACTGCACCAGCTGCGCCAGGTTCAGCACCTTCCGCAAATTCGCCGCTACCGGCGGAATCTGCACCGCCAGAATCGCATCGCAGGCCTTCGACGACGCCACCAGATGGCTCACCGGGCAAATGCCGCAGATGCGCGCCGTGATATTCGGCATCTCGTAAAACGGCCGACCCTCGCAGAACTTCTCGAAGCCGCGCAGTTGCGTCACGTGAAACATCGCGTCCTGCACAATTCCCGCATCGTCCAGCTTCAGCGTGATCTTGCCGTGCCCTTCCAGCCGCGTGACGGGATCGATAACGATGGTCCGGCTCATAGCTTCTCCCCTCATCCGAAGTGGGCGACTCCGCCCAGTGTCGGCACGCGGCCCGCCAGAAGCTCCGACAGCACCTGATAAATCGTGTCCGCCGAGGGCGGGCACCCCGGTACAAACACATCCACCGGCACCACTTCATGCACCGGCCGCACCCGATCCAGCAGCGCCGGCACGCCCACCGTCGGCACGTGCTGCTTCAGATCGACGTTCTCCTGGTAGACGCGCAGCAGCACCGGCTGCGGCCCGCAGGTGTTGCGCATCGCTGACACGTTTCCCGTCAAAGCACAGTCGCCCAGCGACACCAGCACCCCCGTGTGCTCCCGAATCCTACGGATTTTCTTCAGATCCTCCTCGCTCGCCACCGCACCTTCCACCAGCGTCACGTCCACTCGCTCCGGAAACGTCTTGCGATCAACCAGCGGCGAGTACAACAGCACGAACTGGCTGCTCAGCTCGATCAGCCGCTCGTCCATGTCCAGCAGCGACATGTGGCACCCCGAGCATCCGTCCAGCCAGACTGTCGCCAGCGTTTTCCTGTCGGTCATGGCTGGTCTCCCTCGCGCATGATGCGCAGATAGGGCAGGAACTCCGGATGCTTCGCCGTTCGCGTCCCCGCGCGGCCTTTCTCGAACAGTGCGCCCGTCGGGCACACCTGCACGCATTTCCCGCAGCTCGTGCACGTTTCGCTCTCGCCCCACGGCTCCTTCAGATCGGTGATCACCAGCGACTGCGCCCCGCGCCCCATCACTCCCCAGGTGTTCGCGCCTTCGATCTCCGAGCACACCCGTACGCAGCGCGTGCACAGCACGCAGCGGTTGTGATCCACGGTGAACCGCGGGTGCGACGCGTCCACCGGCAGTTGCGGATACTGGTACGGTATCTCGACGTGCGTCATGCCCAGTTCGAGCGCCAGGTTCTGCAGCTCACAGTTCCCGTTGGCCACGCACACCGAGCACACGTGGTTTCTCTCCGCGAAAAACAGCTCCAGGATCATCTGCCGGTACCGGTCAATCTTCGCCGAGTGCGTCGTAACCTCCATCCCCTCCTCGACCCGCGTCACGCACGCCGGCAGCAGCCGCCGTGCGCCCTTCACTTCCACCAGGCAGAGCCGGCACGCGCCTACTTCCGACAGTCCCTCCAGATGGCAGAGCGTCGGGATTGCGATGTTGTGTTCCCGCGCCGCCTCCAGAATGGTCTGGTCCGCGCGCGCGCTGATGTCCGCGCCGTCGATGGTCAGGGTGCGAATGTTCGCTTCGGCGCTCATACTCTTGCCTCCTCGGCGACCGGCTTCTCCGCCGCGCTGCACGCGCACACGCCCGCCGGGCACCGCTTCTCCTCGATGTGCGCCAGGTACTCATGCCGGAAATACCTGAGCGTGCTCAGCACCGGATTCGGCGCCGTCTGCCCCAGCCCGCACAGGCTGGTCGCGCCCACTACTTCGCACAGCTCCGTCAGCTGATCCAGGTCGCGGTGCGTCGCCTCGCCTTTGCAGATCTTCGTCAGCAATTCGTACATCTGCACCGTCCCCGCGCGGCAGGGCACGCACTTGCCGCACGACTCCTGCATGCAGAACTCCATAAAGAAGCGGGCGACCGATACCATGCACGACGTATCGTCCATGACGATCATGCCGCCCGAGCCCATCATCGAGCCCGCGCTGATCAGCGCGTCGTAACTGATGGACAAATCGAGGTGCTCCTCCGGCAAACATCCGCCCGAGGGTCCGCCCGTCTGCACTGCCTTGAACTTGTGCCCGTCCGGTACGCCGCCGCCGATGCCGAAGATGATCTGCCGCAGCGTCATGCCCATCGGCACTTCCACCAGGCCCGTCCGCTGGATCTTTCCGGTCAGTGCGAAGACCTTTGTCCCTTTGCTCCGCGCCGTCCCCATCGACGAGAACCACTCGCCGCCCTTGCGAATAATCGGCGGCACATTCGCAAACGTCTCCACGTTGTTGATCAGCGTCGGCTCGCCCCACAATCCACTCACTGCCGGATACGGCGGACGCGGCCTCGGCGTCCCACGCTTGCCTTCAATCGAGGCAATCAGCGCCGTTTCTTCGCCGCACACAAACGCGCCCGCGCCCAGCCTGATGTCGATGTCGAAGCTGAACGTCGTCTCGCAGATTGCGTTCCCCAAGAATCCCCGCCGCCGCGCCTCGCGCAGCGCCACCGTCAGCCGCTGCACCGCCAGCGGATACTCCGCGCGAACGTAAATGTAGCCCTTCGTCGCGCCGATCGCGTACGCCGCAATGGCCATCCCCTCGATCACCCGCTGCGGATCGCTCTCCAGAACGCTGCGATCCATAAACGCGCCCGGATCACCCTCGTCCCCGTTGCAGATTACATATTTCTGCGCGCCCTTCACCTTGGCGACCGTGTCCCACTTCAGCCCCGTCGGATATCCGCCGCCGCCGCGCCCGCGCAGCCCGCTCTTCGAGATCTGCTCAATCACCGACGCGGGATTCATCTCTGTCAGCGCCTTCACCAGCGCTTCATATCCGCCTCGCCCCACATATTCGTCAACGTTCTCCGGGTCGATGTGCCCCACGTTTTCTAGCACGATGAAATGCTGGCCTTCGAAGTAGCTCCCCAGCCTCGGATCCAGCCGCGCCACCGGCTCGCGGCCCAGCGATTCCAGGATGTCCTTCGCGTCGTGCTCGCCCACGTGTGCGTAGAGCGTGCCTGCCGGTTCCACCAGCACCATCGGTCCAGCCGCGCACGGTCCCATGCACCCCGTTCGCCGCACATGGCACCGCTTGCCGCAGCCCTCCGCTTCCTTCGCCAGCGCCTCGCGGATGCGCTCGCTATGCTGCGCCAGGCAGCTGGTGCCCATGCACACATTCACTTCGTAATCGAATTTTCCCCGTTTTTCCTCGGCGTCCGCCGCTATCTGCTGGAGTTCCTCAACGTTCATTGCGGCCTCCACTCTTCCAGGCGCTGCTCCAGTTTCGCCTCGTTCATCTGTGCCGACAGCTCACCGTCGAAGAGCGCCACCGGCGCCCGTCCGCAGTCGCCCACGCAGCGCACCGTCGCCAGTGACACTTCCCCGTCCCCCGTAGTCTCTCCCGCCCGGATGCGCAGCAGCTTCTCCGCTTCGGCCACCAGCTTTTCCGAGCCCTTGATGTAGCACGCCGTCCCCAGGCACACCGTGCAGGTGTGTTTCCCCGGCGGCTTCAGGCTGAAGAAGTGGTAGAACGTCACCACCCCATACGCCTGGCTCAGCGGCACGCGCAGCGATCGCGCCACAAACCTGATCGATGGCTCGTCCAGATATCCGAACGACGACTGCACCGTGTGCAGCGTCTCAATCAGCGCGTTGCGCGAGTAGCCATGTTTGCGCATCGTGCCGTTCACGATTTTCCAGCGCTTGTCTTCGGAGGGAAGAGGCGGGCGTTCAGCGTACAGCGGCATTTTGACCTCCTCCGGCCGGTGCGGGCGGCCGCAGGCTACGGGTCACTCATTTTCCAACCGCCGCTGCACTTAGAACATGCAACCGGCGCGGGTGGAGACTGCCCTCCACGCGCCGCCTGAGCTGACTGCGATTGCTGAGCCAGCGCGCGGGAACAGAACAGGATGCATCGCAGTGTGCACGATTGTCCGTGATACCGGTCACGGCGTACAAGACAAATCTTTGTTACTCCGCACAGACTGCCCAAGATTGCACCCATCCCAGGGTGCCTCATCCTGGCCGATTTCGGCAGGGTGGGGTCGTTCTTCGACTCTCGATCCCCGGGTGCCCCACATCGGTGCGCTTCTCGAAGCTGTGGAAGGGCACACCCCTCTCTCAGCCAGGCGCTCCTGCACGCTGAACGCTGCACCTTTATTTTCTGCACCCTTCACCCTCCACGCCGCATCTGTCTGGGTGAGAGGGAGGCACAACCCGATGCAGGCACAAACGACAATCTCCGCGCCAGACCGCCCCAGTTCCGATCAGCCCTTTCTTCCCCCCGTCGAAAAACCCCGCGGCCTCATGCTGAAATTTGTCTATTCGATGTCGCGCCGTCAGTTCGGCAAGGTCATGACCCCGCTCAAAGTCTTTGTGGCACGCATGCCCCTCGCCTTCGGCCGGTTCGTTGGCAAAATCGGCCAGCTCGACAAAAAGCTTACCCTTTCGCGCGAAACCGTCATGCTCGTCCGCGAACAAGTAGCCCGCATCAACGTCTGCCTCTTCTGCATCGACATCGGCCGATATTTCACGATCAAGTCCTCCATGAACCAGGCCAAATTCGATGCGATGGAGCAATACCGCACCAACCCGCTCTTCAGCGAGGCCGAGCGCGCCGCCCTCGATTACGTCACCGAGCTGACGCAGAACAAAAAGGTGAACCCGGAGACCTTTGCCCGCCTCCGGCTCCATTACTCCGAGCGCCACATCTGCGAGATCGTCTGGCTCGTCGCCAGCGAGCACGTCTACAACATCAGCAACATCGGCCTCAATATCCACTCCGATATGCTCTGCGACCTGAGCAAGCAGGCGGGCGCCGCACACTGACGCCGCGTGCCGGATGCTGGGGTGTCCACATCTGCGCGCCTCTCGCCGATGTTGGAAGGGCCTCTCCTCAACGCCTGGTTCGTACTGAATCTCTGTTCGGTGATCGCTGTTCGCTGATCTCTGATCGCTGTTCGCTGATCGCCAATCCAATATCTGTACGCTGCACGTTCCTCACGCATCCCACCACCATGCCCAACCAGCACTCCGACCCCGATACCACGAAAGGCGCCCTCGAAGACACCTCGCCCAATGCGCCGTGCCCCGACGCATCCCATCCCGGCGAAGCTCACGACCGCCTCGCCGGCCAGCTCCCTCACCGCGAATCCGATCCGAACATCAAAGACAGCGACTCCGACTTCCCCGAACCCGGCTCCAGCCCCGAACACAGCTAGGCAGCGCCGCAACCTGCACCCTGTACGCTGTACCCTGTCTCTTATGCTGGTCCTCGCCTCCGCGTCCCCGCGCCGCCGCGATCTCCTCGCTCAGGCAGGTTACGAGTTCACCGTCCTTCCCGCTGATGTCTGCGAAGATCCGCGCCGCGCCGAGTCCCCCATCGACTACGTCCTTCGCCTCGCCCAGGAGAAAGCCGATGCCGTCGCCGCATCGCCTGAATTCGGCGCGCTCGCGCGTACACACACCGAGCCGCTCATCGTCCTCGGCGCCGACACGACCGTGGTCGCGCCCAATGGCGAGATCCTGGCCAAACCTGAAAACGACGCCGACGCGGCCCGTATGTTGCGCCTGCTCTCCGGAGCCACGCACCAGGTCATCACCGGCATCGCCCTCGTCGCTGGAAACATCCGCGAGTCCGCCGCGGAAGTCACACACGTCACCATGCTCACGCCGACAGACGAAGAAATCGCCGCCTACATCGCCACCGGGGAGCCTCGCGGCAAAGCCGGCGCCTACGCCATCCAGGGCCGAGCGGCTCGCTGGATTCCGCGCATCCGCGGTTGCTATTTCAATGTTGTTGGATTGCCGCTCGCTCTCGTCGCGGGCATGATCGCCGGTGTCGAAGACCGGCTCCGCGCCGCGCAATACGATCTCGCCTCACACTTCGGCGCGCGGACCTGAAGCGCTCAGCGTGTCTCCCTCCGCTTCGCTTCATCCGCCGGCTTGCGCGCTCCAATCGGATTCTCCTCCGGCGGAGGCGCTTCCGGCTGCCCGCGCAACACCAGCCCCAGCACGATCAGCAGCGTCACACCCAGCAGCCCGAATTCCACCAGCTTAAGCATCGGAATCCTCCGATCAAATTCGACGGATCATCTCCGCCAGCAGCGCCGTCCTCGGCATCAGATCCTTCAGCAATACCGATTCATTGGATGCATGAGCCCCTTCGCCGACTCCGCCCATGCCATCCAGTGTTGGGACGCCCAGTGCCGCCGTAAAGTTCCCGTCCGACCCGCCGCCCGTTGCAGCTTCTGCCAGCGCAAACCCCATTTGCCCCGCCAAAGTCGCGGCGCGCCGGTAGAGCGCCACCGTTCCCTGGCTCCGTTCCATGGGCGGACGATTCATCCCGCCCTCCACCTGCAGCCGGCATCCGCGGTCGCGCACCCGCATGCCGCGAAACTTCCGCTCGATCCGCGCCGCATCCTTCATCCGCGCTATCCGCACGTCGATCTCCGCCTCCGCTTCCGCCGCCACCACATTTGTCCGCGTCCCTCCGCGAATCACACCCGCGTTCACCGTCAGCCCGCGCTCCAGCTCCGTGAACCCGCGCACTTTCTCCAGTTGCCACGCCAGCTCGTGGATCGCGCTGTGCCCGCGTTCGAAATCCACGCCCGCGTGACTGGCCACGCCCGTCACCCGCACCGTGTAATTCCCCACTCCCTTGCGGGCCGTCTTATATGCGCCCTTCAGCCCCTGCGCCGGCTCCAGCACAAACACCGCCGCGCACTCCCGCGCCAGTTTCTCCGTAATCGGCCGCGACACCGTGCTCCCCACCTCCTCGTCGCTCACCAGCAGCAGGATCACCGACCTCCGCAATGCGCCCAGCGCCTCGATTGCCGTCAGCGCCATGGCCACGCCCGCCTTCATGTCCAGCACTCCGGGGCCCCACGCGCGCCCTTCCGCAGTCCGGAACGGCATTGTCTTCAGCGTTCCCATCGGCCACACCGTGTCCAGGTGCCCCAGCAGCATCAGCGGCGTTCCGCGCTTCGGACCGAACCGCAACTCCAGCACATCCCCGAACTCCCGCTGCCGGTGCCGCTTCGCCCGCCCGCCTATCCCGGCCGCCGTCTTCTCGACCGCGTCCACGCACCGGTCCACTGCCGCCTTGTCGTCGCTGGGGGACTCGATTTCGACCATCCGGCGTATCCGATCCATCAACACTGGCTCGAACCGCGCCATCGTCTCCAAAATTCCAAAATTCTCGCAACTATCTGATTCATCTACCATTGCCATAAGGGTAACCTTTCAAGGTACTGTGACCTGGGTCACGCATGCTGTGGCTTATTTGCCACACCGCAACTTCCTTCCAGGCGCGCTAGTCTATGTCTTCAAAGAGGGAAAGCTTGCCCGATTCACCGCATCTGGAAAATACCATTTCTTCACCCGTGGAGTTCTCCGGCGTTGGGCTCCACAGCGGCGCGCCCGTTCACATGCGCCTTCTCCCCGCTCCCGCCGGATGCGGCGTCGTCTTCCGGCGCACCGACCTCGACAATTTCGAAATCACTGCCACCGGCCGCAACGTCGCCAAGGTCAGCTACGCCACCAGCCTCATGCGCCAGGGCGTCCTCATCTCCACCACCGAGCACCTGCTCTCCGCCCTGCTCGGCATGGGCATCGACAACGTCATCGTCGAGCTCGACAATCTCGAACTCCCCATCCTCGACGGCAGCGCTCTGCCCTACACGCTCGCCTTCCGCCGCGCCGGGCTCAAACCCCAGCGCCGCCGCCGCCAGTATCTCCGTATTCTCAAGGATGTCGAGGTTCGCGAGGGGGACAAGTTCATCGGTGTCTATCCCGGCACCGGCTATTCCGTTTCCTATTCGATTGATTTCCCCGCCCCCATCGGCCGCCAGGCGTATCGGGTCGATCTCGCCACCGGCGCCTACGAGCGCGACATCGCCCCGGCCCGCACCTTCGGTTTCCGCGAAGACGAGCAGAAGCTACGCGACATGGGCCTCATCCGTGGCGCTACTGAGGAAAGCGTCATCGTCCTCTCCCGCGATGGCGTCCAGAACGGCCCGCTGCGCTTTCACGATGAGTTCGCCCGCCACAAGGTTCTCGACCTCATCGGCGACCTCGCCCTCGCCGGCCATCACATCCTCGGCCACGTTATCGCCGAGCGCGCCGGCCACGCCATGCACACCGCCCTCGTCTCGCGTCTCCTGCGCGACCGCTCTGCCTGGGAGCTGGTCACCGTCGGCGCCGAGAGGCCCAGGACAAAAGCTGTCCACGCCCCCGCAGCCACTCTCGCCCCAGCGTAATTCTCGCAGCGAGCCGGCGCGCGTTCGACGAGCGCATCGCTATTTCCCCGCAGAATATGCGGGGAACACCGAATGGATCAGTTCGTAGCGCAACGCGATCCGCAGATCGCCGCGCGGTTCCGGTTCCGTATTGGGCTCCGCATGCGCCGCGGTCGCGGGCGCAGGCCCTCCCGCGTCCGTCGTATTCACCACCAGCAAACTCCCCACGCCCCGCTCAGGATCAACGAGCATCTCCGACGAAAACCCGCCCTGGTCGCCGTCGTGATACACAAATCGGTGCCCACCCACGTCCAACGCAAAGAACCCCAGCCCCATTCTCGGCTTCCCCTCCACGTACGGCCCCTCTGAGGTCCCATCCTCCTCCACCGGCAGCATCGCCTTCCACGCTTCATCGAGCGAACTGCGCTTCAGAACGATTGAATAAACCGGATTCGTCGGGTCCCCGATCAGGAAGCGCAGGTACTTCTCCATATCAACGATGGGAGCCTTCAACCCGCTGTTCGACGTCGTGATTCCGGTATCGAAGTTGAACGGCTGCTCGGTCAGCTTGTTCGCTGCGCGCACATAACTGGCCGACACGTGCGATTCCAGGAAATATGGAGAAACGTCAAAGTAGCTCTGCGTCATACCCAGCGGCATCAGGATGTTCTTCGTCATGTAGTCCACGAAGTTGTCTCCGGTGAGCCGCTCGATCACCTGACCGAGAAACACGTACCCCAGGTTCGAATAGCTCCAGCGCGTGCCCGGCCTGAAGGCGACGTGCGTATACGGCAGCATCGCGTTCACCTGCGCCCATTGCGTCGGCTCAAACGGCTGCCAGTCGCAGTTGGCCGCATCGTCGCAATCCCAGGGCCACGTCGGATTGCGAAACCCCGCGCTGTGTGTCAGCAGATCGCGAATCGTGATCGCATCCACCGGGCCGAACTCGTCGTGGATCTGCCGCAGCTCCGGCACATAGCGGACCGCGGGATCATCCAGCGACAACTTGCCCCGGTCCCGCAGTTGCAAAATCGCGATCGCGGTCATCGTCTTGGTGATCGACGCCCAGTTGTACGAGGTTTCGCTGTCGATGGCATGCTGCGTTCCCTGCCGAGCCACGCCGAAAAAGAATTCCGTCGCCGGTTCGCCGCGGTGAACGATCGCGACACCGCCGCCCACGATCCCATGCTGTGTCAGAACGGCATCGAATCGCCGATGAAACGCCTCCATCTGCGCGAAAGCTGGCGCGGAAGTCGCCAGCAAACAAAAGAGAACCCCTGCCAGGGCGTCACGCCTGCAAATGGACATGGCGCCCATCATAATATCTGCCGCGGCGCCGCGGCTCAGCCCTACTCCGGTTCCACGCCGCGCTTTTGCGTGCGGAATACCGCGATCGCCTCCATTTCCACCAGCAGCTCCGGACGGCACAGTCTTACCCCGATACCCGTCGATGCCGGGAGCGGATCCAGCCCCTGCAGCCTGTAGAACGCGGTCCGCTCCTCATTGAACGCCTCGTAGTCGCGGTCGATGTCCCGCAGATAACACGTCGTCCGCACCACATCATGCCAATTTGCGCCCTCGCTCACCAGCAGCCCCGTGATGTTGTCCAGGGTTCGCCGCGTCTGCCCGCGCAGATCGCCGATGTGCACGCTCTTCCCGTTCTCATCGATGCTCGCCGTTCCCGAGATGAACAGGATCGTGAACCCGTTCAGGTCGATCCGCATCCCCCGCGAGAACGCGCTCGGCTTCGCGTAGGCATACGCCTCATTCAGCACCGCGTGATTCGTAATCGCGCGCTTCTCCACCAGCCCGTGCGCGAGTTCCGTCTGCACTTCACTTACCGGACTCATAACGATCAGCTCCTTTCCTGCAGGATTTCTCATGCCACTGCCGCTTCCGCTCGCAGCTCATGCCAGCGCGGCGCTTCCGCCATCAGCGTGTCGAACTGCTCGAACGTCAGCGCCTGTTCTCCATCGCTCCACGCCTCCTCCGGCCGCGGATGCACCTCCACCAGCAATCCCTCGGCGCCCGCGGCCACCGCGCTCCGCGCCAACGCCGGCACCAGCTCTCGCCGCCCCGCCGCATGGCTCGGATCCGCAATCACTGGCAGGCGCGTAACCTCCCGCAGCACCGCAATCGCGCCCACATCCAGCGTGTTCCGCGTCGATGTCTCAAAGGTCCGGATGCCGCGCTCGCACACAATCACATTGGGATTGCCGTGGCTCACGATGCACTGCGCCGACCGCAGCAGATCGGCCACCGTCGCCGCCATCCCCCGCTTCAGCAGGATCGGCCGCCCCGTGTGCGCAGCCGCCTCCAGCAGCGAGTAGTTCTCCATGCTGCGCGACCCGATTTGCAGAATGTCCGCGACCTCGGCGACCATCTCCGCGTCAGCCGCGGCCAGCACCTCGGTCACGACGGACAGTCCCGTCGCGGCGCGCGCCATCGCCAGCAGGCGCAGCCCTTCGCGCCCCAGTCCCTGAAATGAATAAGGAGAAGTTCGCGGCTTAAAGGCGCCGCCGCGCAGCACCTGCGCGCCCGCCCGCGCCACATGCTCCGCAGTCTCCATCAGTTGCCGCTCGGTTTCCACCGAACACGGCCCCGCCATGGTCACAAACGCGCCGCCGCCGATCTCGGCGCTGCCCGCCCGCACCACCGTCTTGCGGCCAGGCACATCCCGCAGCACATCCGGCGCGTCGGCAAACTGATCCATCCAGCCGCCAGCCACAGCCAACTCCACTTCCCTGGGGACGCATAGAGCCTAATCCCATCCCCGCACCGCCGTCCACAGAAACGTGAAGCGCTCGCTAACCGGCTCCTGGCTAACCGGTTCTGAGCTAACCGGCTCTTAACTAACCGCTTTTCAGCTGGGTTCAGAACAAATGTTCCCCGTCGTCGTGCAGCACCACCCGGTCTTCCGCCTCAGCTTCTGCGCGCACCTTCGCCACCGAGAGCCAGTTGTCCTTTTTCGGATGTTCCAGGAAAAACGGCGGAAGCGGCATCGCCAGATACCGGCTCAGCGTCTCCGCGTACCCCTCATACAGCGCCCGCAGCTCCTTCAGCCGCTCGAACGACGCCTCGTCCCGGCATACCCGCACGCCCGCCTGGCACAACTGGTCGTAAATCAGCCGGAACCGCTCGTGCGGCAGCCGGTCCGACGTGTTCTGCGTGGGCCGCGCCGACAAAATCTGCGCGATATCGACAAGCGCGTGCCGCGCCATCGCGAAAGTCAGTTGCGCCTGCCGGGCGCTCTGTTCCTGCACGCCCGCAATCAGCAGTGCACACGTATCCAGGATCGCCGTCAGCGCACCCAGCCAGCTCTGCCGCGTGTGCTGCGACCGGAACAAACACAGCAGGGGATAGGAGATGTGGCTCTCCAGCAGTTCCGCCGACCATCGCTCCCACTCCTCCAGCAGCACCGTCAGCGCGGCCGTCCCGCCCTCGAAGGAGTGCCGCTTGATCAGCTCAAACGCCGTCGGCGGCGACCCCGCCCGTGCGTCCAGCAGCGCAATATTCACCTCGCGCCGCGAGAACGCGCCGTACAGCACGGGGAAGTACCCGATCACCAGCGCAACAAATCCCAGCCCGATCCCCGACTCCAGCACGACCAGCCCGCGAACCCACAGGATGCGCGGCACCACGTCGCCCAGGCCGAGTGTGAATATGGTCGTCCCACTCGCATACAGATCGGTCAGCAGTGGGTGCGCCGCGCCATGCGGATCGACGAACGGCGTGCGAAACGCCCAGTAGATGAGCCCGAAGCCGAAGATCAGCGCCGCCGCCCACGTGGCGATCAGGAACGTCAGCGACAGCGGCCCGTAGAAGCTCAGCACCGTCTCGCGTTTCCGCTCGATCCGCACCCGCCGCGCGGCCCACAGCCACGGCCTCCACGTCAGCAGGTAAAAGAGCCGCGTCAGCCGGAACCGCCCCGTCGCCCGCCGCGGCAGAATCACCGTCTCGAACGCATCCAGCAGCACCGAAACCAGGCACAGCACCCCGGCAATGCCGCGCAGAACATGCATGCGACCCAGCAAATCAGGAATCGCCGCCTGCGTCAATCTACTGCTGAATCACGAACGACGTAATCGGCGCTCTCGAAACGTGCGGCTGATCGCAACCGCAACTCAGATTTCGACGAGGCCCGCGGCGGCGTTGGTTGCGACAAACATGGCTGCTGCACGCCACATCACCGTTCGCCCAGCAACCTTCAGTCAACCCGATCTCTCCAATCGCACTCAAAACAACCTTGGACTCGATAACTGACCAGATGTAAATCGCAACTCTTCTACTCCTGGAGAGCCCGGATGCGTCATTCCTCCCCCTGCTCCTGCCGCGCAACTGGATTTCGCGCCGGCCTGTTCATCGCCGTCATCGCCATGTGTGTTCCCGCCGCCATGGGGCAGTTCCGCGCCTCCCTGTCGGGCACGGTTACTGACCCGACCGGCGCTGTCATTCCCGGTGCCGCGGTAACGCTGCGCGATGTGTCCACCAATCGCACTCTCAATGCGACCACCAACGGTAGCGGCGCCTACGTGTTCAATCAACTGCCGCCCAGTCACTTTGAGCTGACGGTCACGGCAAAGGGGTTCGAGACCAAGGTGCTTCCCAATGTGAGCATCGTTCCCGAGCAGCCTAACACCATGAACGTCCAGATGCAGCCGGGCACACAGGCGCAGACGGTCACCGTCCAGGGCAATCAGATCCCTCTGCTTGACACTTCGACGGCCAGCATCAGCGGGACGGTGAGCAGCCAGGAGATCCAGCACATGCCCTCCTTCGGACGCGATCCGTTTCAGCTGGCCCAACTTGCTCCAGGCGCCTTCGGCAATGGCGCGCAGGCAGCCGGTGGTGGCGCGGCTTCGCTGCCCGGCAGCAATCGCGCTTCCACAGGTGCGGCAGGCGGCATCTTCACCACGGAGAACGCGCCGCAAATCGTTGCCAACGGCGACCAGAACGAGAATAACGGCATCAGCATCGACGGCATCAGCACCGTCAGCGCCGTCTGGGGCGGCGCTTCAGTCATCACGCCCAGCGAAGACTCCATCCAGGACGTCAAAGTCGTTACCAATTCCTATGACGCCGAGAATGGACGCTTCAGCGGCGCTCAGATCCAGGTCATCTCTAAAGCCGGCAGCAACCAGGTCCACGGCAGCGCATTCATTCTTGGCTATCGTCCAGGCCTGAATGCCTATCAGGCCTGGAACGGCCCCGGCAGCTTCAATGCCGGAACCCCCGGCAGTCGCGGCCTCACCAAAGATACGCAGCGCTACAACCAGTTTGGCGGCAGCCTCGGCGGCCCCTTCTGGAAAAACCACCTCTTCGGCTTCTTCGACTACGAGACGCTGCGCAACGACACCATCGTCACTTCCACCGGCTGGTACGACACGCCGCAGTTCGACGCCCTGGCCCCAAGTGGCAGCATCGCGAACACCTTCCTCACTTTTCCCGGCGCGAGCGTCAGTAACGTGGGGCAGGTCACCGTCAGTTGCGCGGAGATCGGACTAACCGAGGGTTCCAACTGCCGCACCGTGAGCGGAGGCTTGAACATCGGCTCGCCGCTGACCACTGGCCTGCACAATCAGGACCCCACCTACGCCAGCTCGACGAACCCCGGCGTCGGCAGCGGCTTGAGCAACACGCCCGATATCGCCGAATACACCACCGCGTATCCGAATAACAACGTGGATGCACAATATAACGGGCGCCTGGACGCGGACATCGGCAGCAACGACCGCGCCACCTTTACCATTTATTGGGTTCCCGAAACCCAGAGCTACTACAACGGGCCGGTGCGGCCGTATAACCTCTGGCATCACGACTCCGTCAACGACGCTTTTGCCGGCATCTGGGACCACACCTTCTCGCCGACCCTGCTGAACGAAGCGCGCGCCAACGCCGGCGGCTGGCGCTGGAACGAAATCGGCACCAATCCGCAGGAGCCCTTCGGCCTGCCGCAGGACACGATCGACCAGATCGGCAACCTGAACGGCAGCTCGCCCGCCACGACCTTCAACTACTTCGGCGCCCCCGGGCCAAGCGTCTTCGATCAATGGACCTATAGCTACGACGACGTCCTGACCAAAGTAGCCGGCAATCACAACATCAAGATGGGCGGCGGACTCACGCGCCTCTATTACCTCAGCGAAGCGCCGTATTCGGCGCGACCCGGCTATACGTTCTTCAATGTCTGGGACTTCCTCAACGACGCTCCGGAGGCAGAGTCCGGCACCTTCAATCCCCTCACCGGAACGCCGACCATCAACCGCCAGGATGACCGCGAGGACCTGTGGGACGCCTTCGTGCAGGATGACTGGAAGCTGACGCCGCACCTCACCCTCAACCTCGGCATGCGCTGGTCGTATTTCGGCCCCCTCTCTTCGAAGGACAATAACCTGGCCACGGTGGTGCTGGGCTCCGGATCCGCGCTGCTCACCGGTATGCACATGCGCCTCGGCGGCGACCTGTACACCTCGCAGAAGAGCAATTTCGGCCCCCAGGTGGGCTTTGCCTGGACGCCCGCCAGCCAGAACGGGCGCGTCGTTCTGCGCGGCGGCTTCGGCCTCAACTACAACCAGGAAGAAATCGCCATTGCCGCCAACGGCCTCAACAATCCTCCCCTCGTCGTAAGCCCGAGCTTCAGCAGCACGTCCCCCTCGCAGATCAACCCCGATATCGTCTACGCGGTGCCCAGTAACGTACATTCCCTGCTGGGATACCCGTCAAACCCCAACACTATCGTAGGTTACAACTCCGCCGGACTGCCGACCACGGGAACTCTCTCCGTCACTGCCTTCCCGGCCAGCATCCCCACCCAGTACACCTATCACTACTCGCTCGGTACGCAAACCCAGATCGCCAACACCTGGGTGGCGACGCTCGGCTATCAGGGCAGCACCGGCCGCCACATGATCACCCAGGAGAACCTGAACGTCTATGCGGACGCCTTCGGCATCCCATTTAACCCCGCCGTGAATTCGGTCGACTATTACAACAACGAAGGCAATTCCAGCTACAACGCCATGCTGGCTACGCTTCGCCATCAGTTCTCGCGGAGCTTTATGCTGGACGGGCAGTACACGTGGTCGAAAAGCATGGATGACGGCTCCCAGCCCTACTACGAAGACCCATATCCCTGGAACACAAAGCTCGCCTGGGGCCGGTCCGACTACGATGTCCAGGACGCGTTTCGCCTCTTTGGTCTTTGGTCGCCGGACTACTTCCACAATAAGAACGGCTGGCTCGCAAAAACTGCGGGGGGATGGACACTGAGCGGAATACTGAATATCGACAGCGGCTTCCCGTGGACGCCCACATATTACGGCGTTACCAACGGGCAGCTCTATTACACCGGCAGTGGCTACAGCACGCTCCGCCCTGGAGCCTATCTCGGCCACGCCGGCCATAACACCAGCAACGCCGCCCTTGAGGATGGCCGCCCCAACGTGGACTTCCCCAATGGTGGACTCGCTTACTTTACTGTCCCCGCATATACTGCCGTAACTGCTTCATTCCCTGCGCAGTTTCCCGCTCCGCCAACACCCGGTGTGGCGCGCAACTCTTTCAACGGACCCAATTATCGCGATTTGGACGCCACTCTCACCAAAGACTTCGGGCTACCCAACAACCGGGTACTGGGCGAGAATGCGGCACTGGAGCTGCGCGTAGACGGCTTCAACGTCTTCAACACCGTCAACCTGAACTCCGGCAGTATCGATACCAACATTCAGGATTCGACCATTGGTCAGGCAAGGAGCGCGCTGAGCGGGCGCATTGTGGACATGCAGGCCCGCTTCAGCTTCTGATTCCGTCTTCACCAGTCCCTGCCGGAGCGTCCTCTTGTGACTCTTCCCGCTGAGTGGAAGAATGGGGCCGTCTGAACGATGAACCGCCGGGCCCCGCTTAGGAGAACGCAATGCAATCAAGTCTGGCCTTCAGGATTCGAGTGCTCGCAACTCTTTTGCTTCTAAGCCTCTGCGCGCTGCCTGCCGCGAGCGCGCAGGAGACTGTTTCAATCGATGCGCACGCTCGTACCACCCCCTTCCCGCATTTCTGGGAGGAGATGTTCGGCTCGGGCCATGCCATTCTCTCGCTGCGCGAAGATTACCGGGACGATCTTCGATCCGTGAAAAGCGTGACGGATTTTCGCTATGTGCGCTTCCACGGCATTCTGGACCGCGAGGTCGGAAGTTACAACGAAGACCAGCACGGTAACCCGGTCTATAACTTCGCATATGTGGACGAGATTTATGACGGATTATTAAAGAACGGCGTGCGCCCCATCGTCGAGCTCAGCTTTATGCCCACCAAGCTGGCCTTCAATCCGCTGGACTTGCACGTCTTCTGGTACCACCCCAACGTCTCTCCGCCAAAAAGCTGGGAGGCGTGGGACGCCTACATGACGGCCTTTGCGCAGCACCTCGTCGATCGCTACGGGATCGATGAGGTTTCTCAGTGGTACTTCGAAGTGTGGAACGAGCCGAACATCGATTTCTGGGGCGGAATTCCGCGCCAGGGCAGCTATTTCGAGCTCTACGCACACACTGCGCGCGACCTCAAAAAAGTGAATTCCCGGCTTCGCGTCGGCGGTCCGGCCACGGCCGCGGCTTCCTGGGTGCCGGCATTTCTAGATTACGTGGCAAAGAATCATGTCCCCATCGACTTCGTCTCCAGCCATGGCTATGCCGACGACACCGTCGAGAATCTCTTTCACACAGACGAGAACATCCCCGAAGATGATCGCGTCTGCCGGGCCATCGAGAAAGTGCAGGATCAGATCCGCGCCTCCGCCACACCCAACCTCCCGCTGCTGTGGACCGAATGGAACGTCCAGGGCCTGGACGACTCGCGCGACACGATCTTTGTCGGCCCCGGTGTTGCCAATACCATCCGCCAGTGCGACGGCCATGTGTCCATGATGTCCTTCTGGACCTTCTCCGACGTCTTCGAAGAGGGTGGCCCCATCGCAAAACCCTTTGAAGGAAACTTCGGGCTCATCGCCAGGGGTGGTATTAAGAAGCCGAGCTACTACGCATTTGAGCTGCTCCACCAGCTTGGCGATGAACGTATCCCGATCCGGTCACAAAATGCGATTGCCACGCGCGCGGCGGACGGTTCTCTCCGCGTGGTGGCATGGAACATCGTCGATCCCGGCACCCAGGGTCCCACGCGCACCGTGCGGCTCGTATTCTCCGGCCTGCCCTCGGATGCGCCCGTCTCCATCGAACGCGTCGACAGTGATCACGGCAATGTTCTGCCAAAGTACCGCGCGATGGGCAGCCCCATCGACCCTACTCCGGAACAGGTGAAGGAACTGAATCGCGAGACCGCTCTCGGGGCACCGGACCAGACTCACCTTAACGGCGGCGCGCTGAATCTTACTCTGACACCCAACGCGCTGGTACTGGTAGAAGTGCATTGAGGCACTGCTCAAGCCAGAGAGTATGTTGCGTTGCATTCTTCCGGATGACTCAACTCTCGCCTCGCTGCGTTTGCCCCGCGCCAGGATCGCACCCTATCATAAGAAACCATGCCGTCCATCACACGCCGCAGCCTGTTGCAGTCGGGCGTTGCTCTGTCCGCCAGCGGTTTGATGTCCCGTTCGGGCCTCGTTCACGCTGAATCGCTTTTTGCCTCCGGCAATGCCGCAACCAGTCAGGAAAACGCTGTTGCTCCGCGCCAGAAACTGCTCTTCGATTTTAACTGGAAGTTTACGTTTGGAAACGGGGACGATCCCGCGCGCGACCTCGGTTTCGGCGCCGATCAGGGAGACTTCTCCAAAACCGGAGGCTTCGATTTCGCCCAGCCGAACTTTGACGATTCGAGCTGGCGATCGCTCAACCTGCCACACGACTGGGCGGTGGAACTGCCTTTCGTGGATGATGGGGCACTGGAGAGTCACGGGTTCAAACCCTTAGGCCGCAAGTATCCGGAGACGAGCGTCGGATGGTATCGGCGCGTCTTCGATATTCACGCGGAGGATGCGGGCCGCCGCATCGTTGTGCTCTTCGACGGAGCGTTTCGCGACGCTCTCATCTTCGTCAATGGCTGCTTCATCGGTCGCAACGACAACGGCTACGCGCCGTTTGCGTTCGACCTTTCCGACTTTCTGAACTACGGCGCGCCCAACGCCATCACCGTGCGCATGGATGCGAGCTTCGGCGACGGATGGTTCTATGAGGGCGCCGGAATTTATCGGCACGTCTGGCTGATTAAGTCCGATCCGCTGCACCTGGGCGAGTTGGAGAGCTACGTCCGCCCCGAGGTAAAGGGTGACACCGCCGTGCTTTCCCTGGGCACACTGGTCCACAACAAGGGCAAGCAGACCGAAAATGCACGCGTCCGCTGGGAAATCTTCGATCCCGAGGGGCACACCGTAGCCCAGGCTGCCGCGCCCGCACAGACGATCGATCCCGATGGCAGCGCAACCTTCTCGGCCGCAACGCGCATTCCGAGCGCGCTGCTGTGGTCGCCGGAGACGCCCCATCTTTACTCGGCCATGGTGACGGTGGAAACAAGCGGCCAGGTGCGCGACGGCGAGCGTGTCGCCTTCGGCGTCCGCAGCATCGACTTCGACGTGGACAAGGGATTTTTCCTGAATGGTCAACCCGTAAAGATCAAGGGAACCTGCAACCATCAGGATCACGCCGGCGTGGGCGCCGCTCTGCCCGACGGCCTGCAGGGTTATCGACTCTCCGTGCTGAAGGCAATGGGCGGCAATGCTGTGCGCACTTCGCACAATATGCCCACGCCGGAATGGGTGGAGGCGTGCGACCGCATGGGCATGATGATGATGTGCGAGACGCGCATGATGAGCTCCAGCCCCGAAGGTATGGCGCAGTTAGAGAAGATGATTAAGCGCTACCGCAACAGTCCTGCCGTCATCCTGTGGTCGATGGGTAACGAGGAAGACGTTCTGCAGAAAGAAGAACAGGGACAGTTGATTGTTGCCGACATGGTGCGGCGCTCTCATGAGCTCGATCCGACGCGTCTTTGCACAGCAGCGGTAAACGGCAGTTATGGCCAGGGAGTGTCCAGATCGCTCGATGTCGAAGGGATTAACTATAACCTGGGGAAGATCGATAACTATCATCGGACGCACCCTCAGCAGCCGCTGGTCGGGTCGGAAACCGCGAGTACGGTATCGACGCGCGGCATTTATATCACGGATAACTTGCGCAACTGGGTAAGTGCCTACGATGTGAATAATCCTCCATGGGCTGAGCTGGCCGAAGAGTGGTGGCCGTTCTATGCATCGCGCCAGTTCCTGGCCGGCGGATTCGCATGGACGGGATTTGATTATCGCGGCGAGCCTACGCCCTACGGCTGGCCCTCAGTTAGCTCGCAATTCGGGATCGTGGACACCTGCGGATTCCCGAAGGATAACTTCTATTACTACAAGGCGTGGTGGGGACAGGAGCCGGTTCTGCATCTCTTCCCCCACTGGAACTGGGAGCAGCGCGAAGGCGAGCCTATCCGGGTCTGGGTGCATTCAAACCTCGACGAAGTGGAACTCTTTCTCAACGGCTCCAGCCAGGGGCGACAGAAGGTGAAACCGCTGGAGCATGTGGAATGGTTGGTGAAGTATGCCCCCGGCACGCTCGAGGCGCGCGGCTACCGGAATGGATCGCTCGTCTTGACCGCGAAGCGCGAGACGACGGGCGATCCGGTAAGCATTCGGCTCACGGCCGATCGCACGACGATCGATGCGGACGGCGAGGACATCGCGATTCTGCGAGTGGAAGCGCTCGATGCGCAGGACCGCCCGGTGCCCACAGCCGATGCCCTGATCCATTTCTCAGTCACCGGCGAAGGCGCCCTGATCGGCGTCGGCAACGGCGATCCCAATTGCCAGGAATCCGACAAGGAACCAAAGCGTTCTCTCTTCAATGGGCTCGCGCAGGTGATTGTGCAGAGCACCAGAACGCCTGGCACGATTACTGTGACGGCGAACCGGCCTGGATGGCAGCCGCCGAAGCTCGCTCCTGCGACTCTAACGATCACGACGAGCAAAGTACAGGCCCGTCCCTCGGTGACATAACTCTGATTTGCAGGTCAACTCAATTCGTAACTATTGCGGTAATCAGGCCGGCGCAACCGGCCTGACCACTAAACCATCGACTAATGTGCGAGGGGCAGATGCTCATCGAAGAATTCCGCAGTGGCTGTGTACGCCGCCATCCAGTCGCGGAAAAGCAGAAAATCGTGGACCTCGTCGGGAAAGATGAGTTGCCGCACATCCACGTTCTCCTGCCGGAGCGCCGACGCCAGCTCCAGTGTCTGCAGAAACGGCACTTCGTCGTCATTGTCGCCCTGGACCAGCAGCACGGGCGAGCGCCACGATTTGACAGAAGCCAGCGGTGACGATTCCCACGCCAGCTTCCAGCGAGCATTCGGGTCCGCCGCAGTATCGGAGATCCTGAAGTTATCCGGATGGTCGATATTCCAGTCGTGCACGCCGGACATATCAACTCCCGCGGAGAAGAGATCGGAGGCGCGCGCCAGAGCGAGCGCCGTCAGGAAACCTCCCCAGCTCCCGCCCCAGATGCCGATGTGCGCCGACTCTACGTCGCAGCGGCTGCGCAGATACAGGCCCGCGCCTTCAACATCGCGGAATTCACTGGCCCCGGTCGACCCGTACTGCAGGGCTTCTCTGAAGTCCAAACCATAACCGATGCCGCTGCGGTAATTAATCGAGAGCACCACATAGCCGCGGCTCGCAAGATATTCGTTCAACGCATAGGCATTGGAGTAATAACCCATATAATGCCAGCCCAGCAACATCTGCCGTTGCGATCCGCCATGAACAAAAACAACTGCGGGATGACGTTCGCATGGCGTGCCGCCCGGCGGAAGAAATAAGTCGCCGTGAATCTTCATCCCGTCGCTCGCGGAGTAGATCACCGGCTGCGGCGCGACCATCTGTGCGGCCGGGAAATTCGCAGGAATGGTCTGCGGCGCCAGATCGCGCAGTTGGCCCGAATTCGTGATCACCGCGGGCCGGATCGGGATACGCGCGTCGGAACGCAGAACCGCCACCGTGCGATTATCGCTTCCGAAGACAGGCTGTGTTTCGATGCCCTCTCCATGGGTGAGCGCCGTGGGCTCGCTGCTGTTCGCGGAAACTTCCCAGATATGGCGCCGCTCGCTGTCGTCCTGGTTCGACGAAAAGACGATCGTCCTGCGGTCCTGGCTGAACGCGGCGTTCTCCACCTCAAAGGCGCCGGGGGTCAGCAGACGCACGGTCCCGCCTTGCGCGGAGACAGCATAGAAATGCAGCCAGCCGTCCTTCTCCCACGGAAAGATCAAATACTGGTCCGCCGTCCAGTAGATCTGGTTGTCCGCATCGAGAGCGCGAAAGACGCTGCCCTGCCCCGCATCAGCCTTCCAGAGCGTGCGACCCTGGCCCGTAGTCGCGTCCGCAATGCGGATTGACCAAGGCTGCCCGGTGCGCTGCGGACCATCGAACTCCTCGTTCCTGAAGTAGGGAACGCGCACGAAAGCGATCTGCTTTCCATCGGGCGACCATACGGGCGAAATATCATGCGAGGTGCCTGGATCGACATATGTCAGCGTGTCTGTGTGCGGCGAGAAGACTCCGATGAAGCTATGGGTGCCGCGGTCGCTGATAAAGGCCAGCTGTGTGCCGTCTGGCGACCAGACAAACGAAGAGCAGCTGCCATAGACCTGGATGGACTGCGGCGGTTTCGTACCGATGTCCGACGGGCTCTCGTACCAGATCTGCCCTTGCGAGAACCAGGTGATTAGATCGCCGGATGGAGAAAATGTCGGAGAACGGCCTTCTCCAATCTTACGCGGCGCGCCTCCATCCGCTGCGACGAGCCACACATCCTCCTCGGCGCCGTGCGGCAGATGCGCAGGATTGGGCGCCATGTGCTCGGGATTGTCGGACGATCCGCCACGCACAAAGAGCAGGGAGTTCGCATCCGGCGACCATGCAAGCTCGTGAACCTCCTGGCCGTCATCGCTCGCATAGCTGGTGATTTGTCGCGACGAATAGTCGCCGTCACCGGAGCGTTCTGCAATCCAGATGTTCCGCTTTCCTTCTACATCGGCCACCCAGGCGAAGGCGTCGTTCGCGGGAGCAGCCGTCAGATCCGAGTTAAACGGCGCGCTCATCACCTGTTCCAGCGTGAAGGGCCCGCTCGCAGTAGATTGCGCCCGCGCAGGCGAACTGAGCAGAGAAAACAGCACAGCCGGGAAAAACACTCGCAGCAGTGGGGACATCAGGAAAAGAGCCTCCGGAAAATCGAAACGATTGTACAGGACCGAATCGCGACGACGTCGCGCGTGCAGCTACTCCATCGGTGCGTGCAGCACCGGAGTGCCGAGCACGCGCACGGTCACAATCTGATGAGGACGCACCGCAAGGCGGAACGTGTGCGGCCCACTCAGGTCCAGCGGATTCTCATTTCGCTCCACGGCATCCGTCTCCATCACCTTCTCGATCTGCAGCAGCGGTGTGCTCACTGTCACGGTGCGTGCGGCCCCGCCGAGGTCGAGGAACCGCAGGATGGTTCCATTGCCATCCTCGGCCGGCTTCCACGTCTCGAGCAGCAGGTCGGGATCATCGACGGTAATAAAGCTGCCCTGCTCTCCATTCAGTGGACGCGGCAGATTCAGCGCCTTGTCCTGTGAACTGATCTCGTCTTCCTCAAGCGGCGTGGCCTCTTCCCATCCCATACGGCTCAGTGCAGCATCATCGGTCTGAGCAGCGCTGGTGATGATATAGCGGAAGTGGAAATGGCCGCCTTGCTCCGCGCGATAATTCGTGTGCCAGTAGTTATTCATCACATAGGAGAAGATAACGCCTGGCCGCTCGCCGAATTCCGTCGGCCACGCGCCGCGATTGATGTCGCCCAGCGTAAGCAGCGAGGCGTCAAGCGGCATCACGGTCGCGGAAACGTCATCCTGCTGGACCGAAACCCAGTGCTGCACCGAAAACCACTCATGTCCCGCGCCCGGATACATGTCTTTCGCCGGATCGACCACGCCATTTTGAATCTCGTATTGAAACTCAGGGTGGCTCATGGCAAATGGAAATGCAAAATAGACCGCTTCCTTCCTGAGTTCCGGTTTCTTCTCGATGTCCTCGACTAACTCAATCTTCTTTTCATGCTCGAAAAGACGAATTTCAGTGCGAATCGCCGGCGTGTTCACGTCAGAGCTCTCCAGCCGAGCCAGCCAGCCCCACGGTGTGCGCTCCACAGAAACCAGATGCCCTTGTTCGGCAGGATGAACCTCTAACTCAGGCCGCGGCGAGACCGCTCGATATTGAAGGATGCTGTTTGGCTCCTTGTCGCCTCTGGTTACATAGAGATATTGCCCGAAGCGCCATGGGCTCCGTCCGTCGACTAACTCCCGCTGTAACTGCCTGTCATAGATGCTGCGGATCGCGCCGCTCGATGGATCCAGCTCGACCCGATAATATGGGCTCTCGAGCGTCGTCCCGGACGTGGTTTCCGGCGCGCTTTCTGTCGCGATTGCGGGCCGCAGGAAATAAACCTTATACCCGGTAGCAGGAACGCCGGTCGCCACGAACTCAACCCTGCGAAAATCGTTGCCTTTCTCCACCACACGGATAGGAACGATCTGCCCCGTGGCGCGATCCGCGATCTCCATGCCTTTGTCCAGGTCGATCGTCACTACACCGTCGCGCACCCAGTTGAGCGGATTGAAGACAATGATGCTGCCGACGCCCGCCGCGATGGAATCCGCCAGGCTGGCCATGCTGCGGCGCAGAAGATCGTCGCGCAGCTCAGCTGCAGTTGTGGCGCGCGCATCCTTCACGCTGAGCTGGTCCATAGCCTCAAGACTGTTCGGATCTGAGACGCTGTTCCAGGAAGTCCACGTATGCTCGTCCATCAGCACCATGTTGGTCCACATTCGGTCGAGCTCGTCGCGATCCACGGCCAGACGCGGATTCGCGAGCGAAGCGATCGTAGCCAGCTTCTCCGCGGAAGGCGCACGAGACTCATTCACGCGCTCCATCGCGGCATAGAACGAGTCCGAGCCGATCCCGTCCTCCCAGTACGGTCCGCCGTCGCCGCGCACAGTGGGGATGTCCGGTCCGAACTGCCGGGCGATGGATTCAAGCGCGTCATGGAAGCCGGAATACTGAATGTGCGGATACGCATAGAGCTCGTTCCAATGGTCTGCAAGCTCGGCCTGTTGCGGAAAAAGGTCGGTATTCTCCACCTGCGTCCCGAAGAGAATCGCGGCGCTGGCGCGGTAACTCGGATGCTCGTACATCTGCAGGAACAGCGGTAGTAACTCTTCGCCGGTCTCCGTCAGCGGAGGCAATCCGAACAGGAACTGCATTTGCTCGTAGTGCCTCGAGTACCAGAAGAGCACTTTGCCGCCATCAGGACCTTCCCACCAGAACGGCGAATTCTCGTTCAGATGCCCCTGCAACAAAACCGGAGCGCGATCGTTGTTGGCGGCGGCGGCAAAGTCGTGGAGTCCCGCTGCGGCGAGGATCGACGCATACGACCAGCTGTATGACGGCACATCGGTGATATTGGCGTAGTTGAAGGGCGTGCCGAAAGTTCGGCTGAAATCCGCGCTCGGATAGAGCGAGCGAATCAGCGTTTCTGCCGTCGGAAAGCCGGTAAGCAGATTCGCGTATTGCGCTGGGATAAAAAGCTGCTGATCCCGGATCGCCTGCAAAATCCGCTGCTTCTCCTCGGCCGTTCGCGACGCGAGAAATTGTTGTAGATTCCATTCGCCATCGGTGCTAAAGCGAAATGCCGGATGCTTCGCAGTAAGGTCCATCGCTTCGTCGAGGATTCTGCTTTGGATCGCGGACACCTTCGGCTGATAGTCGGAGTAACCGACGTCGAGATGCACGAGCGGCACCAGAAACAGTGCCCATTTCTTCTGCGGCGTCAGATTCTGCGTGACGCGGGTGTTGTGCCCGTTGAAGCTGAGCGTGAGATGTGCCGGCATATTCGCAGCGAACTCCGGAACCAGGAAGCTGAGGCGCTCTTCGCCGAAATCCTGATCGGCATGCAGAGGCGCGCTGAAATGACGGCCTGCAACTTCGAGATCGGCGTGCCCCGTGCGCAGACGTTGATCGCAGCGCACAAAAACATCGACGCGCTCGGCGAGTGTGCCGCCCTGCTGCTGGTAGAAAATCGTAGGCTCGATGAGAGTCGCGGGACTCGCCGGCAGCGATGCGGCGCGGTCCAGTTCGATGGCGTCGTAATTGAAGCCGGCATCGGGAACGCCCTTGTCGCTTGTCGCAACAGCCTGCAAAGTGATTGTGTTCCTGCCGGTATGCAGCCACGAACCCGGGAACTCGACCTCCACCTGAGCGTGCGAATATGCGGGATAAAACGCCGCGACCATATCGCCCATGGCGTAATCGAGCTGCGGATGCAGGTAGAAGAGACCATTACGGCCATTGATGCCTACCCCCACCGCGGGCACGCTGGAGTGATCGATCATGATCGAAACAATAAGCCGGTAGGCGCGCTCGGGGCGCCCGGCAATGGAAAAGACGATCGCGCGCGGCGCAGTGGCTGCATCGGATTGAGCGCCCGGATAGAACGACGGAGCGTACGCGTACCAGTTGGTCGCGGGTAGGTCCCGCCCAATCACGTAGCTGACTGGCTGCGTTGGCGAACCCTGAGCAAATTCGCCCGAGGAACGGTCAAAGGTACCGATGCGCCAGATAACATCCGAACCTGACGCAGCGAAGGCAGAGCACGTGACGAGGAACACGAACGCGATTACCGCCGTTCTGAATCGCATGACAAACTCCACCTGGGGAGACGTTTTTGAGAGCCAACCCATGGTAATCCCGCGCTGGACGTTTAGGGATTGCGCGGCAGCATCCGCGACTCGCGGTGTAGACATTTCGCGGAGAACATCGGAGGATGGGCAGGTGATGAAATCTGGCCTTGCTCTGCTCCTGCTCTCGTGCTGTGCCGCGGCAACTCCGATCAATGCTATGGCAGGCTCTGCGCGTCCCCCGCTGATTCCGCAACCGCGTGAGTTTGCGCCGCGGCCCGACATCGGGCTCTCCGCGGGCGTGCGCATCGTGGTTCCAGGCGGCGATTCCACCGATCGTTTTGCTGCTCAGGATTTGCAACAGGCTCTGGTGAAGCGCGGCGTGCGCGTGCGCGATTCCGCATCGGCGGTGCGCGTCTATCTTCTTCGCGATGACTCGGCCCTTGCCCAGCGCGTGATGCGCCGTGATCATCTCGCCCTCGACCCGGTCATGCAACCCGAGGGATATGTCCTCGTCACAGAGCGGCACGAAGCCTTCGTCATCGGGCACACCGCCACAGGCGTCTTCTACGGCGCGCAGACGCTCAAGCAACTCGCAACCCCCGGCGGCGCGGGCCCCATGCTGCTGGGAGCAGCCATCCGCGACTGGCCGGCGATGAGCTGGCGCGGAGTCCATGACGACCTGTCGCGCGGGCCGGTCCCGACTCTCGCATTTCAGGAAGAGCAGATTCGCACCTTCGCGGCCTACAAGCTCAACGTGTACTCGCCGTACTTCGAAAACACGATGCAGTACGCCTCGAACCCTCTGCCAGCGCTCCCTGGGGGATCTATCTCCGCGCAGGACGCGAGGACGCTCGTCGCTTACGCGCGCAATTATCACGTAACCATCATCCCCGAGCAGGAAGCCTTCGGACATCTGCACAAGGTGCTCATCTGGCAGAAATACGCGCCTCTCGCAGAGATTCCCTACGGCTCCGTCCTCGCGCCCGCGCAACCGGGCTCCATGCAGCTCATCACGCAGTGGTTCGATGAGCTGGCCGGCATCTACCCCGGACCGTTCCTGCACATCGGCGCCGATGAGACCTTCGAGTTGGGCAAGGGGCAGAGCGCGAGTGCCGTCAAAGAGCGCGGCCTGGGCGCCGTCTACATCGATTTCCTCTCGCAGATCCATCAGGCCCTCATGCCGCTCCATCGTCGGCTGCTTTTTTGGGGCGACATGGCCATTCACAGCCCATCGCTCGTGCCGCAGTTGCCGCACGACATGATCGCGGTCGCATGGACTTACGATCCGGAGCCGAATGGATACCAGCACTGGCTGGAGCCTTACACGCAGGCAGGCCTGGAGACATGGGTCTCGCCGGGCGTGAATAACTGGAGCCGCGTTTGGCCGGATTTTGAAATGGCGCTCGAGAACATTCAGGGGTTTGTCGCCGACGGACAAAAAGCCGGCAGCACGGGAATGTTAAACACCGTTTGGGATGACGATGGCGAAGGTCTCTTCCTGCAGGATTGGTATGGAATTCTGTTCGGCGCGGCAGCCGCGTGGCAGCCTGGGAAAAGTGACATCGCTCAGTTTCAGCAGGATTACGGGCCTGTCTTTCACGGCGACGCTTCAGGAGACATCGACGCCGCCCAGCAGGCACTCATGGCCGCGCACGAGACTTTGCAGGGGGCAGGCCTCGATGACGCGCAGGACTCCTATTTCTGGGTGGACCCCTGGAGTACACAGGGCCAGCAGATTGATACGAAGATTCGGCCGATCAGCGCGGAAGTGCGCCTGGATGCCGAGCGCGCGCTGACATTGCTGGCACACGCCAGGGCAGCTGGACCGCTGCGCCATTCCGAGGCTCTTGACGCCATGGACCTGGGCGCGCGCCGCATCGACTTTATGATGCTCAAGTTTCAGCTCGCCGATCAGATCGCCGACACCTATCGTCGCCTCTACAACGGCCAAAAAGATCCGACAATTTCCGCACACACATGGACGGATTTGTGGAACCTCGCCGGCGTCAACGGCCTCTGTGAAGATCTCCGCGACGGTTACAATTATCTGCGCTCGCGCTACAGCGACGTCTGGCTGATGGAGAATCGCCCGTACTGGTTAGACAACGTGACGGCTCGCTACGACGCCGCGGCCCGTTTGTGGGTCGAACGCAGCAGCCGGCTTGCCGCCGCGCGCGACCAGTGGAGCGAACACCACACGCTTCCGCCGCCGCAGGACATCGGCATTCCGGCCACGGCCACTCCGTAAGTTCCGCCGAGGCGCCTGTTGACCGCACATCCGTTACACCTGCGTTTCATCGATCTTGTCCTGGTGGGGATCTACCTCGCCGGGATCACGCTCTTCGGACTGCGCTTTCGCCGCGGCGGCGAGCGCTCGCTGCGCTCCTATTTTCTGGCGGACCGCAATCTGCCCTGGTGGGCCATCGCGCTCTCCATCGTCGCCGCGGAAACGAGCACGCTGACCATCATCAGCGTGCCTGGGCTGGCCTTCACCGGCGATTTCGGATTTCTGCAACTCGCGCTCGGCTACCTGCTCGGCCGCATCGTCATCTGCATCATTTTCCTGCCACGCTACTTTCGCGGCGAAATGCTGACCGCCTACCAGCTCATCGGCCAGCGCTTTGGCCCGCGGCTGCATCGTTGCACAGCGTTCCTGTTTCTGGCCATGCGCGCCGCCGCTGAAGGTGTCCGCGTCTTCGCCGTCGCAATCGTCGTCGGCGTCGCCATTGGCACCGGCGATGTTGCTTCCATCGCCATCCTCTCCGCGCTCACGCTGCTTTACACCTTCGAAGGCGGTATGGCCGCCGTGATCTGGACTGACGTCGTGCAGATGGTGCTGTACATCGGCGGATCGCTGGTCGCGCTCGCCACTGTCTGCCACAAAATCCCTGGCGGCTGGAGCGTCCTGCTGGCCAGCGCTTCAACCGCGCACAAGCTCACCATGCTGCACTTCTCCTGGTCCCTAGCGGAAACCTACACATTCCAGGCCGGCCTCATCGGCGGCTGCTTCCTCACCATGGCAAGCCACGGAACGGATCAGCTGATGGTGCAGCGCCTGCTCGCGGCAAAGAATCTGTTCGAATCTCGACTGGCTCTGCTGGCAAGCGGCGTGGTGATTTTTTTCCAGTTCGCTCTCTTCCTGCTCATTGGGGCCGGATTATGGGTTTATTACAGACATATGGGCAGCGCGCCGGGCCTGGGAGCGGATCGCATCTTTCCCGCATTCATCGTGCGCGAGATGCCCGCGGGCATTGCAGGACTGATGATCGCTGCGATTCTGGCCGCGGCCATGTCGAACCTCAGTGCCGCGCTCAACTCGCTGGCCTCCAGTTCCATGGTGGATTTTTATCTGCCGCGCCATCCTCATGCACCCCAGCGGCTCCGGAATCGGCTCTCGCGCATGATGACTCTGGCGTGGGCAGTGGTGCTCTTCGCGCTGGCCATGCTGTCGCGGCGCGGCGGCCATGTGGTCGAACTGGGGCTCTCCATTGCCTCAGTGCTATGGGGCGCCATGCTCGGGGTATTCCTGCTGGGCACGCTCACCCGGCGCGCCGGCGAACGCGGCACGATTGCGGGCATGGTCGCAGGTGTGGCCGTCAATCTGCTGCTCTGGCTGCAGCCGCACGCGCTTAGCTTCTCCCTCGCCGGCCACGTGTTCGTTTTTCCGAAAATTTCCTGGACGTGGTGGGTGTTGATCGGCTCTCTGGTCACATGCACGGTGGGATACACCGCCAGCCTGCTTGTTCCCGATCCCATTCTTCCGCACCAAAGGAGTCTCGAGGATGCGCCGTTGTCTTAGCCTTGCCCTTCTTCTGCTTTCTGTTTCCTTCTGCTGGGCATCCGCGCCGCGGCGGCCGGATTTTTCTGCCATCGGGCAAATCGTCGATCACGCCATTGCCGAGCATCGATTGCCCGGAGCGGTTGTCATCGTCGGACACGACGAACACGTCGTCTTTCGCCATGCCTACGGCATGCGCTCGCTCGAGCCCACGCGCGAGCAGATGACCGTCAACACCATCTTCGACATGGCGTCTCTCACCAAGCCCCTCATGACAGCGACGGCGGTGATGCAGCTTTACCAACAGGGCAAGATCGGTTTGGATGAGCCGGTAGCGAAATATCTGCCCGCATTCGCCGCGAACGGCAAGGGCGACATCACCATTCGCGATCTGCTCACGCACTACTCCGGCCTGCCGCCCGATCTTCCGCTCGCGACTCCCTGGGACGGCAAGGGCGCAGCCCTCCGCCTCGCATTCAACTGCGTGCCCGTGCGGCCGCCAGGCGTGCGCTTCCAGTACAGCGATGTGAACTTCATTGTGTTGGGCGCCCTCGTCGAAAAAATCTCCGGTCTCCCGCTCGACGTCTACGCCATGCGGCACATCATCGAGCCTCTGGGCCTGAAGCACACCCGCTTCCTGCCGCCGGTGTCGTGGATTCCCAATATCGCTCCAACGCAGTGGGAGCACGGCGAGGCGGCCTACGGCGTGCCCGGACTCAAATCCGGCCCCGGCGATGTGATGCTGCGCGGCGTCGTCCACGATCCAACCTCGCGCCGCATGGGCGGCGTCGCCGGACATGCCGGTCTCTTCAGCTGCGCCGACGACATCGCCATCTACGCTCAGAATCTTCTCGATCGTCTCGCTGGCCGGCCCAGCAAATTTCCGCTGTCACGCCGGGTGCTCAAGATGATGACTTCGCCCGAACAGCCCGCCGGCGGCAAGGCCCTCCGAGGCTTCGGCTGGGATATCGACTCGCCGTACTCCAGCAATCGCGGCACCATCTTCCCCATCGGCTCCTTCGGCCACACCGGTTTCACCGGCACCTCGCTTTGGATTGATCCAAAAAGCGACACCTATGTCATCATCCTCTCCAACGCCGTTCATCCCAATGGACCGAAGGGCATTACGCGCATGCGCGGCACCATTGCCGATGCTGCTGCGCGAGCGCTGGGCCTCTACGGCAGTTCGCCCGCGGATCCTCCAGCCGATCCACCTGCCACCGCGCACGGCGTCGAGACCGGAATCGACGTCCTCGAAGCGGATCATTTTCGCGAGCTCGCGGCATTAGCACGCCGGCACGGCGGCAAACTGCGCCTGGGACTGCTGACCAATCAGACCGGCGTCGACAGCGCCGGGCGACGCACCATCGACGTGCTCTTTCACGACGCTCCCCAGGCTGTGCCCGGCCTGGCGCTTACCACGCTCTTCAGCCCGGAGCACGGCATCAGCGGATCCTATGATCGCCCGGGCGTGCCCAACTCCACCGACGCTGCTACCGGGCTTCCCGTTATCAGCCTCTATGGCTCAACGGATGCCGCGCGGCATCCTTCGCTCGACACCCTGCGCCAGCTCGATGCGGTGGCGATTGATCTGCAGGATGTGGGTGTCCGCTACTACACCTACGACGCCGTAACCCGCTACTTTCTCGAAGCTGCCGCGAAAACAGGCACGGAAATGATCGTTCTCGATCGGCCAGATCCCATCGATGGCACGCAGGTGCAGGGTCCCGTCTCCGATCCGGGCAGCGAAAGCTATGTGAACTCCATGCCCATTCCCGTCCGCCACGGCCTGACGCTGGGCGAGCTGGCGCGTTATGACAATCGGCAGCTCGACCTGCATGCGCCGCTCATGGTCATCGCGATGCGTGGCTGGCATCGCGGCGAATGGTACGACGCAACTGGGCTGATGTGGGTCAATCCTTCGCCCAACCTGCACGACCTGGAACAAACAACGCTGTATCCCGGCATCGGTCTGATCGAGTCGACCAACATATCCGTGGGCCGCGGCACAGACACGCCCTTTGAGGTGGTCGGTGCTCCGTGGATCGATGCGCGTGCGCTGGCCGCCTACATGAGCGCGAGGCGTCTGCCCGGAATTCGCTTCGTCCCCACAACCTTCACGCCCGAGAAGCCGTATCCCTACGCGGGTGAGCTGTGCCAGGGCCTGTATTTACTCGTGACAGACCGTAACATCCTGAACACTCCGGAGCTGGGCGTGGAGATTGCCTCCGCACTTCACCGCCTCTACCCGGACCAGTTTCACCTGGACAAAATGCACACCCTGCTGGACAATCGCGCGGTGCTCGCTGCCATCACCACCGGCCAGGATCCTCGGCAAATTGCCGCCGCCTGGCACGCAGGCCTCGTTCACTTCGAGCAGCAGCGTCAGTCCGCCCTGCTCTATTGAATCTTTGCTTTCGTAAGTGAGCGCGGACCGCGCCCGGCCCTCATCACAGTTCCGGAGACGATCCTGGCAGCACCGCGTTGAGTCGAGTCAGCCGGTTAACGATCTGGTATCGATCGCCGCGAAACGTCGACTTCACATACTCCGCGGGCTTCCCACTCTCCAGAAACGACGTGCGCGTGAACAGGAAAACAGGACTGCCTGGAGCAATCCGCAGTAGCCGCGCTTCCTCGGCCGAGGCCTTGCCCACCTCCACCACTTCATTCGCGCTCGTCAACTGAATTCCATATCGCTCGGCCAGCGTCCGGTACAGCGACGAGTCCGGCTCGAAAACCTGCGGCAGATCGGGACAGGATTGGGCGGGCAGCGAGCTGCACTCAACCCCCATCGGCACGCCGTCGGCAACGCGGACGCGATGCAGTCGATAAATTTTCTCACTCGCGTTCAGTTCCAATGCCTCGCGCACTTCCTTGCCCGGCGCGCACAGCCGCAGCGACAGCACTCGCGAGCGCGGTGTCGATCCACGAAGTTTCATCTCCTCCGTAAACGAAAGCACGCGGCGAAAATTTTTCTCCACTTTGGTCCGGGTAATAAACGTGCCTTTGCCCTGTTTGCTGTAGATCACACCCAGATCGCACAGCGAACGCACCGCCTGGCGGGCGGTCATCAGGCTCACTCCGTATCGCGTGGCAATCTCTTCGACCGATGGCAGCGGCTCGCTCGGCTTAAACGCTCCCGACCGGATCTGGTCCATGAGTCTGTGTTGAATCTGTCGGTAGAGCGAGATGCCGTTCCCACGCTCCAGCAGCGACAAAGGCGAATTGGGCCGCGCATTCATCCGCCCACCAGATAACCGCAGGAATTACCTCAGCGTCAAGCTCTGGCCGCGGTTTTTCATGAAATAAACTTATGTCTTCTATAAGACTAGACATTCATATTGACTTCGACGATTCCGTGTGTTTCAATGGCGGTCCATCGGGCGATGGTCGGATCGAAAGCCACGCGCTGCAGTGTCCTTATTCAGCGGACTCCAGGCGATCGAGACGGCACAGCTCGTACAGACCATCGAGACGAATGAAAATCCCGCGGTGCAGCGGGCAGTTGCGTAAGACACTTTTCGGAGGCGGATATGCTGAAACTTTCCTGTAGCCGGACCATGGCCGCGGCAATGGCCTTTGCCGCGATCGCATTCATCACCACGTTCGCGTCGGCACAGACCATCACCGGAACCATACGCGGCACGGTGACGGACCAAAGCGGTGCGGTCATTGCCGGAGCGCATGTTACAGCCATCAATGTAGCCACCAACGTCCAAACCAGCTCTGTCACCGACGCGGCTGGCGACTATGACATCCAGTTCCTGCCCATCGGAACCTACAAGGTCACCGTTTCCGCAACCGGCTTCAGCACCGTATCGGTCACCCCCTTCCGGCTGGATATCGACCAAATCGCCAAAGTGGACGCGAA
>JASIAO010000064.1 GCA_030041955.1 Acidobacteriaceae bacterium | reverse complement strand
ACGTACGCCGTGGTCGCGTCGGCCGCGGACACGGGTGTTCGCTGGAGGTCTATGCCGTACCGTTGGCGCTAGTCTGATCGCATGGGACATCAGCGCCTGAGCTGGGTCGCCGTGGCGGGCTTCACGTCGATCCGGTCAGCAGCGCTCACACTGACAGATCTCAATGTGCTGGTCGGCGCGAACGGCGCTGGCAAGAGCAATTTCATCAGAGCCTTGGGCATGCTGGGCAGGATCGTGGACAGCGAGCTGGGGCTGTTCGTGGGTTTGTCCGGTGGCGCGAATGCCCTGTTGAACGCCGACCAGGCAGGACCCCGGCTCATCCGCCTGGAAGTTGAATCCGACGCCGGAAGGTACATCGCCGAGCTCGTCCCTGCCGCAGGAGACACGCTCATCTTCTCTGAAGAGGCCATCTGGCCGCGTGATAGCCAGGTGCTAACCTCGCTCGGCCGCGGTCAGCGGGAGACAGCGCTGACCGCGACAGAGCCCCTATGGGTGCCAAAGGCGGCGCCGCTTGTGGAGACGCTGCGGGGCTGCCGTGTGTTCCACTTCCACGACACCAGCCGCGACGCTCCAGTCAAGCAGCAGGGATACATCGCGGATAACCGGGCGCTGCGCCCCGACGGGGGGAACCTTGCCGCTGTCATGCTTCGCCTGCGCGATGGTGACCGCACGCGCTATCAGCGGATCATCCGGACGATTAAGCAGGTCGCGCCTTTCTTCCGGGATTTCGTGCTGGAGCCGGAGCTCGCCGCCGACCGAGTGCGGCTGCGGTGGCAGCAGGAGGGCAGCGACATCGTCTTTCCCGCAGACGCGTTGTCTGACGGGACGCTCCGGTTCATCTGCCTGGCCGCGCTCCTCGGGCAGCCGGAACTACCGGGCCTCATCGTTCTGGACGAGCCTGAACTTGGATTGCATCCATTCGCGATCGTCCAACTGGCAGGGATGCTACGGGCTGCGAGCCATGAAAGCCAGGTCCTGATCGCGACCCAGTCGGTTACCCTGATGAACCAGTTCGAGCTCGGCGATCTCATCGTCGTCGAACGGCAAGACGGTGCCTCTGTCTTCGAGCGGCCAGCCCCGGAACGCCTCGGCGAGTGGCTCGCGGACTACTCGCTCGGCGAACTGTGGGAGAAGAACATGCTCGGCGGTCGGCCTACATCTGAGCCCAGCTGACAGTGCGCCACCTGCATATCCTCTGCGAGGGGCAGACGGAGGAAATCCTTGCGCGTGACGTGATCGGCCCGGACTTTGCCGCCGCGGATGTTAGGGTCACCCAGTCCATCTTCACGACGAAGCGTCCTGCCGGCGGCCCGGCGCTCAAGGGCGGCCTTTCCATCTGGCCGAAGCTGAAACATGAGCTGCTACTGCTCCTACGGGACAGTTCCACCACAGTGCTGACCACGATGTTCGACTACTACGCGTTCCCGGCCGATGCCCCTGGAATGGCGGACCGCCCGCATGGGTCACCTTACGATCGTGTCCGATACGTCGAGTCCGCCTTGTTGAAGGCAATCGATCACAAGCGTTTCCTCCCGAACCTCACACTGCACGAGATCGAGGCATGGGTACTCGCCGACTGCGGTCGGCTCGGCGAGGTGATGGGAGAGCCAGGTCCCGCGGCCGAACTGGAGAGGATCGTGCGGCTGGAAGCGGGCCCGGAACTGGTCAATGATGGCATCGATACCGCTCCTTCGAAGAGGATCATGAGCGCCTACCCGCGGTACGCCAAGACGATAGATGGCCCCTTGGTCATCGCGGACGCCAGCCTGGACGTCATCAGGCGCTCGTGCCCGCACGCGAATGACTGGCTGCAAGAAATCGAAGTAAGGCTGCGTAGAGACCATACGCGATAGACGAGCTCAAGCGGCGGCTCAGCTCAGAGAACCTGGTGGTCCTGTCGCACGCAGCGGAAAAGGACACTGGAGTGGGTCTTTGCAGCGACGTCGAACTGGCAACACCCGCTGGATGTATGCCATCCGGCGAAGGCGCCAGCGGGCTGCGAGTAAGGACCTGCCGCCCGCGAGTCGGCCGCTCGGAGTCACTTATCAAAATGGTTAAACTAGCGACCGTGACCGGCCCAAAGAGCGAAGTCGGCCCGCAGGGCAGGACTGCGGCCCGGGCGGCAAGAGGCCGTGCCCGCCGCAGCCAGGAGTACCGCGCGGCGTGGGAGGAGTACGCGGCGATTCGGGCACTACGCGAGAGGAACTGGATCGCCGCCCATATCCGCGAGCGGCGCTATGAGCTGGACCTGACCCAGCAGCAGGTCGCCCGGCGAGTCGGCACCTCGTATTCCTACATCTCCAAACTGGAAAGCGGCGAGCACATCCCGACCATCCCGATGCTCAACCGCATCCTCGCCGTCCTCGATGAGCGGCTTCTGATCGGCATCGAGCCGAAGACTCCAGGTCACGAAACCGAGCGCGAGGTCGCGCCTGCGCCGCAAGCAGCGAGCGCTTGACGAGCACGTCGGCCTAGCTGGTCAGCCGCAGGTTTTCTTCCTTGGCGGCTTCCTCGTCGCCAACGATGACGCGGAATCGCACACCCATCGCGTTTCCAAGCCTGCGTAGGGTCTCAAGGCCAGGCACGCCGCCACCGAGTTCGATGCGCGAGAGAGCGGGCTGGCTGATCCCCGCTCGCTCTGCTATTTCCTTCTGGGTAAGACCCCGGCTTCTGCGGATGGCGCGAAGCTGGTCGCCCAGTCGCAGGTCCCGGCCTGCCTGCTCGTACCCGGGATGCTTAACGGCGTCACCAGTCTCCAGGCACTTGCCCTGGAGGGTCTTCCATCGGCTGTGCCCGGCCATGCCTCTACCTCCGGCTCCCAGGTCGATTTCGTGCATGGCATGAAGGATATATACCATTGATGGTAACCCAGGTCAGCCCGCAACGGAAGACCACCAGATTCTTGCGAGCTCAGGGGGCCTTCCCGCCTGGAGCCTCATGAACACTCAGCTGAAGCGGTCGGCACGGCGACATCGGGTCCGGCGATAAAGGGCCGCAACGCGACGTGGGCCTGCGGACAGTCACGTCACGCATCTATGCAGGTCCGCGGCCCCCGGCCGCCCGGCCACGCTGGAAAATTCCAGCAACAGAATCTTCGTCCGCCCGCGCCTGTCTTCTGGATCCGCCGCAGGTCCAAGCCTGCTCCCGATGGCTCCCTTCAGCTCGCGCGCTAACAAACAAAAATTCTAAATTTTAGCTTGACCTGGCGCGCCCGGCAGGATTCGAACCCGCGACCCGCTGCTTA
>JASIAO010000005.1 GCA_030041955.1 Acidobacteriaceae bacterium | reverse complement strand
GGATCGGCCAGCGTGGGCGCGGACATCTCCGTCGCCACCCAGCCCGGCGCAACGCAGTTCACCTGGATGCCCCTGGGCGCCAGCTCCGTTGCCAGTCCTTTGGTCATGCTGATCAGAGCGCCCTTGCTGGCCGCGTAATCGGCGTGGAAGGCCTCGCCGCGCTGGCCGGCGGTGGAGCTGACCAGCACAATGTGGCCCCCAGCGCCCTGCGTTTGCATCCGGGTGGCCGCGGCCTGGATGAGCCCGAAGACGCTGTCGAGATTGACGGCCAGGGTCCTGCGCCACTGGCTGTCGCCCATCTCGGCAATGGGGGCGTCGTCCGGGGGCCAGACGCCGTGGTTGGCGACGAGAATGTCGATGCGCCCGAAGGCTTCGACGGTGCGACGGACGAGGGCGCGGCCGTCTTCCGGGGTGGCCAGATCCTGCTCAATCGCGACGCACAGATCGCGAGGGCCACACTCGGCCGCCAGCGCTTCCGCTGTCTCACGCGCCGCCCGATAGCTGAACGCTACCCGCGCGCCCGCCTCGCGGAACAGACGCACCGTCGCCGCGCCGATGCCGCGCGACCCTCCTGTAATAAGGGCGACCTGGCCCTTAAGCGACAAAGCTACCGGGGACATGAAATCAGCGTATCGTACCGGAGCGCACCCGGTGGGTCAGGGCCCGGGCGATTTAGTTGTTCTCCTCGTCGTCCTGCTTCGGCGGAGACGCAGGCGACGGAGCGCCTCCTGCGGCAAGGGGCGTCACGTTGTGTTCGGCCAGAGTGCGATTGAACGCCGGGACTTCCTGGGTCATCAGGGTGTTGTAGTTCGCTGTGTCTGTGGCCAGCTTCTGCTCGAGCTGGTGGAAGAGCTCGACCTCCGTATCCGTTGGCGGGAAGTCGTCGCCGCCGGCTACGTCGCCGGCGCCGGCGCCAATTTCGGCGTCGAGCCAGAGCAGGTTGTAGTAGACCTTCCAGGCGGAGATATAGGTCTTGTCGTCGCTGGCGGCCAGGACTTTGCTCATCAGTTCGTACTCCACGTCCTGCATCTTCTGGTCCATCTGCGTGGCGTCCTGCAGAAGCTGCTTGTTACCTTCGTCGCCGCCCTCCATTTTCTCCACGTCGGCGAGCTGTTTGCGCATCCACTCGATGCGGTTGATCATGTCCGCGGTTTTGGTCACATCATCGCGGATCTGCAGTTGCAGCTTCACGGATGCTTCCAGGTCAGCCTCGCTCGTGGGAATGCGCGGATCGGCCAGGATGGTCACCGGCTGGGTGAAGGTCTGCCCATCCACAGTGAGCCGCGCCTCGTAGTGTCCGGGCACAGCCAGCGTGGTCGGCGTGACCTCCATGCCCCAGTGCGTGACCGGTCGCGAGTCCATGCCGAAGAAGCGGCCTTCTTCCCAGATGTGTGGATCCTCCGGCGGAATGGTGCGCAGCGTCACCAGATGCGGCGCCTCATAGCGCATATCCCAGCCGATGCGGTTCATCCCTTCATGACCCTCGGCGGTCAGCTTTCGGACGAGATGTCCCTGCGCGTCGAGGATCTCCACTTCCACCGGCTTCTTCGGGACGGCTTTCAGGGCATAAGTGAGCAGCACGTACTCGTTGTGCCGGAAGCGGTACGTTGGACGCGGTTTGAAGAAGCGCACACCGGCGTCGGACTTCTCCGTCGCCATCTGCTCCAGCGGCGTGATGTCGTCGAGGATGTAGAAGCCACGGCCGTAGGTGGAGATGACCAGGTCGTGGAAGCGCTTCTGCACCACGGTCCAGGTCACCGGCGACGGCGGCAGATTCTTGTTGAAGTGCGACCAGTTCGCGCCATCGTCCAGCGAGTAGTAGAGGGCGTTTCCGGTCCCCGCAAACAGCAGCCCCTTGCAGTTGGGATCTTCGGAGACGTTGCGCACGTACGCCAGCGGACCTTTGGGAAGGTTGCTGCTGATGTTCGTCCACGTCTTCCCAAAGTCGGTGGTCTTATAAATGTACGGATCGCGATTGTCGACGAGGTGGAAATCCACGGAGATGTACGCCGTGCCCGCGTCAAAGAACGACGGCTGAATGCTGGTGACGGTGCCCAGAGGCGGCATGCCGATTGCGGCCGTCACATCGTTCCAGTGTCCGCCGCCATCGCTCGTGTACCACACTTTGCCATCGTTGGTGCCCGCCCAGATCAGCCCCTTCTGCACAGTGGAGGGCGCGATTGCGAAGACCACTTCGCCGTAGAACTGGCCCAGATTGTCGCCGATCAGGCCGCCCGAGGAGACGATGTGCGCGGGATCCTGCGTCGACAGGTCCGGGCTGATGACGGACCAGCTTTGGCCGCCATTACTGGTCTTGAAGATCACCTGGCACCCGTAATAGATGGTGTTGGGATCGAAAGGATCGATCGCCAGGGGCGGCGTCCAGTGGCAGCGATATTTGGTCTGGTTGGGCGCGGAGTCCAGCGTGTGATACCACGGGCTCACCGAGCGCGCTTCGCGGGTCCGCGCATCCCAGCGCGTCACCTCGTCGGCGTAGCACGAGGCCCAGACAATGTTCGGATCGGCGGGATCGGGCAGCGTGAACCCGGACTCGCAGCCGCCCATGGGGTGATCCCATCCCACATCCGGCGTGTAGCCCTCTATGGGCACGGTGGGACCGCGCATGGTGCTGTTGTCCTGCATATTGCCGTAGACGTAGTACGGAATCTGATCGTCCACGGCGACGTGATACATCTGCCCGATGGGCAGCGTCACATCGTGGAAGCCACGGCCTCCGGTCGTGGTAATCGCGAGACCGCCGTCAAAGGAAATTGCGAAACGGTCGGGGTTTTTCGGGTCCCACCAGATGTCGTGATTGTCCCCGCCCCACGGCCGCTCCTGAAAGATGCGCCCGCCATCGAGCGACACATGGAAGCCGCTGTTGGAGATCATGACCTTGTCTTCGTCCACCGGCGACACAGCGATGCGGATGTAATAACCGGCGCGCCCGATGAGCGTGCGATCCCAGCTCACCACATGCCAGTTCTCGCCGCCGTCGTCGGAGCGCCACACGGAGCCCTGCTCGTTCGTCTCAATCAGGGCGTAGACGCGGTTGGAGTCGGTCGGCGCAACAGCCACATCGATCTTGCCGACGGGCGAATGTGGCAGGCCGTGGCCTTCGATGTGCGTCCAGGTAGTGCCGCGGTCATGCGAAACGTAAATGCCGCTGCCCGGGCCGCCGCTGAACTCGCCCCA
>JASIAO010000063.1 GCA_030041955.1 Acidobacteriaceae bacterium | reverse complement strand
GGTACTGGACGACGGATTTCCTGGTGGTGCAGCGGGTTCTCTCGGCGCACAGCCTGCGCGCGGCGCGCAGATTGTGCGCGGCCAGCACGCGCTGCACGACAAGAAAGTCGGTGGTCCAGTAGCCGAAGCTGATGACGAAGCCCAGTCCGAAGACGATGCCGGTCCAGTGCACGCCCATGGGTTGGCGGCAAAGCTGCCGGTATCGCGCCACAGGTGGAAGTAGCTATCGGAGCCGAGATTGGCGAGAATCTTGCCTTTGAGGCCTGTCCATCCGCCGGCCTGCACCAGGCCGAGAATGGGCACCAGCAGCGCGCCCCCCCAGATGAGCACGAACTGCAGGACCTCATTGAAGATGGCCGAGCGCAGCCCGCCGAGTCCCACATACGCGGCCACGGCCAGCGACGAGACGATGATGGAAAAGTTCAGGTCCCAGCCCAGCACCACCTTCATCACCACGGCCATCGCGTACATGTTGATGCCGCTCATCAGCACCGTCATGACCGCGAAGCAGACCGCCGACAGCCCCCGCGTCGCGTCCCCGAAGCGCAGGTGCAGATACCCGGGCACCGAGTGTGTCTTCGAGATGTAGTAGAACGGCATCATTACGATGCCCAGGAACAGCATCGCCGGAATGGCGCCGATCCAGTACCAGTGCGTCGCCAGAATCCCGTACTGGTATGCCGAGCCCGCCCAGCCCATCAGCTCCAACGATCCCAGATTCGCGCTGACGAAGCTGAGTCCGGCGATCCACGCCGTCATCTCCCGCCCCGCCATGAAAAATTCTTCGCTGGTGTTCGACGCCTTCTTCAGATAGAAGCCGATGTAGATGACCATCGCGAAGTAGATCGCGATCACCGCGATGTCCACTCCGCTCAGTCGCACCAGCGACTTCTGCACCGGCGCCGCCAGAATCTCGGCGAGTCCCGCCGTGGAAACGATTACCGAACCCATCCTTCGTCGACCCTCGCTGTGATTTCACACACCAGCCGCAGCGGGAACTCTGCTCTACCCGCCCTGCCCGTACGTGGCTTTGGCTCCATGTTTTCGGAAATAATGCCGGTCCAGCAAAGCCTGCGATACCCCGCTGCACTCCGGGTTCAGCGTCGCCGTGTAGTATGCCATCCGCGCTACCGCCTCCAGCACTACTGCATGATACGCGGCCTGCATCGGATCTTTCCCCCACGCGAAGGGCGCATGCCCCGCTACCAGCACGCCCGGCACCGCTTCCGGGTCCAGTTCCCTGAACCGCCGCACGATCGCCTTCCCCGTGTTCAGCACGTAATCCCCGCCGATCTCTTCCGCGCTCAGCTCCTCGGTCACCGGCACCGGCCCGTAGAAGTAATCCGCGTGCGTCGTCCCGTACGGCGGAATCTCCCGCCCCGCCTGCGCCCACGCCGTCGCATATTCCGAGTGCGTATGCACCACCCCGCCGATTCCGGGGAACGCCCGGTACAGCTCCAGGTGTGTCGCCAGATCGGAAGACGCTTTCAGCGTTCCGCCGACAATCTTTCCGTTCAGGTCTGTCACCACCATGTCCTGGGCGGTCATCGTCTCGTACGGCACTCCGCTCGGCTTAATGGCCACCAGCCCGCGCTTCCGGTCGATCCCGCTCGCGTTTCCGAACGTGTACAGCACCAGGCCGCGGTGCACGAGCTCCAGGTTGGCATCGAGCACCTTTTCTTTCAGATCGTCCAGCATGTCTTCACTTTACACGGCGCATTCGCCTGCCCACCGCGCGCCGCGCGCCGGGCAGCCGATTGCGCCGATTCTACTAAATCGATGTAACAGCGTGCAGGAAATCTTCCTTCGCCACGCTCCACGTGCGCTGGCGGCCGCCTCGGCCGCAGCCTTTGGTCCCCATCCGCTCCCTGCAGGTTACTTCAGTCACCTGGACCGGGCCGCGCCGCGCAGTCCCTCACAACCGGAACCGTTTCTGATCCCTGAAATCGAGCGGTTTTTACAGTTAATTGTTAACCCATCAGTTATGATTACCGCTGCACAGGCCATGTTATTCGCGTCTGGAGCGGTGATCAAAGCCCTAAAAAAGTTCTTGCACACTCCCTCCGGAACGTGTTAACTATGCAGCCAATATTAAAAAAAATCCTGCCTTGCCGTTGCCAGGAGAAAGAGCGGTCTTAGCCAACTCTATGAAAATTGGAACGACCATTCGAGGTTATCGTTTGCAGAAAGGCCTCTCCCAGGGCGATATCGAGAAACGCACCGGCCTCCTGCGCTGTTATCTCTCACGTGTGGAAAACGGGCACACTGTCCCGTCTCTCGACACCCTCGCCAAAATCGCCGGCGCTCTCGAGCTCCCTCTTGCCCAGTTGTTTGCTGAGGATAACCTCGGGCGCCAGTTTCAGTCGCAGAAGCTTTCTGACGACGAGCTGCGCTTCCTTACCCAGATTCGGAGGTACTCCACCAACCTCAACGACAGCGACCGCAAGCTCCTGCTCGCCATGGTCAAAAAGTTTGCCACCACCGCTGTCCGCTGAGGCAAAGCCCAGCTCTTACCGGAGCTTCTGAAAACCCACGGCGTTCCCGAATTCGCTCCCGGGAACGTCGCTCAGTTCCTATCCAGGTCCTGCCCCATACGCTGCACGAATCCCCCACGCGAACAGCAACAGCAGGAAGGTCATCACTCCGACCGCCATGGCGCGCCGCCGCACGAAGGTGGTCCGCGCCGCTCCAATCCGCGGCACCAGCGGAATCCCGAGCGCGATCCCGCTCAGGAACCCGCCCAGGTGGGCCATGTTATCCACCTGCAGCCGCGTATGCGCCACCAATAACCCGAAATCCACCACAAAATTCAGCAGCGCGAAATACCAAACGCTGCGCCGCAGTTTCTTTCGCTCGAATTCCGGAATCGGCAGCAGCGGCGACCGCAGCAGCATCAGCAGCACGCCGGCAATCCCGAACACCGCGCCCGACGCGCCTGCGCTCAGCACCCCGCCCTGCTCCGGCAGCCCCGGATGCACCGCGACGCTCAGCAGATTTCCCGCAATGCCGGTCAGCAGATACGCCGCGACCATCCCGAACTCGCCGAGCAGTGGTTCGCCGAGCAGGCCCAGATTCCACAGGCACCACATATTGGTACCGATGTGAATCCAGCCGAAGTGGACGAAGATCGAGGTGACCACGCGCCACCACTGGCCCCACTGCAGCACCGCCCCGCCATTGCAAAGCAGGGCCTGGGAGATTCGATCGTCAAACGCCGGCCCCGCCAGCGAGTGGCTCTGATACAGCGTGAACAGGAACACCGCGACGTTCACGCCCACCAGAAAATACGTCGCCGGCGCCGAAGCCCAATGCCGGCGACGCGGCCGTGGCGGCGGCGGAGCGTATTCGGGCGGCGGATACCATCCCTGCGGCTCACGCGGCTGCTCCGGCATCGCGCCCGGCGGCAGTATCTCCGGCTGTGCCGCCGAACGCCGCCCCGCGCTGCGATCTCCATCCATAGTCCTACCCTACCGTCCTCTTTGCGCCGTGACAAATGCACGCCGCCCTGCCCCTTATTTACAATTTCTCTGCGTAAGCTCTATTTACAATTTTTCTGCCGGGGCTCTGTTTACTATTTTCCCTGTCAGAGCTCTCATCCCGATCTCATTCCTGCGGAGAAATTCCTTGAGCGGTGAAAAACGTATCGCCCGCGCGCTGCTGAGCGTGACGGATAAATCCGGCCTCGTCTCCTTCGCGCAGCAGCTAGCAGCCCACGGCGTCGAGCTGGTCTCCACCGGCGGCACTGCCAGGGCCCTCCGCGACGCCGGCCTTTCCGTCCGCGACGTCTCCGCGCTCACCGGCTTTCCTGAGATGCTCGACGGCCGCGTTAAGACGCTGCATCCCAAAGTTCACGGCGGCATTCTCTTCCGCCGCGAAGACCCCCGCCATCGCGATCAGACCGCTGCTCATGGCATCGAGCCCATCGATATGGTCGTGGTCAATCTCTACGCCTTCGAGAAAACCGCCGCTAAACCTGGCGTCGCCTTCCCGGAAATCATCGAGAACATCGACATTGGCGGTCCCGCGATGGTTCGCTCCGCCGCCAAGAATTTCGAAGACGTCGCCATCGTCACCTCGCCTGCCGACTACACCGCCCTCGCCGAAGAGCTCGCCGCCCATCGGGGCGCTCTCTCGCTGGAAACCCGCTGGCGTCTCGCCCAGCGCGCCTTCGCCGCCACCGCCGCCTACGACGCCGCCATCGCCAACACTCTCGAACGCCTGCCCGCGCCCGACGCCGATGCTCCGCCTGCCGCCGCGCACGCACCCGTTCGATTCGATGACGATTTTCCCTCGGCGCTCCGCCTCGTCTATCCGCTCGCGCAATCTCTCCGCTACGGGGAGAACCCCCATCAGCGCGCCGCCCTCTATGTCGACGGCTCCGGCGCCGGAGTTGCCGCCGCCACGCAGCTTCAGGGCAAGGAACTCAGCTACAACAACCTCGTCGACCTCGACGCCTGCTGGGCGCTCAGCCAGGAATTCGACGAGCCCATGGTCGCCATCATCAAGCACACCAATCCCTGCGGCGCGGCCACCGGCGCCGACGTCCTCGACGCCTACCGCAAGGCCCTGGTCGCCGATCCCGTCTCCGCCTTCGGCTCCGTCATCGGCGTCAATCGCGAGGTCGACGGCAACGCCGCCGAAGAAATGGCCGCGCTGTTTGTCGAAGCCATAGCCGCTCCCGGCTTCACTCCCGAAGCCCGGGAGCGTTTCGCCGCAAAGAAGAATCTTCGTCTTGTGGTCGTTCGCCCCGCCGCGGATAAGCGCGTCCTCAAACAGGTTTCCGGCGGTCTGCTTCTCCAGGATGCCGACCTCGGCCGCGTCACCGCCGCCGAAATCAAAACCGTCACGAAGCGTCAGCCTGCGCCCGACGAGCTCGCCTCGCTCCTCTTTGCGTGGAAAATCTGCAAGCACGTTAAGTCCAACGCCATCGTCTACGCGCGCGACGGTCAGACGCTCGGCGTTGGCGCCGGCCAGATGTCCCGCGTCGATGCGGCCCGCTTCGGCGCCATGAAGGCGGTGCTCCCGCTCGCCGGATGCGTCGCCGCTTCCGATGCCTTCTTCCCGTTTCCTGATGGGCTTGAAGTCGTCGCTGAAGCCGGCGCAACCGCCGTCATCCAGCCCGGCGGCTCCGTTCGCGATACCGACGTCATCGCCGCCGCCGACCGCCTCGGCCTCGCCATGGTCTTCACCGGCATGCGTCATTTCCGGCACTAGAGCGCGCGGAACCGATCATTCCCGCGCCTCTACCAGCAGATCTTTTCCTCCGGATCATCCACCAGCGCCACATCGAAACGGTCCAGCATCGGCATCAACGTGCGCTCCAGCTCCGTCCGCCACAAATCGCCCTCATAGAACTTCGCCTTCATCGGCTCTCGCGAAGCCAGGTCGGGAAATCCGCGCATGAAGAAAAATGCATCCGGATCTTCCACCGAAAGAAACGGACCCAGTATCTTCATCCCAATTTCTTCATGCGCCGGCACAGACTTGCGGCAGAATATCTCCAGAAACTCAGCGCGGCGGCCAGGCTTCGTCTTATAAGTCCGCATTTCTACCACCATTCCCTGCTCCTCCCGCGTATCCTGCGCCGGTTCTCTCGCTGGAATCAGGCACTCACGCGCCTCAGACTCACTCTCCCACTCAATCTTTCGGATAACTGGCCAAACCTTTCCTGGCGCTTCGCAATAACATTTGCGCTATTCTTTCATATCTTCCTGTCCAGCCGCACTCGATCCGGAAGATACAGCGGGAGCCTTCCTCCCTCGCGCACTTATAGGAGATTTTCCACAGTCGATCCGGCAAATTCTGCCGACGCCGGATTGTCCGGCGCGTCACCGGCTCATCCGGCATACCATCACCACGCGGTTCCGGTAGGGACATGGAAACTCAGTCGCCGCATCCGGCGGAAGCAGCAACCACGCCGCTCTCAGCGGCGCGAGCGCCTTCACCCGCTCGGCATCCGTCCTCTTGTCCACGTGCAACTCCGCGTTCCGCTGCGCAGCCCATCGCTCCGCCAGTGCCGGAACCTCAGCGACCACTCCGGCGTCCTTATCATCCGCCAGTTGATCCCGCTCGGCGATCGCGCGAAACCCCTGCTCGTCCTCATCCGGCAGGTAATCCAGTCGCGGATCGAACGCGAACACCGCATCCTGCGGCGTATTACCGCGCACCCACAGAAACGCCCGCTCGTACCCGTTCGTCGGCCTCGCGCCCGGCCACTCCACATGCCTGCACCCAGGCCACGCAGCCTCCTGCGCCGCAAACATGCCCGCGAACACCAGCGCCGGTAGCGCAAATCCGGCAATCCGTGATCTCTTCATCAGCGCTGCAAGCACTCCTCCGCACAAAATCACGCCCAACGCATAGATCAGGTGAAAGCTGCGCAGCACCTGCAGCGGCACGAGCAAATACGCTCCTGTCGCCGGCACAAGAAACGCAGCGACCACGACGCTGCTGCTCCCCATCAGCACGCACGCCACGCACACTGCGCGCTGCCGGCTCGCAATTCGCAGCTTCCACACCGCAATCCCGAAAAGCAGCAGGGGCATCGCCAGACCCAGCACGTCATACCATCGCCATCTCGACAAAAACAGAAACGACCGCGGCGCCAGTTCCACTGCTTCCCGATACCCAGGCGACACCGGCATCCCATGCGCCCACGCGAACGCCGCGCCGCACGCCGCAATCCCCACCGCGCACAGTCCAATCGCCAGCCGCGTCCTTCCAGCCCGCACGGCCGCGCACAATGTTACAAATGCGACTGCGTACGCCCCCATCAGCGGATGAACCATCATCGCCAGCGCCAGCCACGCCATCGTGCGCAGCCACGTGCCATCGAGGCACGCCGCCACAGCCAGCAGGCACAACGGCGTCGAAAACGATCTAGCCGTCACATATGGATCCATCAGCGGCAGCGCCGTCCCCGCCACCGGCAGCGTGAAGCACGCCGCAGCCAGCACCACCGCGCAACCCCTTGCCCGCTCCTCCGTAAACAGCCGCACCGCCACCGCCCGGCTCGCCGCCAGAAACAGAAAAATGGACAGCACATGCGCCGCCAGCAACGCCCACTCGAGCGGCAGATGCGTCAGGCGCACCGCCTCCGCCATCGCCCACGCGAAAATCGAGTACCGGCTGAAGGCCGTCACGAACAGCGCATTCACCGGATACAGCGATGGATCCAGCGCATGCCGCACCGCAGCCACATAAATCCCCGCGTCGCCCGCAAAGGGATGGAACCCATCCACCAGCAACACCGCCGCCGTCAGCAGCAGCAGCCATGCCGACCTGCGCAAGTTCGTCTGGAAGTTCGTTCGTAGCCTGGCCCGCACAGGCTCGCCGCGCTCCGCCGCTTCACGCGCGCGATATGTAACGGAGGCGCTCACAAATTGCCTTCGATCAGCGCAATTGCCTGCTCCACCACGGCGGCGTCGTCACCGAATCCCCGCAGCCAGTGCACCTCAGGCTCGCGCCGGAACCACGTCATCTGTCGCTTCGAGTAGTTGCGGTGTCCCTGCGCCGTCGCCGCCGTCGCCGCCGCCTCGCTCATTTCTTCGCGGATCACCGCCCGCGCCTGCCGGTATCCCAGCGAATCGAAGGCCCGCGGCGATTCGCCATAGCACGCCATCAGCCCGCGCATCTCCTCCACCAGTCCCGCCCTAAACATCGCCTGCGCCCGCGCATCCAGCCGCTCGTAAAGCAATGCCCGCGGCGGATCCAGCCCGATCCGCAGTATCCGAAATCCTTTCAGCGCATCCCGTCCGGCAGCCCACGCCTCGCTCAGCGGCTGCCGCGTCGTCAGGCACACCTCGATCGCGCGGATCAGCTTCGGCTCATCGTTTTTGTGGATTCGATCCGCCGCGCCGCGATCCACCCTCTCCAGCACCCGGTGCAGCCAACCGCTGCCCCGTCGCTCGGCGCTGCGCCGCAGCCGCGCTCGCAACTCCTCCGACCGCTGCGGTCCCGCGAACAGCCCATCCAGCAGCGCCCGCAGATACAGCCCCGTTCCCCCGGTCACAATCGGCAAACGCCCGCGCGCGGCAATCTCCGCGAGCGCCTCCCGCGCCATGCGGCTGTAATCCCCTGCCGTGCAGAAATGGTCCGGCGGCAGCACGTCGATCAGATGATGCGGCACGAGCCGCCGCTCCGCCGCCGTCGGCTTCGCCGTGCCCAGCTCCATCTCCCGGTAAACCGCCACCGAGTCGCAGCTGACGATCTCTCCGCCGAACCGCTGCGCCAGCCTCAGCGACAGCGCGGTTTTCCCGCTGCCGGTCGGTCCCGGCAACGCAACGAGTAACGGCTCCATAGGTCGATGTCAGACTACAGGGTGCCGGAGAAACCCTGCCTCGTCTTCCAGCCGCAGCCTCACTCATCCAGCAGGAGCTGAGTCGCCTCACGCCCCCAAAACAGAATTCAGCCCTCTGGTCCTCTGCGCTCTCCGTAGTGAAAGCTTTCTGTGGATCAGAAGCACAGGCGTTACACCCTGCACCCTGTACCCTGTACCCTGCCTTACTGCACTTCCTGCCGCGCGCGATACCCATCCCGGGCGATCACATCGTACTTCACCGGCTTGTGCTTCTCGTCCACCATCCGCAGCGGATGTCCCTCGTTGTCCACCAGCTCCACGCGGATGCGCCGGTACGTCCCATCCATCTTCGGATTACTCGGCTTGTAGGTGATCTGGTATTGATTTCGGATCGATTCGTTGATCTGGGTGAAGATCTCCGGGAACTCCGCATCGAAGCGCGGTTCAAAATACATGCCTCCGGTCATTCGCGCGAAGGTCTGAAGTTCGTTCTGCGCCTGCAGCATCGAGATGCTGTTCATCCGCCCGCTGGCGAAGTTGCCCCCGCCCATCACCCCCGCTCCGCCCGTGGCGATCGAGAAGATGGTCACGTTCGGCGTTTCTTTGATCTTCTCCAGCATCTTGTCCAGCGTGATCTTGGAGAAAGTGTCGCGCCCCGATGAAACGAGGATGACGTATTTGCGGCCATCGATCCGTGTGAGCCGGTCGAGGGTCTCATACAGGGCGTCGAATTCATTGGTCTCGTCCCACGTCGGAATCTGCAGCGACTGGATTGCCTGCTGGATCACCATCCGGTTCTGCGTGAAGTCGGTCAGGATGTTCGTGTGCATGTCGTAGGTCACCACCGCGACATAATCCTGTGGCTGCAGCTGCTGGGTAAACGCGACGGCCGCGTTCCACATGTCGAAAATGAACTGGTAGCTGTTGGCCGCAAACTCCAGCAGCAGCACCGCTGTAATCGGGGCCTTCACCTGCCGGAACCCGATAATCTGCTGCGGCACTCCGTCCTCGAAGACCCGGAAATTGTCTTCCTGCAGATTCGGAATGAACTGGTGCGTCTTTTCCGTCAGCACGCCCACGTCCACGTTCACCACCGGCACATTCACGCGCAGCGAGTAGTTCTCCAGCCCAGGAGGATTCTTGATGGTTGTTGGCGGGGGCGGTGGCGGAGGCGCCGGAGCCTTCTTCGGAATCGCGATGGGCCCGTTATCGTTCCCCGGTCCTCCCGCCGCAGGCGTGCTCTGATCCGTCTGCTGCTGCTGATTCTGCTGCTGATTCTGCTGCTGGCCCTGTTGCTGATTCTGCTGCTGGCTCGTCTGCTGACCCGACCCATCCGACTGCGCGTGTAACAAATTCACCGGAAACAGCGTCTGAATGTACAACAGGGCGGCGGCAGCCAGTACCGAAACTCCGCACCGTGTGACCCTCATGGCAAAAACCTCTTGAATCATTGTCGAGCCGCGCGCACCTTGGCGACAAGCGCGGAACAAGCTTAGTCTATGGACGTGCGAAAAGGCCTGAAAGATATCCGCAGAGCAGCCGCAGCCGCGCTGCTCCTCGCCTCCGGCTGCGTGCTCCTCGCGCAGGCTCCGGACTCCGCGGCTCCGACCGTCCCGGTCGCCCCACTACCCCCTGCTCCGCCCGCCGTCACCAAATTCTTCCCCCTCAGCCAGATTCATCGCGGCCAGCAGGGCGTCGCCTGGACCGTCTTTGAAGGCTCCAAACCCGAGCCTATGGGCGTCGAGATCCTGGGCGTCCTGCACAACGCCATTGGCCCGCGTCAGGACATGATCCTCGCCCGCCTCGAAGGCGCGAAGCCCAATTACACCGGCGTCGTCGCCGGCATGAGCGGCAGCCCTGTTTACATCGACGGCCGTCTCGTCGGCGCGCTCTCCTACCGCATCGGCATGTTCAGCAAGGAGCCCATCGCCGGCATCACTCCCATCGAGCAGATGCTGGGCGTCGAGCATCAGCCCTCCGTTCCCGAAGAAGAAGTCGCCGCCGACACGCCCGAACCCGCTGCCCTCAGCGATCAGACCGCCGTCAGCGCCCCCGGCACGTCCCAGCCGCTCATCCAGCCCATGGATACCCCGTTGATCTTCAGCGGCTTCAGTCCCGCGGCCCTCCAGCTTTGGAAAGAACACGCCCCCGCCGGCCTTATGCCCGTCGAGGGCATCGGCGGCTCCGCCGGCGACGATCCCAATCAGGGCCCGCTGGTCCCCGGCTCCGCGGTCAGCGCCGTCCTCGTGCGCGGCGACCTCGACATCGCCGCCACCTGCACCGTCACCTACGTCGATCCGCAGAAGATGCTCGCCTGCGGCCATCCCATCACCCAGTTCGGCCCGGTTTCGATGCCCATGACCAAGGCCGAAGTCCTGGCGACGCTGCCGTCACCCTACGACTCCTTCAAAATCATCAACACCACCCAGACCATCGGCTCCATCACTGAGGACCGCCAGTCCGCCATCATGGGCGTCTTCGGCCGTCCCGCCCGCATGATCCCCGTCACCCTCCGTGTCACCCGGGACGGCGTCGCCGATGGCCAGCCCGACCAGTCTCAGGCCCTCCATTTCGAGGTTGTGGATCAGCCCCAGATCACCCCCACCGCCGTCATGGTCGCCGTCTTTCAGGGGCTGATGCAGCAGAACGCCTACTCCGCCCTCACCACCTATCGCGTCCAGGGAACCGTCAAGCTCACCGGCTATCCCTCCGTGAACATCGATAACCTCGTCGCCCCCACCGACAACATCCCCGCCAACATCCTCACCGCTCTCGCCCTCGGCGAACGCTTCACAAAGCTTTACGACAATGCCGCGCGGCGCACTCCCATTGAAAGCGTGGAGCTCGACGTCGCCGCCATTCCCCGCCGCCTCACCGCGGAGATCGAGAGCGCCCAGGTCAGCCGCACGCTGCTGCACGCCGGCGACTCGGTCACGGTGAATGCGACCCTCCTGCCCTGGCATGGCGAGCCGCGCAATGTGCGCATCCCCGTCACCCTCCCCGCCAACCTCTCTGCCGGCCCGGTCCGCCTCCTCGTCAGCGACGGCGCAACCCTCGACCGCCTGCTGCAGCCGCCGCAGCTGCGCGCCCAGTCGCTCAACATTTCCGAGACCATCGCTGAGCTCAACAGCGCCCACCCCAGCGACCGCCTCTACGTCACCCTCCTCGCGCCCGAGGCTCAGGCCGCGGTCGACGGCCGCACCCTCTCCGCTATCCCGCTCTCCTACGCCAATGTGCTCGCGCCTCTCCGCGAGAATCGCGGCATGGCCCTCAATGGCGAATCCGCCCTGCCCATGGTCTCCATGCCCATGGACGCCGTCGTCACCGGCCAGCAGGTCCTCACCCTTCAGGTCCAGGACCAGTAGCCTGAACGCGTTCGTTTGCGGACACCCTCCCTCACGAACGGACATTCCCGCAAGCCATGCGCCGTCATCATCCTGCGGCCCGTCCTTGCATTTCCAGCACTTTAGCCGCTCATTTGAAGTGGTATCCTGCGTGCTGCTCAACCGCGCCAGTACAGGAGCGTCCTCATGGCCCACTTCGAGCGGATGCGCGACGTCATCTCCGGTCCCTTCAGCGAGGAAATCCTCCGGCAGCGAGCCGCGGCAGGCTGGCAGATTGTCTCCATCGAGTGGCGCCGCGAGCTCCCCGACTCCGAAAAGCCCGTCGAAGGCGCGTGGCCTGAAGAGATCCCCTACGGCCTGCGCATCTCCGACGATTGCCAGCGCCTCGAGGTCGAGCCCCAGGAAAACCAGGCCCTGCTGCAGATGATGGAGATGCTCGTCCAGGATTTCCCCTTCTCCAGCATCGCCAGCGACCTCAATGAGAAAGGCTTTCGCACCCGCGACGGCCGCCGCTGGAATCCCGTCGCCATCTTCAACATGGTCCCGCGCCTCATCGAAGTCGGCCCGCGCCTCTTCTCCACCGACGAGTGGGAAGTCCGCCGCCAGAAATTCGCCCGCATGGTTTAGCTGGTCTGGCTAATCTGCTGGCTGATCCAATCCCCGATTGTCTCGAGCACCTTCGGCGAGATGGTTTCGGGAATCTTCACGTATTCGCTCTCCGCCCCGGTCGTCGCGTCCTGGAAAAGGTGATTCACACCGGGCACTTCCACCACTTTGGAGCGCGGATTCCACTCGACCGCTGTGCGGATGAACGGCAGGTTCAGATCGGCCGGAACCTGAAAATCCTTCGAGCCGCTCAGCGCCAGCACCGGGCAGGTGACCTTCTTCAACGTGGGATAAGGATCGTAGGCCACAAAGAAACGGAACCAGGCAGAGGTGAGCGAGCGCGCCTGCGCCGCCAGTTGCTGCTTCTCCTCCTCGCTCCTGGCTCGGGCCTGCATCTCGGCCAGAGCCTTTTGCGGGTCGGGCTCGCTCTCCAGAATATGCAGCTCGGCGGCTTCCTCGTCGGCTTCCTGCGCGGCTTTTTCCTCTGACGCGCCCTCGGCCAGCGCGCCGCGGTAGACCTGCTGCGGCAGCAGCACGTCGCCCGGAACCCCGGGGCCGGCCATCAGCACGATGAACGCCACGTCGCGCGATTCCACCGCGACCATCGGCGCGATCATGCCTCCCTCGCTGTGCCCGATCAGCCCAATGTGCGCGGGATCGACGTCCTTGCGGGCCTTCAGAAATTCGACTGCGGCCAAAGCGTCCCCGGCGAAGTCCTGCGAAGTGGCGGAGCGAAAATCGCCGGTGGACTTCGCCGTTCCCCGGTCGTCGACGCGGAGCACGGCCACGCCGCGTCGAGTCATGTAATCCGCAAGAACCAGGAACGGCTTGTGCCCGAACACGGTCTCGTCCCGATCCTGCGGCCCGGAGCCGGTGATGAGAAAGACCGCGGGGAAGGGCCCCGGCCCATTCGGTTTGGTCAGGGTGCCCGCAAGGCGCACGTTCGCGGCCTCATTCACCACGGTGACTTCTTCCTGGGCGTACGGAAACGGCCCCCTGGGCTCCTGCGGCCGGTCCGGAGCGGCCACGCTGCCGCGCGTCCACGCCAGCGGCAGCGACGCGGATCCCTGCGACCATGTCCCCGCAATAGTGGACCCGTCCGCGCTCAGACGGCCCTCGTAATGCCCCTGGATCGCCGGCACGCTAAACGAAAACGCAGCTCCGTTGAGCGCCGCATCGCTGCACGGGATGCCCATCGCTCCCTGGTCGACGCTGTCAAGCTTCGCCGCCAGCTTGCCATCAGGGCCGATGCTGAGGTGCAGCGCCAGATGCAGCTCCTGCCCCTGAACGCTCAGCATCCCTTTCCAGTCGCCGGCCACGGTGGACGTAGTCGCCTGAGCCGACGCTGCATGGCCGCCCAGCCCCAGCAGGGCGACCGCCAGAACCGCGGGAAAAACCGTGGAGCGTGGACTCCCGAGTCTGAGTTGGAGACGCTGCGATGCGCGCAGGAAGAGCCGGATAGCCCAGGTGGTCGCCACCAGCAGCAGGCTCCCAAACACCAGCGCCACCGGGATATACCATGAGCCCAGCAACTCGCGCTGTCCGGCGGGTTCGGGGAACAACAGGCCGAAGCCGTAGTTGTTCGGGCCCCAGAAAAATCCGACGTGCGTGGGCAGAAAGGGCTTGACGAACGCAGTGAGAATGACGGCGCCGCCCGTCACGTAGCCGAACAGCGCGCAAAGGAAGACCAGCATCCCGAAAACCCCTTTGGCAGCCAGGCGCAGCATGGCGCGCAGCAGCACCAGCGGGGAAAAGCTGTGGCTCGCCTGGCGGATGAGCAACCCATCGCGATATTCGGCGGCGAGCTTTTCCGGAGGCCCCAGCCGCTCCAGAACACCCTCGACCGAAGCTCCCGATTGCTCGGCAGAGTCGCGGATGTGCGCGGCGATTTCGCGCAGGATTTCCTCGCGCTCAGCCAGCGTGAGCGGGCCAAGGCTGCCGCGCAGCGTGGCCAGATACCGGTTCATCGGTGTTTCGTTCATCATGGAGCTGCCTCCTGTTTCTGGAGCACCGGCGCGATCAGCCGCCCGAGCCCACGGGAAAAGCCAACCCAGGCTTCCGCCATCGCGGTCAGCCGCCTGCGGCCCGCCTGGGTCAGCGCATAGTACTTGCGCGGATGTCCCGCCTCCGCCTCCACCCATTCCGAGGTCAGCAGACCGTCGTTCTTCAGCCGGCTGAGGATCGGATAAATCGTGCCTTCCGCCAGCACCAGCTGCGACTGGCTCTCCAGAAGGCGAATGATCTCGAGGCCGTACGCGCGGCCTTTCCAGAGCGCGGCCAGGATGGCCATTTCAAGCGCGCCCTTGCGCAGCTGGGCTTCCCAGCGCTCAGCGGAAGCGGATTGTTCGTGTCTGGCCATATACTATGCAATGCAATGTATCTTGCGATGGAAAGTCTGTCAACGGAAATTTTCACCGCCTCTCTCAGTCCGGCTTCCCGTCGCGAACGGCCTCGCATCCAACCCGGTAGTGCGCAACCCATTTTCCCGGCAAGCTGCAAGGGGCCCGGTCCCTTCTGCGCACGCACGCCTATCCCACACAACTGAAGGAGCGAGAGATGAAAGCCATCACCGCGCCCGAAGTTGGCGCGACGGGGTGGTAATCCGGGGCCGCCGGCGAGCTTGCGCGATGGGGTGGCAGGCCAGCATCCTTCCTCGCTCCCGCATCTCACAAAGAAGGAACCCAAATCGCATGCAAGCGCAGCGTCTCACGTGCAGACGCGCGCCCGGAATCTCACACACAGACAAGGAGATCACGATGAAGATTTTTTCCGCGAACCTCGACAATCTCCGCAAGCTCTACATCAACCAGTTGCAGATGCTCCTCTCCACTGAGCAGCAGATCACCGAAGCTCTTCCGAAGATGATCGACAAGGCCACCGACGTCCAGCTCAAGCAGGCCTTCCAGTCGCACCTGCAGGAAACCCGCGAGCAGGTGATGCGTCTCGAGCAAATCCTCAACGCCTCCGTCGGCGAAGCAACCACCAACAAGTGCAAGGTCATGGCCGCTCTGGTGACGGAAACCGAGGACATGGTCAGGGACGCTGCCGACAACGACGTCCGCGACGCCGCCCTCATCTCCGCCGGCCAGCGCGTCGAACATTATGAGATCGCCTGCTACGGCGCCGTCCGCCACTGGGCGGAGATTCTCGGCGAAACAAAGCATGCCGAGTTGCTCGACAAGACGCTCAAGGAAGAGGGCCACGCCGACCATCTGCTGACGCAGATTTCCAACCGCGTGAACCCGCAGGCCGAAAAAGCCGCGTAGCTCCCCGCCGGACAGTAAAGGCCGAGCGCCAGGGCTCGGCCTTTTTCATTTCAGTTGGTTTTGAACGGATTCTCGATGCGTAAGCCCAGTATCTGCTGGCCTGGATTCAGGTCTTCCGAAAGGATTCTGTGTGCGCCCGCCTGCACTATACGTGAAACCGGCACTCATACACGCATGGTTACGCCGTCACCGCAGCATTCCTGCGCGGCCGCCGGTTCGATTGCAGAATTTTCTTCCGCAGCCGCAGCGACTTCGGCGTCACCTCCACCATCTCGTCGTCCGCGATGAATTCGATGGCCTGCTCCAGGTTCAGCAGCCGCGGCGGCGCCAGCCGGATCGCCTCGTCCGCCGTCGACGCGCGCATGTTGGTCAGCTTCTTTTCGCGCACCACGTTCACGTCCAGATCGTTGTCCCGCGAGTGCTCCCCGATGATCATCCCCTCGTACACTTCCACGCCCGGCGGCGTGAACAGCACCCCGCGATCTTCCAGGCCCTCCAGCGCGTACGCCGTCGTCACCCCCGGCCGGTCCGCCACCAGCGCCCCCGTCGGACGCTGCGGAATCTGCCCCTGGTGCGGCATGTACCCGTCGAAGAGCGAATTCATCACGATGGTTCCGCGCGTATCCGTCAGCAGCTCGCCGCGCAGCCCGATCAGCCCGCGCGATGGCACCCGAAACTCCAGCCGCACGCGCCCATACCCGTGGTTATGCATCTTCACCATCTCGCCGCGCCGCGGCCCCAGCCGCTCGATCACCACCCCGACAAAGTTCTCCGGCACGTCGATGGTCAGGTGCTCCACCGGCTCCATCATCTTGCCGTCCACTTCGCGCGTCACAATCTCCGGCCGCCCCACCATCAGTTCGTAGCCCTCGCGGCGCATCATCTCGATCAAAATCGAAAGCTGCAGCTCTCCGCGCCCCAGCACCTTAAAGCTGTCCGGGCTGCCCGTCTCTTCCACGCGAATCGACACATTCGTCAGCAGCTCCTTCTCGAGCCGCTCTCTCAGATTTCGCGACGTCACCCACTGGCCTTCACGCCCGGCCATCGGCGAGTTATTCACCGAAAACTGCATCGCAATCGTCGGCTCGTCGATCACAATCGCCGGCAGCGGTGCAGGATTGTCCACGTTCGTGATCGTCTCCCCGATCGTGATCCCCTCCACGCCCGCCACGGCCACGATGTCGTCGATCTCCGTGGCCTCGATGTCCACGCGCTTCAGCCCGCTGAACGAAAACAGCTTCGTGATCCGGGTCTTCTCGATCGATCCGTCGCGCTTTGAAATCGCAACCTCGTCGCCGGTGCGCAGCGTCCCCTGATATACCCGTGCAATCGCCAGCCGTCCCAGGTAATCGGAGTAATCCAGATTAGCCACCTGCACCTGCAGCACGCCCTCCGGATCGCCCTTGCCGAGCGGAATCGTGTCGAGGATCGCCTGGAAGAGCGGTTGCAGAGTTTCGCCCGGCACAGCCGGATCCGTGCTCGCCTGCCCCAGCTTTGCGTTGGTGTACAGGACCGGAAACTCCAGCTGGTCTTCCGTCGCATCCAGATCGATGAACAGGTCGTAGACCTCGTTCAGCACTTCCTGCGCCCGCGCGTCGGGACGGTCGATCTTGTTGATCACCAGAATGGGAGGCAGCCGCGCCTCCAACGCCTTCGACAGCACGTAGCGCGTCTGCGGCAGCGGACCCTCCGACGCATCCACCAGCAGCATCACTCCGTCCACCATTTTCAGCGCGCGCTCCACCTCGCCGCCAAAATCGGCGTGGCCCGGCGTATCGACAATGTTGATCTTTTCGCCGTGATAAAACACCGCGGTGTTCTTCGCGAGGATGGTGATACCGCGCTCGCGCTCCAGCTCGTTCGAGTCCATCACCCGCTCGGCCACGGCCTCGTTGGCGCGGAACGTTCCCGCCTGGCGCAGCAGCCCGTCCACCAGCGTGGTCTTGCCGTGGTCGACGTGCGCGATGATGGCGATATTGCGTATCTTGCTCAAGGAACCTCTCAGGGAAGAAAAAGTCAGGGAATACGGCGGACGCGTATGAAGCGGTCGTTCAGCGTGCGCGCAGCGAAAGCCGCTGCTGATCGGGCAAGGCCAGGAGAGCCTTCCAATCCAAGAACATGCCGCGATTTCGATGAGTTGTGGGGACCATCGCTTCTTCTCCAGTTTATCAGCGCGCGGGCAACGCTCCTCCGCCTGCATCGCGTCCCCTCCTGAGAGGGGTAATTCTGTGCTGCGCACGAGCAGGAGGGATTTCTATGCGTGCACAAGTATGCGTGTTTCTGGCCGCGGGAGCGGCCATCGCTGTGGCGTCCGCCATGGCCTCATCAGGCTGGGCGCAAAACACCAGCGCCGCCGTCAATGGCGCTCAGCAGCCCACCCCGCGCAACATCCAGCTCGTGCCTGCCCGCGCCACGCTCGACAGCACGCTCGACGCGAAAAAGGCGAAGCAGGGCGAGCCCGTCAAAGCCAAACTGGAAGCCAATGTGGAGATTCCCGATGAGCCCACGCTTCCGAAGAACACCGTTCTCGAGGGCCACGTCGATCAGGTCCAGGCATCGGAGCATCACAGCAACTCCACCATGGTGGTCACCTTCGATCAGGCGAAGCTGAAGGATGGTCAGGTGCTACCCATCAAAGCCACGGTCGTGGCCATCGCCGAACCCGTCATGATGTCTGACGAGGGCGGCGGCGCGATGCCGGCGGGCGCCCCAATGCCTTCAGGCGGCGGTGCGCCCATGCCCTCTGGCGGTGGATCTGCTCGGTCCGGCGGCGGCGACACAGCTCAGTCCTCCGCTCCTCAGCCACAGCCGACGAACGTGCCCGAGGGCCAAAGCCCTCAGCCGCAGTCGCCGAATCACGGCGTCCCTGGCGTGATGCTCAAGAGCGACATCCACCAGTCCACATCGGCCACGTTCCTCTCCAGCGGCCGCAACGTCCACGTCCCCGACGGCACGCAGATGGAACTGGCCATCACCGTTGTCCCGAAGGGCGTCCACCTGCAATAGCAAAAGACGAGGGTGTAGGGTATAGGGCACGGCGTGCTACACCCTACACCCTACACTCTATCCCTGCCGCCTGGCTCACTCGTATCGCAGCGACTCAATCGGATCCATCGCCGCGGCGCGATTGGCCGGCAACGTCCCGAAGATAATGCCAACCGTCGCTGACGCGGCTAGCCCGACCACTGCCGACCACCCCGAAACCGGGACGTGATACTCGGTAAAGAAGCGGATCGAAAACGGTATCCCCATCCCGATTAACGCCCCGATCAGGCCGCCGAACAGCGAGACGAACAGCGCTTCCATCAAAAACTGCAGCTTGATCTCGCGCCGCGTTGCCCCCAGCGCCTTGCGGATCCCGATCTCCCTAGTCCGCGCCCGCACCGTGGCCAGCATGATGTTCATGATGCCCACCCCGCCCACCGCCAGCGTGACCCCGGCCACCAGCAGCAGCATCAGCGACAGATATTCTGACACCACCCTCGCCGTCGTAATCAGCGCCGTCAGCGTCATCGTCGTGTACACCGAGGCCGGCTGATGCCGCGTGTGCACCACCGCCACAATCTGCCTGGCCGCATCCTCCACGTCGCTCTGGTTGCGGATCGAAAAATAAATCTGCTTCACGTTGTCGGTGCCCGTGAAGTACCGTCCCACCGAGTACGGGATCAAAATGGTCTGGTTCGCGATCTCCGATTCCCCAAACGTGTCCACGCGTTCCTTGAAAATACCGATAATCGTGAAGGGAATCCCGCTGATCTGGAACGTCCGCCCCATCGCGCCGGCCTCGCTCCCGTACATCGCCGTCGCAAAGGGCTCGGTCACATCGGCCACCTGCGTGTGCGTCGTCTCGTCCTCGTCGTCAAAGAAGCGCCCCGCCAGCAGCACCAGATTGCGCACGTACCGGTACTGCGGCTCCACGCCCAGCACCAGCACTTCCTTGGTCACGCCGCCGCCGAAGCTGATGTTCTGGTGCATGTCCAGCACCACCGACGACGCCGCGACCGCCGGAACCTGCTCGTCAACCGCCCGCTCGTCGTCGAAGGTGAGAAAGTCCGTCTGGTTCGCGTTCACGGTGCCGGAGCCGCCGCCCGCGTATTCCAGCTCCACCATGTTCGTGCCGATTCCCTGAATCTCGTTCAGGATGTAGTCCCGCCCTGTCGCCGAGATAAACACTACCAGGATCACGGAAGCTGTCCCGATCGCCATCCCCAGCGAGGTCAGCACGAAACGCAGTTTAGCCGTGCGGAAGCTGTCGATGGCCAGCCGCGCGATTTCGTTCAGCACCATCGTCTCGCGCGCGCTGGCAATGGTGCGCTCAAACGAAAGCCGATGATGCGTACGCTCCGGAACCATCTGTTTAACAGGATGCCACACCGGGTCGATACGCTTCCGGGAGTACCGCCGCTTCGATCACTGGCTCGTCTTCAGCATTTGCTCCGCGTGCCGCAGCGACGTCTCCGTGACCGTCGCTCCCGAGATCATTCGTGCAATCTCCTCCGCGCGCTCCTGCGGCGTCAGCAGCCGCACCGTGGTCTGCGTGCGCCGCTGCTTTTCCTGCTTCTCGATGGCCAGATGCTGATCCGCGAACGCTGCGATCTGCGGCAAATGCGTTACACACAGCACCTGCTGCACCCGCGACAGAGCCTTCAGCTTCTGCCCCACCGCCTCGGCCGCGCGCCCGCCAATCCCAATGTCGATCTCGTCGAACACCAGCGTCCGCGGAACCTGCACCTTCCGCGCGCGACTACGATTCGCGCCATCCTCCACGCTGACCTTCAGCGCCAGCAGCACCCGCGACATCTCCCCGCCCGACGCAATCTCGTCCAGCGGCTTCATCGGCTCTCCCGCATTCGTCGCAATCCGGCATTCCACCGCGTCCCACCCATGTGCCGTCCAGGTCGCCTGATCCTCGTTCGCTGTCACCGCCACTGAGAACCGCGCCTTCATCGCCAGATCGTTGATCTGCGTCTCTGCCAGCTTCTCGAGTTTCTTCGCAGCAGCCGCTCGTTCCGCGCTCAGCGTCCGCGCCGCCGACGCATACGCCTGCGCCGCACGTTCCAAATCCCCCCGCAGCCCCCTCAAAATTTCATCGCGATTCTCGATTTCCGCCAGCTTCCGCGCCGCTTCCTCGCCAAACGCGATTACCTCCTCGAGCCTCGCTCCATACTTCCGCTTCAGCCGGTCCAGCAGCGCCAGCCGGTCTTCGATCTCCGCCAGCCGCTCCGGCGATGCGTCGATGCGATCCGCATAATCCCGCACCGTCGCCGCCACATCCTCCACCGCGGCCCGCGCTGACGCAATTTGCTGCGCCGCCTCCGCAAACTGCGCATCGTACCGGGCCAGCTCTTCCAGATGTTTTTGCGCGCCCACCAGAGCCGCCTCCGCCGAGCCGTCGCCTTCATACAGCAGATCGTTCGCGCTCACCGCTGCTGCCTGCAGCTTCTCCGCGTTCGCCAGCACCCGCTTTTCCGTTTCCAGCGCCTCATCTTCGCCGGCCTGCGGAGCCGCCGTCTGAATTTCCCTCGCCTGGAAGCTCCACAGATCCTGGAGCCGCAGCCGGTCCTGCTCGTCCCGCTCCAGCTCCGCCAGCTTGTCCTGGATGCCCCTCCACTTCGCGAACGCTTCCGCAACCGCCTCCGTCGCGATTCCCCCGAAACGGTCCAGCAATCCGCGCTGCTGCGCTCCGTCGAACCCTGACAGCGTCTCGCTCTGCGCGTGGATCAGCGCCAGTTCCGGCGCCAGTTGCCGCAGCGTCGCCACCGTGGCCGGCTGGTTGTTGACGAAGACCCTCCCCTTGCCGTTTTCGAGGATCTCCCGCCGCAGGATAATCTCACCGCCGTCCGCGTCGATCCCGTTCGCTTCCAGAATCGCCTCCGCGCCCGGCGTGCTCTCGAACACGCATGAAAGCACCGCCCGGTCGGTCCCGTGCCGGATCAGGTCCGTCGACGCCTTCTGCCCCATCAGCAGCGCCAGCGCATCCACCAGGATCGACTTGCCCGCCCCGGTTTCGCCCGTCAGCAGGTTCAGCCCCGGCCCAAACCCGGCGATGGCGTGGTCGATGACGGCGTAGTTCTCGGCTCGCAATTCCAGCAGCATGGGAAGGTAGTTCTGAGGCGAAGGATATCAGCATGCATGGGCCCTGCGAACACCCTGCGCTCACGCCCGCTCCATTGCATCCGTCATAATGTTGCCTATGCAGGAACCCATTCAGGTTGGAGTCGTTGGTTTTGGCCTCGCCGGCCGCGTCTTTCACACCGCTGTTGTTGAAGCCACTCCGGGCCTCCAGCTCAGATGCGTCGTCCAGCGCAGCGGCGATGACGCCCGCCGTCAGTATCCCGACATCCAGTGCGCGCGCTCCGTCGACGAAATGCTCGCCAATGTCGGCATCCAGCTCGTCGTCATCGCCACGCCCAACTACTCCCACTTCGAGCTGGCCAAACAGTGCCTGCACGCGCAGCGTCACGTCGTCATCGACAAGCCTTTCACTCTCACCTCTGACGAAGCTGCTCAGCTCATCCATCTCGCGCGCCATCGCAAGCTGCTCCTCACCGCTTACCAGAACCGCCGCTGGGATGGCGATTTCCAGAGCGTCCTCCAGGTCCTTGCCTCCGGCGAACTCGGCCGCGTCGTCTCCTTCGAGTCGCATTACGACCGTTTCCGCCCCGAGCCGCGCCGCGACGTCTGGCGCGAAGACGGTGGCCCCGGCGGCGGCGTCCTCTTCGATCTCGGCCCCCACGTCATCGACCAGGCCCTGCAACTCTTCGGCGATCCTGCCGCTATCCGCGCCAGCGTGCGCATCGAGCGCGACAATGCCGCGGTCGACGATGCATGGGACATCTTCCTCAAATACGAACATCCTCACCCCATGTCCGTGCTGCTCCGTTCCACCCTCACCGCCTGCGTCCCGGGCCCGCGCTACGTCATCCACGGAACCCGCGGCAGCTTCGTCAAATGGGGCATCGACCCCCAGGAAGATCAGATCAAATCCGGCATGTCCTTCGACGATCCGGCCTACGGCCTCGAACCGGAAAGCGCCTGGGGCGAATTGACCCTCTGCGGCGACGCCCGGATTCCGTGCGCCTCCCGCCGCATTCCCACGCCCAGAAGCGACTACCGCGGCTTCTACGCCAACGTCCGCGACGCGCTCCTCGGCAAGGCCGAGCTGGCCGTCCGGCCCGAACAGGCCTGGCGCACCACTCGCCTCATCGAGCTCGCCCGCGAAAGCAGCGCCCAGGGCCGCCGCCTCCACGTGGACTTCAGCAACCAGCCATAACCTTTGATTTCTCTCCGTTTTCTGTTTTCTCTGTGGTGAAGGTTTCTGCCTTTCCTCCGGATGATCCGGCAGGGCGCCTCGTATCGGCTGCTAATTTTTCCCGGCTCCCTCGCACCCCATAGCACATCTATACTGAAGTCCCCAGGCGTTCCCTCCATGCCCATCGCACTCGACTTCTTCGTCCGTTACGGCTACCTGGTCGTGCTGCTGTGGGTTCTCACGGAGCAGCT